>NZ_CP119793.1 GCF_029338295.1 Haladaptatus sp. QDMS2
TTTCTTCGGACAGTTCCTATCACCGATCGTGATACGCCCGGTGAGTGAGACAATTGGGCTCAGTATGACGTTTCTCAGCGTCGGCGTGATACTGGCGGGTGGCGCAGCTACATTCGCTTTTGCAGCAATATACGCCACACCACCGACTGAGTTGGGTCCTGAGCCGACGAGCAGCTAGGCACTGAGAGAGTACTCGACTGAAGGATGCACGTATCCCACATCACCACAGCGAAGCACCAGTCCAAGCAGTACGTATCCGACAGCTTTCGAACGAGTTGTCTCTGTGAGTCGTATCAGTTCGGTATCGACATCCGAAATGATCTATATACTACTGCTATCGTCACTGCTTTTGAGCGTCTCGACCGCTCGATCAACGCGATCAAAGACGGGTATCCAGCGTGGCATCCTATACCATTTTCCTTCCGCGCGATGGTGCTGGCGTTCCTCTTCATGGAAATCACAGGCGATTCGTACGCCGAGTTCACTCGTCGACTCACGCGGCAACCCGAAATAGCCTCAATTCTTGGGTTCAGTCGCGTGCCAGACGAATTTCCGGGTTGGGCCGGATGCAGCCAAGACGTTCTGTCGTCGGTTTGTGCCGCCGGTGGCAGATCGAAAACGAGTATAAGTCGATTAAGTACGACTTCCTGGCGAAGACATCCTCGAAAGACTACCGCGTCCGGCTGTTCTATTTCGTGTTCGCAGTACTGTTGCACAACATCTGGCGGCTTACCGATTTCCTCCTGAAGGTCGGTATCGACGCTAAAATGGACTATGCACCAGTTCTGACGGCTGGTGAATGTGTCGAGTTGGTCTCTTCTGCGCTGATTCCGGGAGACCAGTTCCACGGCAACCTCGGAGTACCCGCTGTGAGTGGAAACGCTCCCTCTCGGCAACGATTTCGGGGTGTTTTTCTCATGTTCTTGGACTTCGACTCGGAAGTCGTCGTGGATTCCGACTACGCTGGATGAAGGGGTATTTGCGTGAAATACGCCGTGAAACAGTTCATCCTCCGACACACTGGAACCCGTGAGCTAACAAAATATATAGCCATATGCAATTTATGAGCGCTGGATTTTCCGTAATCTCCTTCTAATCCTTCGAAAGATGGAGAACTGTAGATCCACTGCCTTTAGACAAGTTGTACAGAACCCTATCCTCATCAGCCAACCAATTATCTCTTGGCTCTCTCAGGTGTCCGTGGCACAAAGATATTCGTCGAGTCACCCATGGAAAACGGACCGGCATCACTTAGAGAGCCGCCAGTTCGACGCTGCTGCGGTTCACGTCCGGAAAATCAGGCGCGTACGAGTGAGCCCAGAATCCCGAAATGGTTGCGGCGTCGCTTGAACAGGACAGAACCGTCCTCGATTCACCACCCGGTCAACGACTGGTCTTCCTCAGTGCACCTGCTCCCCCGAAGTATCGCGGATTCCTGGAGTAGTAGGAGTGGATACACCTCGTTGTAGTCTATCATTGATTCACTGGGTCAATGACTCAATGGTTCACAACATCTGGAATTCTTTGACCAGCTCATACGAATTGCGTGGTTCGAACTCATAGGGCTCCCTGATTTCCATATTCAATACTTCAAATACTCATTGAGTCACTGAATCAATGACTCATTGGTTCACAACATCTGGAATTCTTTGACCAACTCATACGAATTGCGTGGTTCGAACTCCTTGGAATCTCTGACTTCATTATTCAAAACTTCAAACACTCATTGATTCACTGAATCATTAACTCACAACTGCACTGACTCTGTACTCTCAGCACTCGTGGATTCTTCGATTCAGCACTTCACAGATTCACGATTTCTCTTACTCATTATCTCAGGGATTCTGTGATTCCATGATTCACTGATTCAATAATTTCTGCCTCTCAAGCATCTTATCTATCCACGTCGTCGAGAACGTCACCCACCTGCTCTGCGAGGTCGCTCGCTTCGATGTGGGCGTACGCCCGAGAGGTCGTCTCGGGACTCTTGTGTCGGAGCGCCCGCTGTGCCGCCGCCGGACTGTGCTCGCGATACAGCGTCTCACCGAGGCCACGCCGGGCGCCGTGCAACGTCAAATACTCACTGTCACCTGCTACTTCGAAGTTCGCTTCGGCACAGAGGCGCTTCATCACCGACCGCGCGCCGGTCGTCGTAAGCGACGGCGGGACGAGTTCGTACTCACGAATCAGTGTGTCCGTGTCGTACTCGTCGAGAAGGTCGTCAATCTCGCTCTCGGAATAGCCCTGATCGCGGCGGCCCTGTCGGGCGGTTTTGTAGAGTGTGGGGGCACTCCGTGTGGGGAACACCGGCCATTCTGGAGTGGGTGGCGAGAGCATCTCTCGGTAGCGACCTAGCGGTTCACGTGCCTGTGGTGGCAGTTGTACCGGTTCGCGTTCCTGTGACTTCCCGAGGACGATGAGGATGCCGGCGTCGAGGTCTACGTCGGCCCAGGTAAGGCCATTCCGTCGGCTATCACCGGGTGCGGAGAACACTTCTGCGCCTCGCACGCCGGAGTAGGCGAGCAGGGCAACGAGCGCCCGGTCGCGGGCTTCCTCGATGGCGTCAAACCCACGGTCGTCGATGGCGTCGTGGGCTCGCTGGTTGACGAACGCCATGATTTCGCGGCGTTCGCGTGGCGACCAGAACTGCTCTGGTTGCTTTTTGGTGCCGTTTGATTTGTCGGGGAGTTCTTCTTCAGCGCGGCGTTTCGCCGCTGGATTGTCGTCGAGGAGTTCTTCGCGAACGCACCAGGTGAGGAACGCCCGGATGATGGCGTAATAGTTGTGAGCGGTCGAAGCGGCGATGCCGCCGGCACGAACGCGTTGGGTGAGGTAGCGAGCGTATTCGCGCATGGAGCGAATGTCGAGATCGTCAAACGAGTAGACGCCCCGGTCGGCTTGCCAGCCAGCCCACTGAGTGATAACGCGCTCTGCGTTTCGCTGGTAATTCCCCGATCCGGTTTCGCCTTTGCTCTTGCTCGCGATGAAGCCTGGAAGGGCGTCTTGGATGGGTTCACCCTGGGAGTCGCGGTCTGAAGGATGGGTTGTAGAATCGGTGGAATCGGGTGTGGGAGGTGTGTCGTGGGGCGTGGGCATGGAGTCGGTTTGATAGACGGAGGCGGGGTACTAAATTCTGGTGTTGACTATTCGATTAATCAACACTGAAATTGGAACGGTGGATAATGACCAAAAACGCAAGACTGCGAAGGGGTGCATAACACATAAACTATATGTTGATATATTAAAACACATCAGTGGACACCTTCGAGGAGGCTCTCATGAAACTCGTGAGAACAACTTCTTACACAGGCTGACACCCAGAATGTAGTCTTGTGAATTAAAGATTGACAGAGTCACCGAACTTTGTATAGATGACTGCCTCCTCGTTACCCCTGGTTCATCGTGGATTTATAGCAATCGAGAGTTCCTGAGGCTCAGCGTTACTCTGAGCCGAAACGCCTATACCGGTTTACTCCTCATTTCTTTTGACATGCAGCCGACCTCCTCGCTTTTGGCGACATCTTTGGGTGCTGCCAACATTTATTTGCTCATTCCAAAGTTAGATCTGAACTCTCGAGTAGTACATCCGGCCCATTGACGGAGTATATGTTCACCATCAACGGACAGCAAACAATATTTGTGTTATTGAATACGAAAATAGAGAACGGGTAAATCGTTCTACTGAACAAGTGTGTATAAATTCTAAAATTATAAAATTGATATAATTAAAAATTCAACAACTCTCATAGAGAATATTGTAGAAAATAGCCTAATAAAAATCCTAATTCATTTAATAACTAATATAAAATTACAATTAAGAACTAATGGCTGGGAATAGTATTTTCACCTATAGTAAACAACGCTACGAACAGCGATAAAGTAATTTAGCTCATGAATATTTTCAATGCCGTTTGGTCCGCTTTCGTCATCACGTCCAATATTTATTTGGACGTTTAGTTGATTCAAAAACTCCTAATTAGTGAACGATTGTAGACCCACATCACTCCTATTTACGCCCATAGTGTTGTAAAAATCTATTCGAACTCCAAATTACACACATATGGCTGTAAAATCCTACTAGACTATCTGAGTGGAACACGCTCTCTTCCCGAAAACTCCGACGATTTCACTAGTCGGTTTTTCCAGCTGGGATCGATCTATTCGAGTCCAGTTAGACTGACACACTCGCAAGACATTGAACAGACCAATACCCATTATCCGATGACCTCTCGATATACGATACTATTGTGCACCATTAGTAGAAACCAGGAAAATTCACAGTCTCGTTCTCTCTTCCACTATTACTATCCATAAATAGACAAAAACAAATTCAAAATAATGAACATCGAATCGCTATATGTGGTTAACCCCTCCATTCCACTAGAAGTAAACTATTCACGAACGATAATATTCTTACTTAGAATCGGTGTTCACTATCGATAGAACTTGACCACAATACCCATCGTTGAATTGAGAACATTATCTCTTCCTCGGTGCGATGATTCTGAAAAAGAACGTCCAGTTAAACGGAGGGCCACACTCTTGGCTCAGCACGTTATTCTACGGCCGATTCTTCCGTCCGAAACCGGACAATAAGACGTTGATCAGTACTTCCTATTCGTACGCGACATTCAGTTCAATCACATTCTTTGCCTTGAGAATTGCCTCAGGAATTTCCTCACTGAATCTAGTCCCGTTCATTCGACTACTCGGTCCAGAGATGCTGATCGCGCCAAGGACCTCACCATTCGGATCGAGAATAGAGCCAGCAACGCAGCGCAAACCTTTGAGCCGTTCTTCATCATCGTAAGCCCAGCCACGTTCACGTATCTCATCGAGTTCTTTCTCAAGCGCTCTACGATTGGTAACTGTTTTCGGGGTCACTCGAGGTAATCCATACCGATCGATGATTTCGTCTACTCGCTCTTCAGGCAGATCGGCGAGAATGGCTTTTCCCAATGCAGTTGTGTGCAGGTAGACATCTCGACCTGCACGCGTGTCTAAGTTGACTGCATGGCTACTGTCTGCCCGGTATAAGAAAATTCCTCGCCCATGCTCTTCGACCAGCAGATTGGCCATCTCGTTCGATTCCTCTGCCAGCTCTTTTATCTGCGGCTTCGCTATTTCGTAGATTCCGTATCGCCGTCGAGTTTCTGCTCCTAATCCCAAAAAGCGGAGGCTTAATTGGTATTCTTTGTTTTTGTCTTTGACAATGTATCGGTCCTCCTCGAGCGTTTTGAAGTACTTATACACGTTACTTTTTGACATTCCCAGATGGTCCGCAGTTTCCGTTACTCCGGCTCCATCTAGTTCCTGAAGTGTTTCGAGTATTCTAAACGTGGTTCTGGCCGATTTTACCGTGCTTCGGTTTGGGGCCCCCATTTGCGTTCTCCAATATGAAACAACAGTGTCGTAGTATAAATTGATTGTGCCGTTATCCGATTGATTTATATTGATTATTTGATGTTTCTCAGCGATTGTCGAACCAACTCAATCGGATGAGGTGGCGTCTTGGCACTTGGTCGGTCTCCCAGTTGTGACCGACAGGATGCACCCGGAGCCGTGACAATATCACCAGTACTTTCCTCAACTTGTTGGAAGAGAATGCGACCGATTGCCTGTGAAAGATCGTAGTGTTCAGCTTCATAGCCAAATGACCCTGCCATCCCACAACACCCTGAATCAAGCGGGTCCACGGCATAGCCAGCCCGTCGAAGAACACCGACAGCGTGGTGATCTTTCTTCGTCGCCTTCTGGTTGCAGTGACCATGATAGGTCAATGCATCTGTAGACTCTTCGAAGGCGACCTTCTCATCTATTCGGTGGACATCAATGTACTCAAGTACCCCAAATGCCGCCTGAGAGACGGCACGAGCAGCTGGCTCAGATAACAAATCGCGGTACTCATCCTGGAACATCACCGCGTCTGATGGCTCAATGAACACGATGTCCCATCCGTTTTCGATGTCGGTCCGCAACGCCTCGACGTTGTGTTTGGCACGCTTTCGAGCCAAGTCAAGAAACCCCTTTGAGTATGCTGCCCGGCCACTCGGTTTGAGGTCTGTTGGAATGCGCACGTACACCCCTGCGGCCTCCAGCACCTCCACGGCAGCTTTCCCGGGTGCAGAGTAGCTGTAATTCGTGTACGTGTCTGGGAACAGCAATACCTGAGCGTTCGCCTCACTGGGTGTTAGCCTACAGCCTCCCCGGGCATCGAACCAGTCGACGAGTGTCTCCCGTTCGAACGTTGGGAGCACTCGATTTTCGGCGATACCGAGACCCCTTCTCAACGCCATGCGCGCACCTGGAATCCTCGTCGCCCAATTGGACAGGGGTGCAAGCGCACTCCCTATCCGAGAGAAGGTATCGATGTTCGCAAACAGCTGTTCACGAAGAGTCGTCCCTTTTTCTTTGTGATACTGGTGTTTCACCTCTGTCTTGAGCTTCGCCATGTCCACGCCCGTCGGACAGTCTGAGGCACAGCCTTTGCACCCGATACACAGGTCGAGAACATCTTCTTTGAACCGCTCTGAATACAGCTCCTCTTTGGGGAGGTCGCCGCTTATCGCCGCTCGGAGTAGATTCGCTCGACCTCTTGTGGTCTGTATCTCTTCTTTGGAGGCTCGATAAGTCGGACACATCGTGCTGGTGTCGGTCTGGCGGCAGGTTCCACACCCGTTGCATAGTTCGACCAACTGGGTGAACCCCCCTTCTTCCGCGAAATCGAGTGTGGTCTGCGGTTCGAGCGACTGGTATTGAACGCCATATCGAAGATGTTCACGCATGTCAGCTCCCACTCCGATGTCGGAGTCTGGACCAGGATCGGTTTTATCTTCACGGAATACGACTTTTCCCGGATTCATGAGCCATTCCGAGTCGAATGCTGTCTTCAACTCTTTGAACGCTTGCCAAAGTTGGGGGCCATACATTTTGGGATTGAACTCGGTACGTGCCAGTCCATCACCGTGTTCACCGGAGAATGCACCGTGATGTTTTAACACGAGGTCGGTTACGGCATCAGTGATGGAGTGCATCGTGTCAATGCCATTGCCATCTTTGAGATTGAGTATTGGACGAATATGAAGGGTTCCGCTGCCGGCATGGGCAAAGTACGCGGCGGATGTCTCATGGTCCTCGAGTATAGCCTGGAATTCCTGGACGTATTCGGCCAACTCTTCGGGAGGTACGGTTGCATCTTCGATGAACGGGTACGGTTTGGGGTCCCCTCAAGGCTCATCAATAGAGGAATCGCAGCCTTTCGCAGTTTCCAGATGTCCGCCTGATCCTCATCTGTGTACGCCTCAATCACATCAAAGGCGTCACCTTTTTCGACGAAGTGGTGGTTCGTCGCGTTAATTGCCGCTTCGAAGTCGTCGTGAAGTTCCGAGTCGTACTCAAGCATCAACGTCGCCACCGTTTGATCGGGGATGGGTTCTGTGTACTTGGCGTATCCGTCGGATTCTCGAGCAAGGCGAAACACTTCGTTGTCCATGAGCTCAACTGCTGAAACATCGAAGGTAAGTGCCTCGGGGACGGCATGCATTGCCTCCACGAGATCTTCAAAGCAGTAGAGCGCAAGGGCGGTTTCATCCGGACGCGTTACGAGCGAAACGGTTGCCTCGACAATGACACCTAACGTACCCTCGGCACCAACAAAGAGCTTCGAGAGATTGATGATGTGCTCTCCTTGCTCGGAGTGGTAGATTACTTTCTGTAGGTTATAGCCTGAGACAGACCGTTTTAGTGTAGGATATCGAGCCTCAATCTCGTCTTCGTTCTCTTCGACCAGCGCACGGACAGTTCGATAAATATGTGCCTCAAGATCATCTTTTTCAACCAAATCCTCCCACTCAGGGGAATCGAGGACGACCTCACGAGTGTGGATGAGTGAGCCATCTGCCAAGACCACCTTGAGCTCTTCAGTGTACGCGTCGGTGATACCGTATCGAACCGAATGTGCCCCCGTTGAGTTGTTCCCGATGCCCCCGCCGATCGTTGCGCGATTGGAAGAGGCTGGATCCGGTGCGAACTTGAGCCCCCACTCCTCTAGGTGGGCGTCCAGGTGGTCCTGGACAACACCCGGCTCGACGGTTGTGAGTTGCGCCTCCGGGTCCACTTCTAATATCGAGTCCATGTGTCGAGTAAAGTCAAGAACCACGCACCCAGGTCCCACGGTTTGTCCGCCAAGTGATGAGCCAGCCCCGCGAGGGAGTATTGGGATGCCGTGATCAGCCGCGACGCGCACGGACGCAATCACGTCAGAGGTATCTGTAGGATAGACAACACCGGCGGGTCGAGCTCGGTAGATACTACCATCAGTGGCGTACAATATCTGGGCATACTCGTCGAACTCAACGCCGCCGTCGACTACCTCTCGGAGATCGGCCGCCAGCGATTGATACTCGGCGATATCAGGTCGTTCATTGCCCAGCGTCACTGCTTGTTCTTCCTCCTCCGCATTAGAGGGAGTATTCTCAACAGCCATAATTCTCAACAGGAAGGAGTAGATGTTAAACTCTCGCATAGAGGTCCACTGACCGACATTCGTGAATATTACTGAGGAACTATGGAGTGATACTGCCCCATTTGAATTCTGCCTTGCCTATTCTTCCTTGGATGATTGTCCACTAGCGGTGCAGAAATTCAGCTGTTTGCTGCCCCACTCACCCAATACCGGACATATGTGGAATCTTGCAAAAGTATATATGATTGTGCTAACAAGACTCAAGTGCATTCGCAGCCGCCGATGCACCACCAGTGCTATCACCTCTAATAGGCTTGCTGTGAGTGCCACCCTCTGGCAACGCATAGGGGCATCTTCCGTTTGAGGTGAATATGCCTACGAAGATGCCCATTCGTGCGTACGTCGATTGACCCATCGAACCATTCTGGTCGATCACCACCCGCTCGGCTACCAGTGGCTCGAGCTCTCGAGACGGTGAGACGAAGGCAGTGATACGATGGGAGTCACGAACTCAATGCCTTGTCAGCCTCATCGAACTGGAAGCACAGTCGATGAGGGTTACCGATACAATGCTCATATTTTGCACCGATGAAGTTATTAGTTAAAGCGACACAGAGTTGCCATGGACCTGATCCATACCTGCCTGAACGTTGCAAACGTCGAACGGTCAGTAGAATTCTACACGACACAGCTCGGCTTCGAAGAGTCATGGTCGTTCACGACTGCCGATGGAAAGACCGAAAATCGGTATGTCGCCGCCGATAATGGCGTCGAACTCCAACTTTCACAGAGTGAAGGGGAAGTGGATTTCGAGGACGGGACGCTCTGGGACCACATCGCCGTTCGAGTCTCCAGCGTTGACGAGGCTTTCGAGCGAATCAACCACTTTGGCGTGGTCAAAGCACCAGGTGACCAGCCAGAGGCCGGCGCGAGAACTGCGTTCATCAAAGATCCAGACGGACATATTGTCGAGCTTGTTGAGGCGCTTGACTAAGGCTCACCGTGTATTCGCAACCACCTCTAAAAATCGAAGCTAGAACGTGAGGTTGAACCTATAATATGTTCGCTGCCCGTGCTTGGGACACAATCTCCTGTGCCATTTTGTTCGTCGCTTCGTCGACCATTTCGCCGTCCACAGAGACGGCCCCGCGTCCTGATTCTTGTGCTTCTGCGTACGCCGTCACGATACGCTGGGCTTTTTCGGCCACGTCAGGTTCTGGAGCAAAGACTTCGTTGGCGATAGTGATTTGGCTGGGGTGAATCGCCCACTTGCCGTCACAACCGAGCATATTTGCGTTCTGGCACATGGCGCGGAATCCCTCCTCGTCTTCGATGGTCGCATACGGTCCATCGATACACGGAATTCCGGCACTCTTCGCGGCATGATTGCAGCGCGAGAGTGCGTAATGCCAGTAGTGACCGGGATACTCGGGGAACTGGCCAATCGTCAGTCCGGGGGTCCCCATCGCAGCCGAGTAGTCACCAGGGCCAAAGATGATAGAGTCAAGTCGGGCGCTAGCATGCGCAATCTCGTCAACATTGTTCATGCCGAGTCCATCCTCGATCTGTGGTTCGAGTCCGATTCCACCAATTTCGAGACCGGCGTTTACCTCGACTTGTTCGAGAAGATTCTCGACGGTATGAATGTCGCTTGCAGACTTTACTTTGGGAATGATAATATCGTCGAGATATTCCCCTGCCGCACTCACGACCTCGATAATGTCGTTGTACCACCAGCGGGTATCAAGGCCGTTCATACGGAAACTCACGATTTTATCGGACCAATCTTCCTTTTCCAAAGCCCGAATTAGTGGCTTTCGAGATTCGGCTTTCGCCCCAGGGGCCACTGAATCTTCGAGATCTAAAAACACCTCGTCGGCATCACTGCCTGCAGCCTTATGCATCATCTTCTCGTTGCTTGCTGGCGTCGCTAATTGCGTCCGCCGAAGGACGACTTCATTACTCTCGTCACTCATTTAGAGATCCACTCTCCTAATCCAATGGTCACCTAATAAACCTTCTGTGTAACCACACAACCAGGACTGAGTCTAACCGATTACATTCTCATCTGTTGAATTCCGAGTTTATTGTTTTCGCGGGTTGCCTGCCGGAAATGGATTTACCTCGTGGTCTTGTGTTCAGTCTGCTCCGTGAGGTGGGGAGTATCGACAGGTGTCACACATCCAGGTCCCAAATTGGTTTCTGAGAATCCCGGCACATCGTGGGCAGGTATACAGTGTAGAATCTATCATCAGGTATCGACTACGTATCGACAAGTGATAAATGTATACTTCGACAATCAACGAATCCATATTCACCATTCGACCACAATATGACTCGCCGTAATAGAGCAAATATCCCACACGAGATGGGTGAAATCGCTACTGAACGAGCGACCACAACTGGACTACGGACTGCAGTCCGCGAGACTTATTGATCGACAACAGATCCATCCTCATGTAGGCGGGTGACAAATTCCCGTGGTTCGTACGGGTACTTTTCGAGTGCGTCGTCATCTAACTCGACGCCGATTCCTGGCCCATCCGGAATGTCAAGATATCCGTCCTCGCACGTCAACTCTTGCCGAATGAGATCGCTGCCACGTGCCTGTCCCTTATCCGGTCTAAACGGATACTCGAGGAGCTTGAAGTTCGGAATGCAGGCAGCGAGCTGTAGACAGGCGGCCGTACTAACCGGCCCCAGTGGATTGTGTGGAACAACCCCAGCGTAATGTGCCTCTGCGAGCGCGGCGATTTTCTTGGCGTGACTGAGCCCTCCCACCATACATATGTCCGGACGCACGTACTGGACGGCGTCGCGGCGGAACAACATTTCGAATTCGTGAATCGTGTGCAATCGCTCCCCGGTCGCGATAGGGATGTTAATTTTCTCTGCAACGGATGCCATCGCGTCCAAATTGTCCGGCCGGATCGGATCCTCGTAGAACGCTGGTCGATATTGCTCGATCTCATGAGCCAGTACAACCGCTTCTTCCGGTTCGAGACGGCGATGAATCTCGATGCAAAGATCGACATCATCCCCAACCGCCTCGCGGAACCGACGAACACGGTTAGCCGCCGTTGCGATTTTCCCAGCGTGGGTCTCGAAGTACGGCTCCCTGCGCGATTCGTCTAGAAATGGCGAGAGATGGCCAACAGCCGTGAATCCCTGCTCTCTTGCCTGCTCGCAACGGCGCACCAGTTTGTCGGTCGAATCGCCTCGAACGTGAGCGTAGACGCGTGCTTTGTCCCGGCACTTGCCGCCGAGTAGCTGATACGCCGGCGTCTGGAAGTGTTTGCCAGCAATATCCCAAAGCGCGATATCTATCGCGCTGAGAGCACCCATAATCGCCGCTCCGCGGAAATGGGCGCGTCGATACAGATACTGCCAGTGGTGTTCGATTCGGAGTGGGTCTTTCCCGATCAAATAGCGTTTGAACGTCTCGATAGCCTGTTCCGAAGCCTCGAGGAATCCCCACGTTCCGGATTCGCCGAGGCCCGTGATTCCTTCATCCGTATGCACTCGGACGAACAGCCAACGCCCGATCGGAAGCGTTTCGATGTCGGTTATTCGCATACCATCACGGCAATCTGCGCTTGATTATTTATAGATTTGGCCGTTCCACCCCTCAGCACCCGAACGATGAGGGACGTACGGAATTGCCTGCCACTGAGAAAAGAGCAGTCGGTCGACGACAGGAGTATCCGTCTCCAGTGTACAGCTGTCACCTCTAACGAGTCAAAAATCCGTCCCGATCAACGCTTTGGAACCGGACTTGATCGTGAGCTCCCCTCATCCATGAGTGCTCGTTGCTCCGATTCGCTCAACGTTCGAAAGCGCTCTGCCGCATCGAGGATCATCGGGATGAGCTTTGGATCACCAGCATTCGTGATCGAAGTCAGACCTTGAGAGAGCGTGAAGTTCAGACACTCATCGATTCGAGCCTGCGTATCGAAGGGTTCGTACCAGGTGTCGTATGGTCTGTCTCCAGGTGAGATCTCATTTTTAGGTGGCCATGTTCCCTTTGCGAAGGTCTTGATACCGATGGTACCGATTCCTTTCTCCTCGGCCCGTCTGAGGACGGGGCGATAATCGTGCTCGTCGTCATCCTTCCCAAGAAGGGTGTAGTTCATTGGGAACATGACAGTCTCGAGGTCGTCGATTCGCTCAATCGCATCGAGGATGACAGCAGGAGCACCGTGGCTAGTCAGCCCGATATGGTCGATGATCCCCGATGCTTTGGCTTCACGGAACGTTTCGAGCGCTCCGTCTGGACTCGTGATTGCGTCGAGTTCGTCGCGCCCCGTTACCGCGTGGAACTGATAGAGATCGATGTTCTCGATACCCATTCGTTCGAGTGACTGTTCCAGTTCGTTGGCCGCACCCTCCTTCGTACGTGCTTTGGTCTTACAGCCAAGGAAGATATCGTCCCGGTGAGCTCGCAACGCCGGTTCGAGTTTCACCTCGGCATCACCGTACGTCGGCGCGACATCGAAGTGATTTACGCCATGCGAACGGACCAACTCGACCATTCGGTTCGCCCCATCCTGATTGAGCGTCCGGAGGACGATTGCACCGAACGTTAATAGGGTGCTTTTCTGCCCAGTCTGACCAAGCATTCTCGTGTCCATAGTTGGATGTCACTGAATGAGTGCATAAAACCACCGCTGAGAGCGTTATCGAAGACTTTGTTCGATTTAATATGATGGACTCTCCCTCCAGGTTTCAATCTTTATGTACTATGGGTTCCCAGTCAATCTATGGGATTAGATGACGAATCCCGGGAGTACCACCGTCAGGAACCCCCGGGAAAGTTAGAGATTTCGACGACAAAACCGACGAACACCCAGCGCGACCTGAGCCTCGCGTACTCGCCCGGGGTGGCCGCACCCTGCCTTGACATCGCAGAGGATGTCAGCCTCGCCTATGAGTACACCGCGAAGGGGAACATGGTGGGCGTCGTCTCCAATGGCTCTGCGGTGCTTGGCCTTGGGGACATCGGCGCACAGGCCTCGAAACCGGTGATGGAGGGCAAGGGCGTCCTGTTCAAGCGGTTCGCCGACATCGACGTCTTCGACGTGGAACTGGACACCGACGACCCGGAGAAAATGATCGAATCGGTGGCCATGATGGAACCGACGTTCGGGGGCATCAACTTAGAGGACATCAAGGCCCCCGAGTGTTTCACCATCGAGGAACGGCTGCGAAAGGAGATGAACATCCCCGTGTTCCACGACGACCAGCACGGGACGGCCATCATCTCCGGAGCCGCCCTCCTGAATGCCCTCGAAATCGCCGAGAAGGACATCTCTGATATTAACGTGGTGTTTTCCGGGGCTGGGGCGAGCGCCATCGCAACCGCCCGGTTCTACGTCTCACTCGGCGCAAAAAAAGAGAACATCACCATGTGCGATTCCTCGGGCATCATCACCGAACAACGTGCCGAGGCAGGCGAGGTGAACCAGTACAAACGCCAATTCGCCCGCGACATCCCTGAGGGCGACCTCGCCGACGCGATGGAAGGCGCAGACGTGTTCGTCGGCCTCTCAGTCGCCGGCATCGTGAGCCAGGAGATGGTGCAGTCGATGGCGAACGACCCCGTCATCTTCGCGATGGCGAATCCGGACCCCGAAATCACCTACGAGGCGGCGAAATCGGCCCGCGACGACCACGTCATCATGGCGACGGGGCGCTCTGATTACCCGAATCAGGTGAACAACGTTCTCGGGTTCCCCTTCATCTTCCGTGGCGCACTCGATGTGCGCGCCAGCGAGATCAACGAGGAGATGAAGGTCGCCGCCGCAGAAGCCCTCGCTCGCCTCGCCCGACAGGACGTCCCCGACGCCGTGGTCAAAGCCTACGGCGACCAGCCAATTCAGTTCGGCCCGGATTACATCATTCCGAAACCGGTCGACCCGCGCGTATTGTTCGAGGTGGCTCCGGCCGTCGCGAAGGCAGCAGTGACCTCAGGTGTCGCTCGTAACGAGATCGATATCAATCGCTACGTCGAGAAACTCGAAGCGCGTCTCGGGAAGTCCCGCGAGATGATGCGCGTCGTCCTTAACAAAGCCAGGTCGGACCCGATGCGGGTCGCGCTCGCAGAGGGAACTGAGGAAAAGATGGTGCGTGCGGCCTACCAGCTCGTCGAGCAGGGCATCGCAGAGCCAATCCTCATCGGCGACGCAGACGCCATCACCCGGACGGCACGTACCCTTGGCCTCGAGTTCGACCCTACGATCGCAGACCCCACGAATGAGGGTCAGTGGGACCATTATGCAAACCGACTTTATGAGCTGCGTCGGCGCAAGGGACTCTCCCGCAGCGAGGCGAGCGACCTCATACATAGAGATACGAACTACTTCGGTAGTGTGATGGTCGATTCGGGAGACGCAGACGCGATGCTCACCGGTCTCACCCACCACTACCCCTCGGCACTCCGACCGCCCCTGCAGGTCATCGGCACGGCCGAGGACACTGACTACGTCGCTGGCGTCTACATGCTCACGTTCAAAAACCGCGTCATCTTCTGCGCTGATACCACCGTTAACTTCGATCCCGACGCGAAGATGTTGGCCGAAATCACCAAGCATGCCAGCGATTTGGCACGACGATTCAATGTCGAACCGCGTGCGGCCCTGCTCTCGTACTCGAACTTCGGATCGGTTGACAACCAATCTACGCGTGAGTCACGGGAAGCTGTCCAGCTCCTCCACGCTGATCCAGAGGTCGATTTCCCAGTGGACGGAGAGATGCAGGCGGATACTGCTGTTGTCGAGGAAATTCTCACTGGAACCTATGCAAACTTCGAGCTGAAAGAGCCGGCCAACGTACTCGTGTTCCCGAATCTGGAGGCGGGGAACATCGCGTACAAACTGCTGCAGCGCCTCGGCGGCGCGGAAGCCATCGGGCCGATGCTCGTCGGCATGAACAAACCCGTCCACGTCCTCCAGCGCGGCGACGAGGTCAAAGACATCGTGAATCTCGCCTCGGTTGCTGTCGTCGACGCCCAGGGGCGAGAGTAGCGTCGGTAATGTGACGCGGAAAAACCGGTGGTTCAGGGACGTGCTCGCGTTTCACGGCGTGCTAGCAACCAGAGCAGTGCGATGCTCACCACAAAGCACACGATGAGTTGGGCAAATGCGGCTGAGTAAGTCGCACGTTCGGCGATAATTCCAACGAATGCTGGCCCCAAACTCCCGATGCCTGTATACACGGTCTTGATCGCTCCGAAGTCGCTACCAAGGGTGTCTTTCGAAAGATGGTCGAAGAGGTAGGCTTGCATGACTGGCGGACAGGTACGAATTCCTGTGCATACACGAGGACGCTCGCACCGATCAGCGGCATCGATGTCATCGATAGCATTCCAACGAGGCCGAGTATGCTGAGTGCGATTCCACCTGTGGCGATGTTCATTCGGGGCAGCCTATCACTGAGGTCTCCTGCAATTGGACTCGCTACCATTCCGACGATGAACAAGATCGAAAAGGAGGCACTCGCTAGTAACGGCGAGAATCCTTTATCCGCTTGTAGAAACAGTGGCAGGAAACTCACGATCCCAGAGGTGGCGAAATTGAACAACGAGTACACTACGATTAGCCACCGGATTTCTCGGTAGGCGATGACTCTGTGAATCACCTCCTGTACGTTGAAATCGACCTGACTGATGACGTATGATTCCTGTCGCCAACGGGAAAGGAGAACTGAGGTTACTGCGAGTACTCCTACGACTGGGAGGAACGTGAGCTTCCAGTTTCCGAGTGCGAGCGTGACGATAACGATTCCTGCGGCAATCGCGCTCCCGATTGTTCCAGCAGCGTCGTTGATTCCGAGCGCGAGACCGCGTCGCTCGACATACATATCCGAGATAAGCGTGCGCGAAGATGTGAAGTACAACCCGCCGCCGATACCAACCAAGACGACGCTAGAGAGGAGACCCGTATAGGTAGAAATCGTCATCAGCGCAAGGAACCCGCCGGTGAGGATTACCAAACTAGGTACTAGAACCGTGATACGCGATAGTTGATCGGAGAGTCGACCGCCCGGATACTGGACCAGAGCATACAATGCCCACAGAATCGTCAGGCAGAACCCAGCCTGAGATGGCGATATAGCCAGAGTTTCGATGAGAACTGGCAGAAGCGGCGGTAACGCCTCACGCCCGAGTCTGAGCCCGAGCCAACCCAGCGAAAGAACGATTGAAACTCGTCCCATCGGTCCGGTCAGCAAGCGCTCGGCGTGACCCGTCGCGTGCTCTCCTGACTTGCGAGTCATTCCGTGACTCGAACCCGATGCCGGGTGATAGAGCTTCCGTTCGCTGAACGGACTGTCATTCTCGCATTGGGATCTTCGCCCGAATTGGAACCCCGTCTTGGTTCACACACAGACCGACAAGGATGACAAATTCTGCAAGTTCGAATGGGTCCAGTCAGTACACCGAACGAACGCCCGAAGTATCGACCGTCTAAGCTACTTTTACTCATCCTTCTTATCGAGAACGCCAGTTTCGATGAGGTCATGGATTTTCTCGTCAGAGTAGCCCAGTTCAGAGAGCACTGCAAAGGTGTGTTCGCCGAGTTCAGGTGGTCGCCCGCCGAGTTCGGGCGAGCCCTTGTCGGTGCGGAAAGGGAGCGTCGAGGTTAGCAGTGATTCCTCGGCCGCCAGATTATACGAGTCAGTGAGCATTCCTCTGGCTTTCACATGTGGATCTTGATCGACGAGCTCGCCAACATCCTGTACCGAACCTATCGGAACGCTCGCTTGAGCCAACCGCTCGACCAGTTGCTCACGGTCGAACTGCGCAAAGCTTTGTTTCAATTCAGCTTCGAGGGCGTCGGTGTTCTCGATCCGTGTAGCATCTGTCTCAAAGCGCTCATCCTCGATCAAGTCGTCTCGATCGATTACATGACACATGCTCTCGTACTGTTGTTGGGTGATTGCCTTTACGTAGAATGGCTTGTCGTCACCAGCGTAATAGACCCTGTCAGTAACGTCGTTCCCCGAGCCAGTGCGCTCGCGAACGCGTCCTGTACGCGAGTATTCAGCGATTCGATACGCCATCCACGACACTGCCGTATCGAAAAGCGATGTATCGATGTACCTCCCTTCACCCGTTTGTTCCCGCTCTAATGCAGCGGCCATAACGAACAGTGCTGCGTGAACCGCGGTTCCACAGTCGATAAAGCTCGCTCCAATTCGAACTGGAGGGCGATCGGGATATCCCGTTGATGCAAGGACGCCGCTCAGTGCCTGTGCAATCGGATCATATGCAGGGAAGTCACGGTACGGGCCGTCCTGACCGAATCCACTAATCGAGCAGTAGATGACGTCCGCGTTCTGTTTTGCGACTGCGTCGTAATCCAGTCCAAACCGTTCGAGAACTCCAGGTCTGAAGTTCTCGACGACGATATCGACCCGCTCGGCGAGTTGCTGGGCGATTCTCTTCCCCTCGTCAGTTTTCAGGTCAATACTGACTGAGCGTTTTCCTCCGAGATTGAATGAGGAAAACGCGTCAACCCATTCTGATCGGGGACGTTCCCCACCAGGCGGTTCGATTTTTATGACGTCTGCACCTAGTCCGGCCAATAATTGCGTACAGTGCGGTCCCGAGACCTCTCGAGTGAAATCGAGAACCTCGAAACCCGTGAGTGGTTTCATCTCGCACAAGGATTCTCTATTTAATTATTTAAGTATTGTGACGACTGTCAAATTCAATCGTCGCCTGAGACCGTCGATGCAAACGGAGCAATCGCGGGGGATTCTCGTCTGCTCATTATCTGGTACTGCATCAATCAGTGAATCCAGTATATTCGTCTGCAGCGCTCGATATTCGAGCGAGGCAACAATACTGAGTTGCACGTACGGGGAACTTATAACGGCTGCTTGTGAATCTACCTCTGGTATGGAGTACACAACCCTCGGAAGCACTGGCATGACGGTCAGTCGAATTTGCCTCGGTTGCATGAGTTTTGGAACGGATCGCGAGTGGAAGCTCACACAGGAAGAAAGCGCCGAAATCATCGAGCGGGCGCTCGATCTCGGCATCAACTTCTTCGATACCGCGAACGTCTATTCGAAAGGTGAATCCGAACGAATCGTCGGGAACGTCCTCAGCGATTACGACCGCGACCGATTGGTTGTCGCGACAAAGGTTTACGGAGAAATGGATGAGACAAATCCCAATGCTAGTGGGCTCTCGCGAAAGGCAATTGAGCAGGAACTAGCGAACAGCCTGGAGCGCCTCGGGATGGATACCATCGACCTCTATCAGACCCACCGATGGGATTACAACACACCTATCGAGGAGACGCTCCGCACGCTCGACGACGCAGTTCGCCGAGGGACGGTCCGGTATTTGGGTGCTTCGTCGATGTGGGCCTATCAGTTCGCCAAGGCTCTCTACACGAGTGAGGCACTCGGCCTCAATCGGTTCGCTACGATGCAAAACCACTACAATCTACTCTACCGCGAGGAGGAGCGTGAGATGCTCCAACTTTGCCAAGAGACAGGCATTGGTGTCATTCCGTGGAGTCCACTGGCCAAAGGGTATCTTGCGCGTCCACATAATCAGCTCGAAGCAACCACCCGCGGAGAAACGGAAGACTACACCCAGACCCATCCCTACTTCCAGGGGAATGGGCAGGCCATCAATGAACGCGTGCAGGAACTTTCTGACGAGAAGGGCGTTTCAATGGCCCAGATTTCGTTTGCGTGGCACCTCCACAAAAGCGGTGTCGATGCACCCATCGTCGGTGTGACGACCGTCGAGCAGTTAGAGGAGGCCGTAGAGGCGCTTGACATCACGCTTTCCGAGGCCGATCTCACGTATCTCGAAGAGCCGTACCGTCCCGTTCCGCCGTCCGGTCACGAGTGACGGTCCTAGCGAGCATTTCCAATTCAACTATCTCAACGTTAGTAGGGTTCGTCCGAAAGCTTTGCTGGAATAACATCGTCGATTTTGAGCACCTGGAAAACGACCTCCGATGCACCGATAATCGCCTGGAGCTTCACGTTATGCGGTTCGACGATACCTGCCTCGACAACATCGTCGACGACACCTTCGTCCGGAACGACGCCAGCGTTGCGATGATTCATGTCGTGTCGTCTCCGGAGTTCGACAAGGGTGTCTATCGGGTCGTGCCCCATGTTTACGGCGAGTGTTCGTGGAATGACTTCGAGCGCATCGGCGTACGCGCGAATTGCAAGTTGTCGTCGGTCGGCGATGTCGTTGGCCTCTGCTCGTAGAATGCGACCGACCTCCGTTTCTACTGCACCTGCCCCTGGTACGAGACATCCTGACTGTATCGTAGCTCGCACCGTGGCGATGCCGTTTCTGACCGTGCGTTCGACTTCGTCAAGACTGTGTTCGATTCCGCCCCGGAGGAGAAGCGTGGCACTGCGAGGGTCCTCGCAACCTTCGATAGCGAACAGCTGTTCTCGCCCGAACTGGCGTAACTCGACTCGGTCGGCCAGCCCGATGTCTGACGGTTCGAGCTCGTAGATGTCGGATATGGCGCTTGCGCCCGTCGCCCGTGCAATCTGCTCGACGTCTTGCGAAAGTGTGCGCTTGGTTGCGAGTATTCCGTTTTCACTCAGCAGAAGCCGGGTTTTCTGGCTGATGTCTTTCGTGCAGAACACGACGTTCACGCCGTGGTCCACGAGTTCGTTTACGAGTTGCTCGGCAGCGCTGTACTCATAGTCGTGGAATTGTGTTACGTCCTCGGGACGTTCAAAATGTATCTCCGCAGACCCTCTGCGTGCGCCGGTTGGCTGTATTGGCGCGTCAACACAGGCAATGCGCGCATCTTCGACAGCTCGTGGCATACTGGTGAGTACTGGGTCCGTAGTGTCGATTAACACCCCGCTGTAGAGGACTGAGTCTCCTACAACACCCCCAGGTATCGTGGTCGTCGTGATGTAGTCGAGATTTATATCACCGTCCTGTTCGACCGTTCGAACTGCCTCCACGACGAGGTTCGCGAGGGTGTCACCGATCGCAGTCGTTCCTCGTCCCGTCATCGCCACCTTCGCGACGTGCTCTAAGTGTTCGGTGTTGTTGACCGTAACCTCAAACGAATGTTGCGCCATGAGGTCTGCTGTTCGATCGGAAGCCCACAGATAGCCGTCAACGATGCTGCTCGGGTGCAGTCCCTTTTCGACGAGAGTCTCCGCACGGCGCATAAGTTCTCCCGCAAAAATCGTCGCGGTCTTCGTTCCGTCGCCGAATCGCTCTCCTTGTGACTGGACGAGTTCGGTGATAAGTCTCGCCGACGGGATGATGTCCATCTCGACGTCGACCTCGCCCAGAATAGTCGCCCCATTGTTCGTGATGATGACCATCTGGTTTGAATCGACGATCATCTTATCACGTCCAGTTGGTCCGAAGGTCGGTCGGAGCAGGTCCGAGAGTGCAACTCCTGCTTGGATGCTGATGTTAGTGACGTTCGATTCCTTGTCCTCGATATCGTTCTGACTGGCCGATCGATTTTTTACCATGAGTTTGTGATGTGTTGCGTCGTCATCGCTGTTCGTTGGTTGATCTTGTAGTGAATAGCCCTCGAGATGATTGCTGAGCCGATGACGGACCGTCTGTCCTTGCCGCTGTGAGCGCGGTTGGGGTCGTTCAGCCTCATCGTTCGAGATCACCGAGTCCTTGCGTCTCGTCGGGAAGGTCGTCTGCGCTGATATCGACCTCAGCTGGGTCGGTTACGAACGGATCTTCAACGGTCATTATTTCGTCGATGCCGAGTATTACGTTCGCTGCGTCGACAGCCCCTACGAGGGCGTGTTTTTTTGCGTACGCAGGTTCAATCACGCCAGCTTCCATGGCATCGAAGGGCGCTCCAGAAGCCGCATCAAGTCCTACAGAAGTGTTGCCGCGTTCATGGGCGGTTCGAAGACTGATGAGCGCATCAATTGGGTCCGTTCCAGCGTTCTCCGCAAGCGTTCGCGGCACGAATTCAACCGCGTCAGCAAAGGCATTCACGGCAAGTTGTTCCCGGCCCGGAACACCGTCTGCGTACTCACGAATCCGCGCGGCCACTTCGATCTCGATTGCGCCGGCACCAGGTACCGCATGACCGTTCCGGACGACCTGCGCGACAACATCGATCGCATCGTTGATGTTTCGCTCAAATTCATTTACGAGGTGTGGAGTAGATCCCCGGACGAGGAGTGTTGCGCAGGCCGCATTAGAGGGTTCAACGAGGAACAACTCGTCGTATTCATCGCGACGAACGCATCCATGCCCAAGGCGGTCTGCGTTCACTGTTCGCAGGTCGGAGATGGCGGCTATGTCGAAGAGGGTTTCCAGGAAGGCCAATCGCTCCTCGCTGACGTTCTGGAGTGCCAGAATTCCTTCTTTTGCGAGCATGGACCGCGCGAGGTCGTCGATTTTCTCTAAGCAGAATATGACGTTCACCCCACCATCGACGAAGCGGGTTACAATCTCTCGGAGCGTAGCCTCCTCACTGTCGCGAAACGCTTTGAGCTGCGAGGGGTCATCGACTTCGATGTGTGATCCCGATCCGCTTTCGAGTTCGTCGGACGTAATCGGAGAATCGAGAAGCAAAATCCGCGCATCATCGACCTCGTAGGGCATATCGTCGTGTACTGCGTCTCGCGTGAACACCGCACCGGAGACGAGCGTCGATTCGGCTGCTGCGTGCCCAACTTGGGTTTCGACTGCGAGATCTCGGATGTCTACCACTCGCTCTCCATCTGCTGTTTCGGTAGCGGCGATACGAACTCCATCGACGACGAGTCCGCTGAGCATTTGCTTCACTTGATCGGCATTTTTCCCGGTCATGCTCGTCTCCGCAAGCGTTTGGAGGAGTGTCTCGTCATCCGGCCCCACCTGCTCTGAGAGGTTATCGACCTGTCTGAGTGCCTCCTCAACTGCAAGATTGAACCCTCCGACGATTCGGGTGGGATGAACCCCCTCCTCAAGCAGGCGTTCGGCGCGCTTCAATAATTCACCCGCCAGCACCACGGCCGTAGTCGTGCCATCGCCAGCCTCTTCCTCCTGAACTTTCGCAACCTCGATGATGACCTTCGCAATTGGATTGTCGACCCTCATTTCTCGCAAAATCGTCACCCCGTCGTTGGTGATAGTGACGGTTCCGATATCGCTGATCAACATTTTGTCCATCCCTTTGGGCCCCAGCGTCGAACGAACGGCGTCCGCAACGGCGCGGGCGGACGCGATAATATATCCCCCTGCCTCCTCGTCGACCAGACGGCCAATCTCGGAACCAAAGAGGTCGTCGTCGAAGCGGTCTTCGGCAAAGAGCTCCTCGGCGAAGAAGTCCTCGTCGATGTCGGGGACGGGTGATTGCCGGTTATCTATTTCGCTCATCATTAGGTCCAATTGTTAACTCACCTACTTAAATCATCATATAGAATTTCTGCCATTATTTTGGGTGTCGCCAACTCAACGACCGCCGCTAACTTCCGTCCCAAACGAGCACTGTGCTGGAGCACTTTCAGACGTCGATACCCCCCAGAAAAGAACCGTGAGACCGACACGGCTGTCTTGAATGACCGTGACCAATAGGTATTAATATCGAAGTGGAAGACATGCATACGTCTGATATGAGAGCAGAGAAACGGTATTTCGAGGAGGTACCAGTTGGAGAAACGCGTACGTCCTACGGACGAACTATCACCGAATCCGATATCCACGGCTTCGCCGGCCTTGAGGGACACTACGGTGAGTTACACACAAACAAAGCGTACGCAGAAACGACACCATATGGTCGCCGAATCGCTCACGGCGCACTAAACGTCACGTTGATTCAGGGACTCATGGCGAGTACGCCGTGGAACTTCCAAACCTACGCCCTCTATGGATTCGACAAGATTCGGTTCGTGAACCCAGTTTTCATTGGTGACACTGTCCATCTGGAGGCGGAAGTCATCAATAAAGAGGTTCGAAATGAGGAAACAGGTGTCATCACGATTAACTGTGAACTCACAAAGGAAGATGGGACGACCGCAACGGTACTTAAGTGGCTTCTCCTCGTTCACCGCGAATCCTGACAGGAGCTATCCACCACCCCATGAAAAACATGAGATCGAAGTTAATCGCAGGTATCTACTGAACACCTGGTTATTCTCTTTTACTCGACTCAAACGAAACAACTCGCGGCGAGGAGAAAACTCCCTTGGCCGTACGAGGTGATACCAAGCGGCGCGAACGAACTCGCGGGTGGTTTCGCGACCCGTTGAACTGCCCCATCTTCCCGAACAGCGCCGATGCACGCATCCATCCCCTTCTCAGCAGCGGCTGCATACGGTGCTCCATCGAGAATACCCTCGTTGAGTGCTCGCTGAATCGTGTAGGTGAAAAATGCTGTGCCAGACAGTTCCAGCGGGGATTTCGTGTCGTCGACCCGTTGACGCCAGAAACCGGTGTCATCTTGATAGACCAGGAGACCGTCGACGACGCGCTCAAGAATCTCCCGCACCGTCTCTCGCTCGGAATGATCCTCCGGCAACAGCCCGAGTGTGTCAATAAGCCCAGCGGTCGCCCATCCAACCCCACGACCCCAGTACTCACTCGCAGGATAGTAGTCGGGCGTCTCACGCCAAATATGCCGGAACAAGCCAGTATGCGGATCTTGAAGGTGCTTTGCGTGGATTTTGATCTGGTGTACCGCATCCTCAACGGGTTCATCATTGTCGGTGAGCAGCCCGTACCGCACGTACCAGGGACAGAGGAAATAGAGAACCTCGGTGAACAACTCGATTGGTCCATCGCGGCGGGAGATGCCACCATCTCGCGTACGGTCGACCGTTTCGAAGTACTCATACTGTTTTCGAACCGCATCGAGGTACCGTTCGTCGCCGGTTCGATCGTAAAACTCTAGGACGCTCGACGCCATCGACGCTGTGTTTGCTGTCGGGAAATACGACGATAGGTCGTATTTCGTCCATTCTCTCGACCGAGACTCCCTGAAAGAGGCTTGGTCGCCATACCCGTACGCCAGTTGACCAGCGCTTGTCTGTGTTTCTACCGCACTTTCCACGAGTTCGTGAGCCTCATCAATTCGGATTTCATTTGCGAGAAGTCCGTTCACAGCGGTCGCGCGCTCCCAACTTTCGTGTTCCATGTCACGGCTGACCGTGTACGCAGCAACCCTGGTTATGATATCATCTAATGTTTGTGTCATGCTTTCACACGCCTACCATGTGATGTCTTCACAATCGATTTATAACTACTGGTTCTTAGCTCGAGATCTCTAACCAGCTGGGATATCCTGCCAGTCAATATCCGGTCGGCCTCATTCTTACCGAATCACCGAAGATACTGTCAACTGAACACGCCATATTCGTCGGATTTTCACCCTTCATGGACGTTGTTTTCCAGTTATCCTCTTCGGACGCACATAGAGTTAAGAGACTTCGCGAGGGGCGTTCTAATGACAGAGGTCGACCTGCTAATGTCCACGACTACTAGCCACGAACTCAGTATCGCGTATCGAACCAACTCTCCGCAACTCAGATTCGGCGTGAACGATCTCGTCGCTATCCTCGAATGCCGCGCTGCGGTCACCCAAACCAACCTCGGTGATTTATCAAGAAATGATTCACCGAGCATCGTTCTCCTCGGAAACAGCGCGGATAGAGACCAGCTGGCGGAGCTGACCGATGAAACTCTCATTCCGTCGTCTCATGACCCAGAAGGGTATACGATTTCCCGGATTCGAATCGGCGATGAATCCACCCTTCTCGTTTCGGCGGCTGACGACACCGGCGGAATGTACGGGGCGTTGGACCTCTGCGAGCAGCTTCGAGCGGGGACAAAAATCGAGGAAATCCAGGAGAAAACGGCGACTCCGTCAGTCGAGTTCCGTGCGCTCAAATTCAACCTCCCCTGGTCACCCTACCGCGATGGTGAGCAGACGGAGATTCATTTTGAGACGTGTCGGGATCTCGAGTTCTGGCGTGCGTTCCTTGACATGATGGCGCGCAACCGGTTTAACGCGCTGACGCTGTGGAATCTCCACCCGTTTCCCTACATGATCAAACCCCACGCCTATCCGGAAGCCAGCCCGTTCACGGACGAGGAACTGGAGCGATGGCAGAACTTTTGGCACGAACTCTTTCGCATGGCGGCCAATCGCGGCGTCGAGACCTACATCGTCAATTGGAATATCCACACTACACCCGAATTCGCCGAGGCCCACGGCGTACACCAGTACAACGATCCTGCAGATAAAATCAAAGAATACACGCGTGCGTGCGTCACGGAGGTACTAAACGAATACCCGAAGCTTACCGGTCTCGGGACGAGTGTCGCGAGTTGGACGGAGAACATGACGCCTGAAGCGAAGCATACCTGGCTTCAAGAGACGTTCGTAGAGGGAATCAAACGCGCCGACCGAGAAATTAAACTCCTCCACCGATCGATCAAATCGCAGGCACTCGATGAGATGCGGCGAGTAATCGAGGCTGAGGCGGCGCTCGATAACGTTTCGGAGGTGCTCGTTCCGTCGAAATTCAACTGGTCTCACGGCCACTCGACAACGAAACTCGCACTCACGCATGATCACAAATCTGGAGACGTCGATAATCTGCTCTGGAATCCCCCACCCGATGACTATAGTGTGGTGTGGACGGTTCGTAACGAGGATTTCTTTGTGCTCCGGTGGGGTGATCCCGATTTCATCCGCGACCATATTCAGGCCAACCACGCCTCGAAATCCTACGTCGGCGGCTACATCATTGGCTCAGAAGGCTACATCCCCGCCAAAGATCTTTCTCATCGGGTGCACGAGCATCAGACGTGGCAGTACGCCTTCGAGAAACAGTGGCTGTTCTACTTATTGTGGGGGCGGTTGCTGTACGACCCATCCACCCCGGACGAGGTGTTTGAGCAGGCGTTCGAGACGCGGTATGGGCCAGGTCTCGGCGAACGGATGTTGGACGGATTTCGATTGGGGAGTCAGATGCCAGAGGAGTTGGCGGCGTTTCACGCCGGCACCTGGGACTACACTCTCTACCCCGAGGGCTTTCTCGCTCCCATCGAAAATATGGGACTGGACGACGGCGTGTCCCCGTTCATCTCGATCAATGAACTCATCGACCACCAAACGCTCGACCCGGATTATCTGTCCATTCCTACCTACCTTGAGCGAGTCCTTGACGGCCAAGCTATCGAGGACCACCTTGTGACACCACTGGATGTTGCTGACCGAATGACCGACACCGGCGAGTCTGCGCTGGCCCTCGCCGATTCACTCAAGCAAGAACGACCGGACGACGTGGGTGCGTTCGAATGCGAACTCTGTGACATCCGTACGTGGGGGCATCTGAGCCTCTACTTCGCCGAAAAGCTTCGTGCCGGTGTGGAATTCGAGACGTATCGAATGACAGGAATGAACCGATGGAAGACTGCAGTCGTCCACCTCGAAACTGCTGCCGATCATTGGGACGAAATCTGTGCTATCACCTCTGATCACTACCAACCTCTTCCCTACGCGACGGACCATTGGCCGGGACAAACCTTTGCGTGGGACCACTACCGAGATCAAGTACAGCGCGACATTCAAATCGCTCGGAACACCCGGCCATACGACTATGAGATCCCGTAATTAGCTGTAAAATAATCGGAACTGAGTTTATTCCTCGAAATTTGAATAGAAACTATATCGCAGCGCGGCTTATCGAATTATACTATTCAAGTACCTAGAGAAACACTTATGTGCGTATGTGACAGGTGTTGGCATGTACTATGGCAGCAACTAGTGAACCCGCAGACTCTACTACGAGTCTCAACGAGGGCACCTCACGAAAGACAGACAGTGGATTAAAACGCCGGTCCGTACTATCGGCGGTTGCGACGGGCTTAGCAGCTGGATTGGCCGGCTGTACTGGCGGCGGCGGTGGCGGAACGACTGCGTCTAACGATGGCAAGGAGTTTTCGGGTGTTACGATCAACGCGGCCGATATCGGCTACATCGGTCTGGGGCCGATAGCGAAGGACGCGATCAATAAGTGGGCCTCCCAGTTCGAGCAGGAGAAGGGGGCGTCGGTGAAATTCAACTTCCCGGAAAGCGAGACCTTGCTTACGTCCATTCAGTCAGGGGACATTCCGCATTTTTGGACGGGACACCCTGGCTTCCAAGGCCAGCTCCTCTCATCGGGCATTGTGCAAGGATACGAAAATGAGTTCCAGGATAAATTCCCTAATTTCCTTGATGGCGGACTCATGGATGTCAATCAAAGCCAGATTGAGTATATTTATTCTCAATGGGATGACGTCTACAATCTCATCATGACTTCAAAACCGTATGCTCCCTTTGCCGTGCGGATGGATCATATGGAAAGCGCTGGGTTGTCGGCGGATGACATGCCGACAAGCTATGAAGAGTTAATCGACGTTGCAACGCAACTTCGCGACGCAAACGATCAGAGTCTTGGGTGGCAATGTTACGCTGGTGGTTGTGACCTGCTCGACGTCTACGGGACACAGTGGCTGGCGGCCAACGGTGGAAACGAGGGCAAGGATGGATATAACTGGGGTGACGATTGGTCCGCAATCAACTGGCGGAATGATACGTGGACGGAATGGATCGGGAAGAACGTTGCTCTCTTCCAGGATCACAATCTCGGCGCCGAAAACACCCCGTCGATATGTGACGAACCAGCCCTTCCAATGATTCTCGGTGGTGAACTGAGCATTATTCAGATGACCTCCGCTAATCACAAGCTCTTCATGGAGCAGGCGCCCGGTCTCCTGGAAGATGGGACGATACAGTACGCCGAACCCTGGGGCGGGTCGAACAACATCAAAGCGCACTTCCTCAACGACGGAGCGAACTTTGCGACCAAGCCACAGGGGAAAGATCAGGCGACGTGGGACAAGTCTATCGAGGCGTCGTACGCGATGGTTAACTATGCGATTAACGAAACGCAGATTCTCAGTCACGACTTCCCGGCTGGACTCGCGTATCACCCCTCGTGGAAGGAACACTTCAACGCCATGCCCGAAGATGACTTCACTACGGCAGGCAACTGGCTTGAAGTCACGCAAAACATGGTTCGGAATTCCGACGTTGCGTATGGATACGAAGCACATCCGCTTGAGGGCATTGCACCAGGAATTATTGGCCCTGCGCTCCAAGAAGCTTGGAAGGGTGAAGGTTCTGTAGAGGACGGGCTTGACAAGGCTGCGACGGAGATGGAGAACCACCTGAAACAGTCCAACGAACCGTGGAAGAACAACTAAGCCAGAGAATTCTACCCTCTTCCGCTTCGTACAGCAAACGAATAACACACATCATTCAACTAATATAAAAAGAATGTCTGAAACAACAAAACACCTCAGCGCAGGTGAGACAGGGAACCTCTCACGTCTTGCCCGTGCGCGGGAAACGTATAAGGAGAATAAATTCGCATATCTCATGGTACTCCCGACAGTGTTGTACCTCTTGCTACTAGTCTGGTTCCCCTGGATGCAAGGACTTGTAATGAGCTTCTTCAATTGGCCGCTCTTCGGCCCCAAAACGTTCATTGGACTCGATAACTACACATACCTTATCTCGTGGGAGGTGTTTCGTCAATCGCTTGTCGCTACCCTCATCTATGGGACCCAAACAATTGGCCACCTCTTACTGGGGACGATAATGGCGCTTATCGTCTGGAAGCAGAAACGATTCGTCGGCGTTGTCAGTATCATCTTCCTCATCCCGTACGTGATTCCACCACTGGTAACGGGGACCTTGTTCAGTTACTTGCTCAACCCAAACGTTGGTCCGTTCTTCGAACTGATGACGGAATGGGGTATCCTCGCAAAACCAGTGTATTGGCTCTCTGATGACTTCTCTGCAATCGCCGTCGTAACTCTGGTTGGAGTATGGACTTGGGCACCGTTAGTCTTCCTGCTAGTCATCTCAGCGTTAGAAGGGATCCCAAAGCAGTACTACGAAGTTGCGGAGGTCTTCGGTGCAAACGTCTGGGAACGATTCCGCTACATCACGTTCCCCCAAATCAAAACGACACTCCTGATTGCACTCATCATTCGTATCATCTGGAACCTCGGAAAAGTTTCTCAACCGTTCGTGATGACGAGAGGTGGTCCCGGCTATTCCACGTCGATGCTTGGCGTGCTAATCTATCGCTTGGCCTGGATACAGACTGACTTCGGGTTGGCGTTCGCCACCGGAGTCATCCTTAGTGTAATCTCTCTCGTCTTCATCTCTCTGTTCGTCTATAAGTTCGAACAAGAAGAAGGGGAGGTTTCGATAGCATGAGCACTCGAACTCGGATCCTCTCTGATTCGAATATCACCTTCATGGACGTGATTCGGTGGGCGATCACTGTCATTGTGAGTGTCATCGTTTTCCTCCCCGTTCTCTACGCCTTCTCAGTCTCACTTCGACCGCGAAGCGAAGTCTTCGGACCGGTTCATCTCATCCCTTACGAACCCACCATCGAGCCGTATCTCTCATTCTTCGCCGATTCCAGTACATATCTCGTCAACAGTTTACTGGTCGCGACGGGTGTGAGTATGCTGATCCTCCTGATCGCGATTCCGGGGGCGTATGCGTTCGGCCGGCTTGAGTTCAAGGGTCGAAAAGGTTTGTTCTATGCTATCGTGATGATCGTGCTGGTCCCGGAGGTCATGCTCATCGTCCCGGTCGCACAGATCGTTAGATGGCTCCATCTATTCGACACGATTGCGGGTCTCTGGCTCGCGTTACTTATCGGTGGCATGCCGATCGCCATCTGGATTCTGCGGGACAACTTCATGCGGCTGCCACCAAATGCAGAGGAAGCGGCGATGGTGTACGGTTGCACACAGTTCTCTGCGTTCCGAAAGGTGGTACTGCCCCTCGCAACACCCGCGATTATCACGGTCGCGTTCTTGTCGTTCCTCAGCGCGTGGACAGAATTCCTGTTTACGAATATGCTGAGTACACCCGGAGGTGGCTGGACAGCTATCGTGGTTCTGTTCAGTCTCATGAACCCCGACCACTCACCCAACTGGCCGCTCTTGATGGCTGCGTCGTTCATCGTCTCGCTTCCGCCGATTGTCTTCTACGGACTCATTCGGCGAACGCTACAAGAGGCGTTGAACTTCTGAATCTCTCACTTTCGGAGCCATCCCATTCATCTTCGAGTGTGAATGTTCTGAGACACTCCGTAGATCCTCGTGGAACGACGATGTACTTTGCGGGTTCGTTACCTCAGCCGTGATCGAATGCAGACGTTTCGTGTTCAACTCGTCGGTTCACGACGGTGCTGGTCTTGAGTTATTCTGGCGATTGAATTCTCGTTGGTCACTTCGATTGGTTATTTATCCTTGAGAAATGTCACAAAACCACTAACGGATTCAAATTTGAATTACCGGTATGGGCCTATTTTCCAAAAGGATTAATATTGGCGGCCATGTTAACTGGTACAATGGCACAAACTAGCGATGAACAGAGGGCTCGTAGTACTACAGATATTGGTGACGTTTCTGAATTCAGCAAGCGAGAGGGTGAAACGCTTCGATTAGAAGGCATAACGAAAACATTCGGTGGCGGAACGGTCATCGCGGCAGAGGACGTTAACATTACGGTTGAACCAGACGAGTTTGTGGTCCTTGTTGGTCCGTCGGGGTGCGGAAAAACGACTACCCTTCGATGCATCTCCGGGCTCGAAATTCCCGACGGCGGGACGGTAATGCTCGGGGATAAAGACATCACAAACCATGCACCAAAAGATCGCGACCTCGCATACGTGTTCCAGAGCATCGCGCTGTTCCCGCATATGACCGTTCGGAAAAACATGCGGTTCGGGCTCGATATGGCGACGAGTTTGGATGGACAAGAGAAGGAACGTCGGGTACGAGATGTCGCGAAGATCCTCCAAATCGACGACTATCTCGACCGAAGTACAAGTGATCTCTCAGGCGGACAACAACAACGTGTGAGTATCGGGCGGGCAATGGTTATGGAGCCTGCCGCATTCTTGCTTGACGAACCGTTCTCGAACCTCGACGCGAATCTGCGAGACGAGATGCAAACAGAAGTCAAGAAATTGCAGCGAAACCTGAATCGTGCCATGATTTTTGTCACGCACGACCAAGCTGAAGCGATGACACTCGCAGATAAGATTGTCATTATGCGCGACGGAACTATTCAGCAACAGGGGTCTCCCTACGAGATTTACAACGACCCGGCAAACGAATTTGTTGCCCGATTCATCGGTTCACCGTCCACGAACATGATTCGCGCTCATATCGAATCCCGTGGTAGCAATGTCGCTCTTGTGACTGAATCATTCGAGGTGACGCTCTCGAGCGAACGGAGTGATATGCTCGCAAGCCACATTGGCGAGTCGGTCTACATGGGTATCCGTCCGGAGTATCTCAGACTTGGAGAGAGCAACGAGGCCGTCCTCACGAATGTGAAGGTCACGCTTGTCGAACCGGAGGGCGCTCGAGACACAATTCACCTTGAGGTAGGAGGGCTTGAACTCGTGGCGGCGGTGCGACAGGGTCAGGTACGTGCCGACGAATCATTCGACGTAAGTTTCGACAGAGATCAAATTTGGGTCTTCGACGAAACGGGTGAACGTATCGCCTAAATTCTCTCGTTGAGTGCTTGTATTCCAACCCAGCTCGACTCGACAAAGCTTAGTTCGGGGGAGATTTTTATTGTCGCGCTATAATGTACTACATGACCATGGACAATGATCTACAATCAGTCTTTTCTGAACGCGAAAAACCGCCGAGAGACGTGGTTGAGTCGGAGCCAAAGTACTGGTACGCACTGGCTGCATTTCTTGCTGCGACCCTTTTCAGCATCATTTACATCGCCGTCGTAACTCGAATTGGAGGACAATCCGCCATCAGTGGCTCGTTTCTGAACCTCTGGCTGATTGGACTGGTCGTCCTCGCGGTTTTATCATACCCAGCCCTGTTCAAGGACACTGCATTCATTCGAAAGACAGTCGTCGGGTGGAATCCGAAGTCGTGGTCCGCTATTGTGTTTGGCTTCACACTGCCACTAGTCGTATTCACGGCAAGCCTCATCTGGTATCATCCCTCCGTCAGCGTGCTACTAGGCATTCTCTCGTTTATCATCACCACTTTCCTCACGATGGGTTTCCACTTATACCGGCGTCATAGCTACATCGGCAATCCCTGAATTGGTCGAATCAACGAAAATCATTTGAACACTCCTCTACGTTGTACACGTGTGAAAACTCGAGTCTGGCTTCCGGGGACAAAATCAGGTAACACGCCTCGTAATGTGGCCGTCGTCCTGCTCTACTTAATCACAGCTCCGATATGGTTGACGCTCGCCCCGACGTTCGTTGGCCTTATCATATACCTGAACGCCGGTGGTTGGGCAGACGCACTTACGTCACTTCCGGGAATCAATTCGGGAGGTGGGATACAATCAGGCATCGCCGGCTTCGCCTACACCTTCGCCTTCTGGTATCTTCTCTACGTCTTCTACACTCTGTTCTGAGTTCCCTCCCGGTGATACCTATATACCGACTCGTCCTAAAAGTCAGTGTGTCAGATGAAAATCAAGCGTATCAGCGTACGACTTATCGCTTGTCCGTTGGAGCGAACCGTCGTCGCAAGCAGTTTCACCAAGACGCGGCGCTGTACAGTCCTCGTCACGATAGAAACCGATTCCGGAATCCGTGGACGAATCTACGCGGGGGATAAGCGCGACCACCAAGAACAGATTGCCACGTATATCATCGATGACATCGCTCCGCTCTTGATCGACGAAGAATTGTTCTCCGTTGAGCGGCTCTGGGAACGAGCGGTCGCCGGTAGTTCAACCGCGAGCGATCGAGACCTCTATATGCACGCCCTCGGTGCGGTAGACAGCGCAATCTGGGATGCGATTGGGAAGGCACTTGACGTCCCATTGTACCAGCTGTGGGGTGGGTACCAAGACACGCTCCCGATGATCGCGATTGGCGGATACTACGAGGACGACAAAGATCTCGACGGACTCGTTGCGGAAGCAACCGAATACCGGGAGTTGGGTTTAGACGGAATAAAGCTCAAAGTAGGGGGCGCCTCGATTGAGGAAGACATCGCGCGACTTGCTGCTATCCGAAAGGAACTCGGTGATGAGTACTGCATCGCGTGTGACGCGAATCGAGCCTGGAGTGTCATCCAGGCAATCACCTTTGCAGAGCGCGCTATCGAGTATGACCTTGCGTGGTTGGAAGAGCCAGTTGCTTGGTTCGACCAGTATCGTGGCATGCGAGAGGTTCGACAACGAACGAACATTCCTGTCACGGCTGGTCAAAATGAGACTGCTCCATCTGGATGTGTACGTTTATTGAATGAGTCCTCTGTCGATATCCTCAACTACGACGCAAGCCTGGGCGGAGGACCGACTGCGTGGCACAAGGTGGCGGCAACCGCGGGAATTCAGGGGATAACGATGGGTCATCACGAAGAGCCGCATCTTGCAATGCATCTCCTCGCGAGCATACCGAACAGTGGCCATTTAGAGGGCTTCCATCCCGACCTTGACCCAATCTGGTATCAAATGGTTGAAAACCGCCCACCCGTTGAAGACGGTCGTCTTCGCCTCCCTGAGGGTCCTGGATTTGGCCTCACCTTCTGCGAGGAGTTCATCCAAAAGTACACCGTGGATACCGCTGCATACGGTCGTTGAGTATGCTTCACGACGCACCTCACTGTGGCGCACTATCGGGGGAAATTTTAAGGTGTGGTCGGTCTCCTTATGCATATGGACGTTGGTAATCCAATGAACGTACTGAAAGCAGCAGTAGCATCGGGTACACGGTTTGGGTTCGCAATTTTCTTGGCATTGCTCGCTTCCGCTGCCTTAGATCGTGGATTCATGATTGCAATGGTTGTTTTCGTGGCCTTCGCCATCGGTATCGGCGCACTAGGATTTCGGAAGTTCACTAGTGAGTTGGACAATCTCAAATACATCGACAGTGTCGATGATGCCATTTGAATGCTCTCCCAATCGAAATAATCAGTAACCACATTCGCCGTCGAAAAATGGCCTACACGGATTTCTGCCTGCCGTTAGAAGATATATTCAGATTCCTCGGTAAGCCGATCAAGCACAACATCCGGGTTCACTTCAATCCCTAAGCCCGGACCTTCGGGGAGGGAAATCGAACCTTCAGAGAGGATTGGACCACTTTCACCCGTCCGGACCACCGTTCCGTCCCACCACGGGGCATCACCTCCTCGGTATTCAAGGCTATAGAAATTAGGAATCGATGCGGCGAAGTGGACGCCTGCGATCGTCCCGACTGGACTTGCCAAGTTGTGTGGTGCCATCGGGACGCCGTAGAGATCGCAGACAGCGGCGATCTTCCGAAGGACGCTCAAGCCGCCACACTCCGTTACATCCGGTGCCGCAAGGTCGAGTGTATCGTGTTTCAGTAAGTCAGCAAATCGATTGACCGTAACAACGTTCTCGCCGGTCAAAATCGGAATATCGATCTGTTCTCTAACGCGGGCCTGCGCGTCGAGTTTCTCCGGATGGACTGGATCTTCGAGGAATGAGAGATTAAACTCCTCTAATTCGCGGCCGAGTCTAACTGCGGTCTCGACTGTGTACTTCCAATGCAGATCCATCCCAAGATCAACCTCGTACCCAATTTCGTCTCGGACTGCGCGCACCAATTCTGCCTTGTGCTCGATTTCCCGGTCATCCATACGCCGCGCGGCCGTATCGTCGTTTGGATGACCCGGTGTCATCACATCCAGATCAAACTTGATCGACTCAAACCCTTGGTTAACAACATCTCTCGCGGCTCGGGCGAACGCTTCCGGTGTGAACTCTTCTGACGACCCCTCTTCTTTTGCCGTTGCTTGCGTGTCCGAGTATACACCGATCTCGTCCCGAAATTTTCCGCCTAGTAGTTCGTACACCGGAACGCCGAGGATCTTTCCCTTGATGTCCCAACAGGCGGTTTCGATGGCAGTAATAGCGGACTGGCCGATAGTCCCACTTCCGGTGTATTTACCGGCCAAGTGTTCGTATATTCGTTCCGGATCCAGGGGATTCTGACCGACAACCAGTGACTCCATCCGCATTGCGACGTCCATTGACTCTTCGCCCCGGAACGTCTCACCAATTCCGTAGTCTCCGGCGTCTGTTTTGACCTTGACGATACCCCAAGTATAATGTTCTCCGTTGTCTCTCGGATTACCCTTCACCCCCATCGTTTCAATACCAGTGATTTTAACATCTCGCTCGGGCGGTCGCTGTCTCTCGCTGTCCGTCACATCTCGCCACATTTCGTCTCTTAGTCCCCTCTCGAGCGTAATAATGATATCTGTGACGAATTTTCTCCTCGTATTTGCGTGTACATCTCGGTGTTCATCTATTGGAAACCTGTGAACCGTCTAACCAAAAGTGTGTTTGTCAATCACACCCTTATAACACTCGTACGATTGTTATTCATTTCATCATCTATTTGACGAAATGATTTGTTAATTGCTAACAAGTCACTACACACTGTTGAATCTCAATTTAGCTTCATGAAGAACATCAGTTGGAGTTTCCACATCACGTGAGATTGCACCTCTTAGTCGCCATTGAAGCGCACAACCAGCTCCACACAGACGGTCCACCATTGATTTCGTGAAAATACGATTGAGTTGCAGGCGTATTGTCCCGAACTCAGGCATTAGTTTCGCGTTTAATTTTCTTCATAGATTGTTCACACGCTGTCTCTCGTTTTTGACCGTGTTTGAACCCGTTTAGAACTGGTTGCGGATTATCAATGAATTCAACGTACCGGAAAAAATGGTCTATCGGTCGATGTGAGCAAACGGCCAAAAAATCACCGCGAACTAGGATACCTATACCGAATTGACGGTCACGACGATATACGGAGCGGGTTCCTCGGCGTGGTAGAGCCCTGGGTACAGGAGCGTAGCTCCTGTCTCATCGATAGTCGAGAAGTACACCTGCAAATCCCATTCCGATTTCACGTAGTCTCCTGGAATGATTGCTTGATAACCCTGCGAGGTCTGCTCCATCTCGACTTGTTTGAACGCGCCCTCTGTCTGGTCGGTGTGCCGATAATGGAGAGTGACACCGCGGTGTGGATTCAGTTCGCCAGTCCGAACCGCAACATCGATGTCGGTACCCGCTGACGCTGCCTTAGGCAGTGCCACGTCGAACGACGGGAAATTGAAAGACTGTCCATCGGTCCGAGCGAAGGCAGGATGATCCTGACGCGAGCGTTCGTCCTCAGCGTTGATTCCTTCCGCTTCTAGCAACCGGTCCAGTTCCTCAACGTCCTTCTCAAGCTCGGGGAGACGGTCGACCCATTGGCCGTCATCGGCGCGGGTCGGTCCCATTCCGAACACGAGGTCGTCGTGATACGTCCCTTCGCCCCGCCCGGCCAGTGACGCCCAGGCGTCCCGGGCAGCGGTTGCTGCACAATAGGCAGTCGGAAGGTATGCTGCGTCTTCGCTTTCGTGGTAGAAGGCGAGTGCGAGGGCGGCGGCGGTTTTCTCGGCGTGGTACTCGGCGAGGTCAGCAAGCATCAGCAAGTCGAGGACTGTCGCTCGATATTCGTTTGATTCGACTCCACCTTCGTTGATTCGTTCGGCGGCTTCGACGGCGTCGCGCGTCTCGGCGGCCAGCCGCCGATACCAGCGCTGGAGCTGTATTGGTGTGTACTTGTGGTGTTGGTCATCCGCGAGTGCGTCCCGGACGTACTCGTTGATACCATAGAACAAGCCCGGGTCGCTGGGTTCAGCGTTCATATATGTAACATCCCAGTTTCCGAACTCCGGATTGACGTTGTGTTCGGCAAACAGTGCCCCACCAGTATCCAGCTCCGCCCAGTTCGTTAGCGCGGGATGACGGGTGAGGTGGGCGGCGGTCAGAAGCGGGAGGATCTTGCTCGCGCTCCGATATCCGGCGAGCAGGGCTTCAGCTGCCTCACCGAACCGTTGAGTGAATGCGCGTTCCCAGACTGCAGAGTCCGTCTCCGTCGAATACCCGAGCCGCCCGAACATGAGATACCACGCCCAGTACCGTTCGTCCTCCCACTCGTAGTGTTCGAGAGACTCATCCTCGAACAACGGCCAGTTTTCGTCTTGGAGGTGGAAGTGACCGCCTTTCAGACTGAGCGGGGCGGTGACCTCGAAACCGGTCGCCCCGCCGAACTGGGTGCTGTGGGCGAACCGGCGAGCATAATCCGGATCCCCCCACACGAAGATCCGATTTGTTCCGACCACCCAGAGGCGGTAGAGCACGTCGTAGTAGCGGGGTTTGCGCAGCAGATCCGAATGCCCATATCGACGACTTTTGTTTTCGTCCTCCAGATGAGCGAGTTCCCCGGATCGCATCTGGGTGTTGTGGTGGGGGAGCCCCGTCGACTCACACCAGTACTTGGTCGGCACGGTCACGTCGAGCCCGGTTTCGAGCGCCCACTGGATCATTTCGTCGGTCAGGCCTTTTGCTCTGATGTCGAATTTGAGCGGGTCGGCGCGCTCGGCGGAGGCGCGTTCGACCGCGTTGATGATCTCCTGCCAGAACTCCTCGGCCGTCCTGATCGAACGGTCTTTGGTGTAATTATCCATTTCACCGACCGACACACCCGACTCCCAGTTGACCCGCAACTGGAGGCCGTCGAGTTCAGGGATGGCCACCAGCAATCGTTCGAGTCCCGTCGCACAGTACTCGGCAAGTTCACCGGGCTTCTCTGGTACACCCTCAACGAGTTCGCCTTGGTCTTCTTTCCAGTCGGGGCGTTGTTGCCAGATTCCAAAGAAGAAGTCAAGACCGTATTCTTTGCAGAGCCGGCCGATCATGCGGAGCACTTCCCGGTGTTCTTCCCGGCTGGTCGCGACCTGATTTTTCGGGACGGTGACTTCGGGGAAGCCGGGGACGTCGACGAAAAACGGGTACGGTGGCGACATGAACGCGCTGTCGTACCCCGCAATCAACACGAACCGATTGAATCGACACTTGGCCAATCGCCTGAGGTAATAGTGCCAGAAGTCTTCGTCGTACAGCCACGTATCCTGGACGGGACCCATGATGAACCGGTCAATCCCACGGACCTCGTTGTCGGGCGTCTCGATGGAGTCTTCGACCGCGGTGAGCGCAGCGACACCGTTCGTTTGGATGCGGTCAGCAAGTTCCAGTAGCGCGTACATGAGCCCGCGGTCGTCGCTGCCGGCGACCACGAGTGCCTGCCGATCACCGGTATTCTCCCACTGATACACGACTGCCTCGGAGTCCAGAATCGTCTCGCCAAGGAGTTTTTCGATGACGGGGTCAGTCGTGTGACCAACGACGACCACTGGGTCAGCAGTCGTTTCCGTCCAATGAGCCACTGCCTCGACAGTGGCGTCAGTTTCGTCGAGTGCGTCCAGCAGTTCTGCTCTTCCGAACCCAACTGGACCGTCGACTGCATCGCTTCGGTCAACTATCGCTATCGAATCGCTAAAGCTAGCTGTCATGCGAGTCATTCTCACTCTTCTTCGAATCGATATAAGCGTATCCATCGATCAGGCCTGCTGTCATTGAAAACAAGATGGTTCCGTGAGCCGAGGAGCTCGTCGTGGGATTACAATCGACTTACTCGGTGGTGACCGCAACGACGTAGTACGGCGCGGGTTCGTCAGCATGATACAGACCTGGGACGAGCAGTCCGTTGTCGGTCTCGTCGATAGTCGAGAAGTACACTTGCAGGTCCCACTCGGGGACGATGTATTCTCCAGGAATGGTTCCCTCGTATCCCCCATCGGTTTTGGTCATCTCAATGTGTTCGAACGCGCCCGCGGTCTGGTCGGTATGACGGTAGCGAATCCGAAGCCTGTCGTGATCGTTCAGATCACCGGTTCGGACGGTGAGCGTCAGATCTTCACCCGCGACCGTCGCGTCCGGAACGTCGACATCGAACGACGGAGAATTGAATGAGTCAGCCTGGCCGGCGTCCCGTTCGGTGACTGGGTCTCTGTAGTCCTGCTTTGTGTCAGAGCCGACGTCATCTATGAGCGCTTCGAGCGCGTCAAGATCCGCTTCGAGCTCGGGGAGACGGTCGACCCACTGGCCGTCATCGGCGCGGGTCGGTCCCATTCCGAACACGAGGTCGTCGTGATACGTCCCTTCCCCCCGCCCGGCCAACGACTCCCACGCCGTGATTGCGCGTACCATTCGATCACGCGAGGCCGGAAGGTATGCTGCGTCTTCGCTTTCGTGGTAGAAGGCGAGTGCGAGGGCGGCGGCGGTTTTCTCGGCGTGGTACTCGGCGAGGTCAGCAAGCATCAACAAGTCGAGTTTCGTTGCCTGATACTCGGCGCCGGTCTGTCCTGTTTTTTCAGCGGCTTCGACGGCGTCGCGCGTCTCGGCGGCCAGCCGCCGATACCAGCGCTGGAGCTGTATTGGTGTGTACTTGTGATCTTGGTCATCTGCGAGTGCGTCCCGGACGTACTCGTTGATACCATAGAACAAGCCCGGGTCACTCGGTTCGACGTCTTGGTAGGTGCCGTCGTAATACTCACGCGCACCGAAGTACGGGTTGACGTTGTGTTCGGCAAACAGTGCCCCACCAGTATCCAGCTCCGCCCAGTTCATCAGCGCTGGATGTTCCGTCAAGTGTGCAGCGGTCAGAAGCGGGAGGATCTTGCTCGCGCTTCGATACCCCTTCTGGATTGCGTCGGCTGCCTCACCAAAGCGCCGAGCGAATGCGCGTTCCCAGACTGCAGAGTCCGTCTCCGTCGAATACCCGAGCCGCCCGAACATGAGATACCACGCCCAGTATCGCTCATCCTCCCAATCACCGCTCTGCAGTTCCGGGTCCTCGAACAACGGCCAGTTTTCGTCTTGGAGGTGGAAGTGACCGCCTTTCAGACTGAGCGGGGCGGTGACCTCGAAACCGGTCGCCCCGCCGAACTGGGTGCTGTGGGCGAACCGGCGAGCATAATCCGGATCCCCCCACACGAAGATTCGGTTGGTGCCGACCACCCAGAGGCGGTAGAGCACGTCGTAGTAGCGGGGTTTGCGCAGCAGATCCGAATGCCCATACCGACGACTGCGGTTCAAATCGTCTAATTGCAGCAACTCCTCCTGTCGCATCTGGGTGTTATGATGGGGGAGCCCCGTCGACTCACACCAGTACTTGGTCGGCACGGTCAGGTCAAGACCAGTCTCAAGCGCCCACCGGATCATTTCGTCGGTCAGGCCTTTTGCTCTGATGTCGAATTTGAGCGGGTCGGCGCGCTCGGCGGAGGCGCGTTCGACCGCGTTGATGATCTCCCGCCAGAACTCTTCAGCTGTGGTGGTTGCAGGTCCGATACCGGACCCTGAATCATAGCTTGACCCACCGACACCTGCCTCGAAGTTGACCCGCAACTGGAGGCCGTCGAGTTCAGGGATGGCCACCAGCAATCGTTCGAGTCCCGTCGCACAGTACTCTGTAAGCTCGTCGGGGTCCCTCGATAACCCTTCAACGAGTTCGCCTTGGTCTTCTTTCCAGTCGGGGCGTTGTTGCCAGATTCCAAAGAAGAAGTCAAGACCGTATTCTTTGCAGAGCCGGCCGATCATGCGGAGCACTTCCCGGTGTTCTTCCCGGCTAATTGAGACTTTGTCATCGGGGACAGTCACCTCGGGGAAGCCAGGAACGTCGACGAAAAACGGGTACGGTGGCGACATGAACGCGCTGTCGTACCCCGCAATCAACACGAACCGATTGAAGCGGTTACGCGCGAGTCGCTGAATATAGTAGTGCCAGAAGTCTTCGTCGTACAGCCACGTATCCTGGACGGGACCCATGATGAACCGGTCGATCCCACGGACCTCGTTATCGGGCGTCTCAACAGTATCTTCTACTTGACCCAGAGCGTCTGGGCCCTCAGCCTCGACGCGGTCAGCAAGTTCCAGTAGCGCGTACATGAGCCCGCGGTCGTCGCTGCCGGCGACCACGAGTGCTTCCCGATCATCGACTCCTACCCATCTATACACGACTGCTTCGGGGTCTGTAGTCGCGTTGCCAAGGAGTTTTTCGATGACGGGGTCGGTGGTGTGGCCAACAACGAGAAGCGGGTCTGCCACAGTCTCTGTCCAATGTGAATATTTTTCAACGGTAGTGTCAGTTTCGTCGAGTGCGTCGAGCAGTGCTGACGTGCCGAAACCAACCGGACCATCGGGGGCGTCGCTTCGGGTAACTATCGCTATCGAGCCGCTAAAGCTGGTCGCTCGTGTCATTATGGGCGTCCTCACCTTTCGATGTATCCCATCCTCAATAAGCATGTGGGTGGGGGTTGTCCTTTGCCGTCCTCTCAGGGTTCGGACCAAATTTTGAGCGAATCCAGTTCGCCCATCGCTCAGCAAGATAGAGAGGCCACTCACGCTGGACCGACGGGTGTCCGTCTATAAATTATCGTGACCATGCCAAACTGTATCATGTTCCTCATTCACAATATTTTTATAGAACGGAGTACAGGTCTGCATGACCGACATGCAAATCGAGAGTTTAGAGACCTTTACTAGCACGCAGCGTAAAGGACGACCAGCACCAGTGAGCTTCGTTCGTGTTAAAACGGATACAGGCGAGGAAGGCATCGGGCAGATTTCGCCGTACAACGCGGACATCGCAGCAAAGGTATTCCACCGACAAGTCGCCCCGCATGCCCTTGGCGCAAATCCCCTTGCGGTTGAGTCGCTCGTTGACGACATCATCGACGCCGAGTACAAATTCCCCTGGTCCTACCTCTGTCGCGCCGTCACCGGTTTGGACACGGCACTGTGGGACCTCAAAGCCAAACGCGAGGGAGTGAGCGTGGCGGAGTTGATTGGCGGCGGCCCGACCACGCTCAAACCCTATGGATCGAGCATGAGCCGTGAAATTACGCCGGAAGAAGAGGCCGAACGACTCGCGCGCCTCAAAGAGAAACACGGCTATGAGGCATTCAAGATCCGCGTCGGGAGTAAGATGGGGCACAACGAGGATGCGTGGCCGGGACGGACCGAGGAACTCATCCCGACTGTTCGCGAAGCTATCGGGGACGACACGAACCTGTTTGTCGACGCCAACAGCTGCTACACACCAGAGAAGGCAATCGAGGTGGGGCAACTGCTCGAGGAGTACAACGTCATCCATTACGAAGAGCCGTGTCCGTACCCGGAACTCGAATGGACCGCTGAAGTCCGCACCGCCCTCGACGACACTGTAGTTCAGGTAGCTGGCGGGGAACAGGACAATGACTTGGCGCAGTGGCGCCGCATGATCGACATGCACGCCGTCGACATCGTCCAGCCAGACATCTGTTACGTCGGCGGCCTTTCACGAGCTCTCCGCGTCGCCGACATGGCCAACGACGCCGGCCTCCCCGTCGTCCCCCACTCGGCCAACCATTCGCTGGTGACGGTGTTCACCATGCACATGCTCACCGCTCTTGAGAACGCCGGCCCCTACTTCGAATTCTCAATCGAAGACCAGTGGGCCGAAGGGATGCTTGAGCCCGCGCTTACCGTTGAAGACGGCGAAATCGAGGTTCCCGACCGACCCGGCTGGGGCTTCTCTATCAATCCGGAGTGGCTCGCCGCCTCGACCTACGAACGGAGTGCACTCGACTAATCTTGCGAGAGACAGCGATGTTGTTGTCTCCTCTTCTGCGTCACGATGGACGAGAGCTTCTTACGTATCGTGAGAACCGCTCACCCAGCAACAACCGGCCATTCTAACCCCATCTGATACAGTCAAGTTCAGCGTTACTGTGTGAAAACCAAGACTCGATGAGAGGGACAGACAGTCGAGCGTCGTCGCTCGCCTTATTCGCGAATCGGGAGTTTCTCGCGCTGACGAGCGTCCAGTTCGCCCGTGGTTTCTCGTTTGCGACGATTATTTTGGCACTTGCCCTCTACGCGGATCTCTTTTCGGCCTCGGGGATCGCCGCGGGTTTGTTCGGGTCTGCGTACGCTTTTGTTCGATTCTTCCTCGTGTTACCCCTCGGTCGATTTATCGACCGTGGGAACGGGAAGCGATTCCTCCTTATGGGGTTGCTGATTTACGTCGGCGTTCTGGTCGGGTATTCGTACGTAAACACTATTGAACACGTCATTTTCATGCGTGTGTTCCAGGGAATCGGTTCTCTCGTCGTCTACCTCAGTGCAACAGCCGTCGTTGGCACAATCAGCCCGGAGGATGGTCGGGGCCTCTGGATTGGAACGTACAATCAGGTGCGTTCATTTTCGAGTCTCACCGGCGACATCGTCGGTGGGACGCTTCTTTTCACGTTCGGGTTTCAGACGACGTACTTCGTTTTGATAGCCGTGACGGTGATTGCGACGGTCGCCGTCTTCACATCTCTCCGCGATAACCCCAGTGGTTCCGACGCTAAGCCGGAGTCATCGGGGCTCGAGACCTTCAAACGACTTCTCGGACGGAGTTCGATTCAGGCGCTCGTTGCGTTTCGGTTCCTGTTCAGCTTCGGGAAGACGGCTGTCGTTCTCTTTTTGCCGATTTTCGCGCGAACCCAGTTCGGGATGAGTCCGCTCGCCATTGGAGCCGTCCTCGCCGGAGGGAGGCTTACGAAGACGGTTGCACAGGGGTATGTTGGGACCGTTAGCGACCGTGTCGGCCACCTCTCATGGTTTATCATTGCAGGGACCGTTCTATACGCTGCCGGGGTGGCGATCATACCTCTTGCTACTGTAGCAGACTCTTTTGGATCGCTTTCGCTCCCAGGCTTACTCGTGAATGCACAGGTTACAATCTCTGGTGGAGCGATCGTACTGTTTCTCGCCTACGCAGTGCTTGGGTTCGCCGACAGCCTTCGCTTGCCGACCAGTACGACGCTGTTCGTTGACGAAGGTGAACATTACAATGCGGTCGCTGGCAGCCTCTCGCTGCGGTCGATCGCGTGGCAGGTCGGTGCGATTGTTGGGCCGTTGGGCGCAGGTATTGTCCTTGACTACGTCTCCTTTGCGGCTGCCTTCTATCTCGCGGCTGGCTTCACAGTCTCGTCAGCGATTGCTTTTGCAGCTCTCTACGCAGACGAACCTATTCCCGAGCCTGTTGGCTAGCGGCGGGTGTCGACTCACTTACGGTCCCGAATTTGCTCCTGTTTACTGGCAATCCACCCGGCAACCGACAAGTAAAAGAGAATCCCCTTAGTGTGTGAGCATATGCCAAGCCTCAGCCACGGGACGGTCAGCATAGCCTATCGAACGGACTCACCGCTGATTCAATTCGGCGTCGATGAGCTTGATGCCGCAATCTCACAAAGCTCGCATTACGACCTGAATCTGCAACCAGCAACTGACGCTGACCTGTACATCATCGGCGGAGACGCAGACGCAGCAACTCTCGATGCGGCCATTCCCGAGGATGTGACAGCCGAGGGGTTCAAGATTGAAATAGCGGATGACGGATCCATCTATGTATGGGCATCCGACGACGCCGGTGCCATGTACGGGACGCTGGAACTCGCCGAACGGACACGCTCGGCAGGTGAATGGGGTGAGATTGAGGAGTCCACCATCAACCCGGCAGTCGAGTTCCGGGCGCTCAAATTCAACCTCCCCTGGTCACCCTATCGGTACGGAGAACAAACGGAGATTCATTTTGAGACGTGTCGGGATCTCGAGTTCTGGCGTGCGTTCCTTGACATGATGGCGCGCAACCGGTTTAACGCGCTGACGCTGTGGAATCTCCACCCGTTTCCCTACATGATCAAACCCCACGCCTATCCGGAAGCCAGCCCATTGTCCGATAGGGAGTTAGACGAATGGAAGTCGTTCTGGCACGAACTCTTTCGCATGGCGAAAGAGCGGGGCATTGAGACCTATCTCCTCACGTGGAACATCGTCGTCACTGAGGAATTCGCGGACATCCATGGCGTTGAACGGTTAAACGATACCGCTGAGGTCATCAAAACGTACACTCGCGAATCCATCACTCAGGTGCTCAACGAGTATGAAGACCTGACTGGCATCGGGACGACGATGTCCGATTGGATGGGTGCGATGACGCCACGGGAGAAACAGCAATGGCTCAAAGAGACGTTCGTCGATGGGATTGCAGCCGCCGATCGACCGGCGACGTTCCTCGATCGGTCGGTTCGAACCAACTCGATAGACGAGATGCGACGCGTCATCGATGAGGCGGACGACGTTGACAACGTGTCCAAAATCTGGGTTCCGTCGAAATTCAACTGGTCACACGGTCACTCAACGACAGCACTGGAGATGACCCACGATTACCGATCCGGCGAGGTTGACGATAGCCTCTGGAACCCGGAACCGACGAATTACGAACTCGTCTGGACGGTTCGTAACGAGGATTTCTTCGTGCTTCGGTGGGGTGATCCCGATTTCATCCGCGACCATATTCAGGCCAACCACGCCTCGAAATCCTACGTCGGCGGCTACATCATCGGCTCCGAGGGATATATTCCTGCGAAAGACTTCTCACACCGGGTGCACGAGCACCAGACGTGGCAGTACGCCTTCGAGAAACAGTGGCTGTTCTACTTATTGTGGGGGCGGTTACTGTACGATCCAACCACCTCCGACGAGGTGTTTGAGCAGGCGTTCGAGACGCGGTATGGGCCAGGTCTCGGCGAACGATTGCTCAAAGGCTACAAATTCGGGAGTCGGATGCCGATAGAACTGGCGGCGTTTCACGCCGGTACCTGGGACTACACTCTCTACCCCGAGGGCTTTCTTGCCCCGGTTGTGGCTCGCGGGCTGGACGATGGCGTATCGCCGTTCATCTCGATCGACGAACTTGTCGACCACCAGACCCTGGATTCGTCGTATCTATCCATTCCTGAGTACATCGAAGCGAGGGACGGTGGAGAAGAAATCGATGAAACGCGGGTCACCCCCATCGATCTCGCTGAGCGAATGGAGCGGAACGGCGAACAGATCCTGGGAATCGTAGATTCACTCAACGCAAACGTTCATCGTGGCACCGGCGCGCTTGAATGCGAACTCGCTGACCTCGTTACGTGGGGGCATCTGAGTCTCTACTTCGCGAAGAAACTCCGCGCTGGCGTCAAATACGAAACCTATCGCGTCACGGGGAAACGACAGAAAGACGACGCCGTCGAACTACTCCGTGAAGCCGCAGACCACTGGGAGCGCGTAAGTGCCGTGACCGATGAACACTATCACGAGATTCCGTACGCGACCGACTGGAAAGAGGGAACAACGTTCTCGTGGAAGAAATACAACGACCAAGTCCAGCGTGATATTCACATCGTCCAAATGTCGCGACCGTACGATTACGAGGGGGCGTAATCGTCTCTGACTGCCGTCACTCCCTCCACCGTGGGAGTTCGAGCTTGTCCCGACACCGGTGTCGTTCTACTCACTCGAGGATCAGGGGCCAGTGACCACAGCGCTGGTTAATACACTGACCCGATCGGTCACACGGAACGCCGGTGTCTCAACTACAAGAACGGACCGGTCATTGATGTCGGAGAAGCGGAAGTCGAGTTCGAACGTCCCGTCGTTGCTGATCGGGGCCACTTCGACCTGCCCGGTGGGCAGATGACGCACCCAAGCCAGTTCACCCGCAAACTGTTGTGGAGTCTGCCCTTGGATGCCACGAAGCAGCGGTCGCGCTTCGACCTGGGTGCCAGCCATTGGGTATTCCAACCCTTGCCATTCCCAGAACCCTTCGTCGATGACGTACACGTTCTCGTACCCGTCGCTGATGAGTGACGCGGCGCGAATTGACGCCATCGTGTGCGGACAACCACAGTAGCAAACGATACGGTCGGCTTTCGGCCATTGTACGACTGGGTCGGCGTCGCGACCGTCGGGTGCGGGGCTCCAAACTGCGCCGAAGATGCGCGAGCGCTCCCACGCAATCTCTGGACGCGCATCGACGAACCGCGCTTCCCCGCGCGTGTACCAGTAGTAGACGTCTTCGATCGGGGCGAGCGGAACATCGATGCCTTCCCGGTCGAGGGTATCGTACGAATTGACGTTGATGGTGCGTTCTTCGTGCGTGGATGAAAACTGGGGTGGGTAGCCATCATCGGGCGTCTGGTCGTCGGGTAGGTCGTCGCCGTTGGTGGGAGGTGATCCCTGAGCACCTGATTCGAGGCACCCGGCGAGAAAGCACAGAGAGGTCCCGATAAGAGATAGCGCTGAACGACGATTCACATTCATCAGTACTCTATTTGTAGGAAAAACCGTATAAAGGCTTCGTGCACCTGCCGGATCCGAATTGCTTGTCTGGTGAGAGGATAGGCTTATCGTGGTTGCGGTTCGTGTTTCGTTCGGAATGACGAGAGACATGTTCTCGAGTCGGCTTGGAGAACCACCTGCGAACGCTCATCTGGAGTACTACCGCGTCCCGAAGTTCAAAGAAAAGATGGCCTTTCTCTGGGACTCTCTCTTGGCTCTCAATCGAGCGCAAGCAATCGTGTTGAATGAGGTTGGTATCCTTGAGTCTCGAGAGGTTTCCGAGGTTTTAGCGGTGCTCACTGACCTCGAATCGGTTGATCCCGATGAGTTTGAGTCGTATGCGGAGTTTGGAGGACCGTATCTGTTCATCGAAAACCGCGTTATTGAGGAACTTGGCCCTGCCGTCGGGGGGAAGCTCCATACGGGCAGAAGTCGAAACGATTTGTTCAGTGCGACGTTGAGAGTCGCTGTGCGCGAGCAGATTCTCGAGATCATTGGTGCGACGCTTACTCTTCGCGAGCAACTGCTCGCTCGGGCTGCGGAAACTACCGAGGTCGTGTTTCCGGCGTACACGCACAGTCAGCCGGCACAACCGATCACGTTTGCACATTATCTCCTCGGGTTCGACCATTTGATCGGGCGAGACGTCGAAAGGCTCTGCCGGGCGTTCGCGGAGACGAACCGAAGTCCCTTGGGGGCGGCGGCGATTGGCGGGACTGGATTCCCGCTTAACCGAGAGCGACTCGCCGAACTCTCCGGGTTTGACGGACTGGTTGTGAACACGTACGATGCTATCGCCTCGGTCGATTATCTTCCCGAAACGACGGCGGCGGTCGCGTTACTGATGACGAACATCAGCCGGATGTCCCAGGATCTGCTCGTCTGGAGCATGTTTGAACTCGGTTTTGTCGAGTTGAGTAATACAATGTCAACCACCAGTAGCATTATGCCTCAGAAGAAAAACCCTGGCGTCCTCGAAAAGACGCGGGCGTATGCAAACGAGTCCATTGGCCAGGCGAACAGTACGCTCATTTCACTGAAAGCGGTTCCGTACGGGGATGTCGGAGAGACGACGTATCTCGCGTATCCATTTCTTGGAGCGGCCTCGAATGCCGCCGATGCGATTCACCTCTTTGCTGCGGTCATCGACGACATTCAGCTTAATGACCAGCGGATGTATCAGGTTGCCCAGGACAGCTTCTGTACAATGACCGAACTTGCGGACACGCTCGTCCGAGCAGCGGGTCTCTCCTTTCGGCAGGCACACGAAGTCGTCAGCACACTCGTTCGCGCTGTTTACGAGGACGGACGCCACGCTGGTCAAATCACTCTTTCCGACCTTGAGACGGCTGCTTCGATCACTGTGGGAAAGTCGGGGCTCCTGACCAATGAAGCTCTGGTGGAGGCACTTGATCCGCAAACGAACGTCACCCGTCGGGACATTCTCGGCGGAACCGCTCCGAAACAAAATCACGACGATCTGTCTCGACAGCGCGCGCTTCTGGATGAACAGACGACCTGGTTCCACAAGACTCGCGACAGGCTCGCCGCGGCGAAGGATGCACGAGCAACCGTGGACCGATAATCCTCTTGTACCGATATTCGCACTCCAGCGAACGAAGTCGGTTCTCGTGGAATCGGCTGAATTCGAACGAACCACACGCTGTTTTTCCACACGAGGCTACTGCGTGCTACTCTTGTCACTCGTGGCCCTGAATTCAGATGCTGGCGTGTGTGGAAGTTAGCTGAGCATGTTTTCAACAATGACTGTGTCAGTGCCGCGCTTTTGAATCTCCGACTCAGTAATTTCGACGTGCTTGATCGCACTTCGACGGTACTCGTACGCGAGATGGAGTGTGCCATCACGAGCCTGAATGACGTTCCCGTAGGTGAACTCCGGTCGTCCCACCTGGTCCATCTCGCCTAGTTGGAGTCTGTGAGATGCACGAAGATCAGAGCTCACCCCCTCTGGATCGTGTTCATCTTCGAGAGCGGCCTGTTCGAGAAATAGTTGATACGGCCACGTCTCGCCCTCGTCTTCGGACATGAACAACGCTAGCTTGTTGCGCCCCTCTGGAATTGTTCCATGGTCTACTCCTGTGGAGGGATTGTTCACGAGAACGAGATTTCCCTCGTCGGTACGAACCATATCAAAGGCGGCATTCGGATTAGGAATCGCCGTTTGGGTTGCTCGCGTCCAGTTCAACCCACGGTCGGTCGAGCGCGTCTCGTGAATGTAGCCACCCTGTCGGGGTCGAAGATATGCAAGGAGACTTCCGTCTGATAGCTCCACCACCGTCGGATGGGTCAGCCCGGAGTTACCCATGTATCCCCCCGCCTCATAGTGAGTAATCTGGTCACCGCCGACCAGTTGCGGGAAGTCAGCGGGGCGTTCCGCGTAATCTCCCGGGATGAGATAGAAGTACGGTTTTTCGTCGATAGCGTCGTAGGCGGGCAGTATCCACCGATTCTCGTCCTCCAGAACGAGCGGTTTGTTCTTCAAATACATCCCGGTCTTCTCATGAAGCAGCTCGAGATCTTTCCACGTCTCGCCTTCATCCGGGGAGCGCTTGAAGAATACTTTGGACGAGGTAAGCCAATTGCCGTACATCACTGGTGCTGTCACCCATAGCTTATCGTCCGGCCCGTGGAAGAGGACGGGACATCCGACAGCACGGCCCTCAACGTCAGCCCAGCATTCCGCGTCTTCCCATTCAGTCGAGTCGGCTGGCAGCCGACTTCCGTAGACGTTCTGGTCGCGATTTCCCTCACCGACACCGCCTGCGAACCATCCAGCGAGAAGGTCACCGTTCGCCAGTTCGTAGATGGTGGCGTTCTTGTGAAAGGTATTCCCGTTCGCACAGCTGTCCATTTGACAGATCAGTCTCTCGATCATCACTTGAAGTTGTTTTGACGGTGTGAGAATAAGTCTTCGCCAAGCACCACAAATTATGGGTCTACCGGATGTAGAACATCCATCGCCGTCGTTTATGAATCACGAGAATTCGAAGACATCACGAATGCGGTTCTCGCAACTCGATTTTATCCGGCTGAATCCACTTTCACGACGTAGTATGGCATGGGTTCGTCAGCGTGATACAGACCTGGGATCAGGAGTCCGTTTCCTCCCTCGTCGACGGTTGCGAAGTAGGCCAGAATATCCCACTCTGGGGTGACATAGTCACTGGGAATAGTCGCACGATATCCGCCGTCGATTCGTTCCATAACGATCTCCCGGAATGGGCCCTCTGTCTGGTCGGTGTGACGGTAATGGAGGACGAGGTCATTGTGAGTGTTGAGCTCGCCAATCTCAATCGCGATGTCAATCGGCTCACCGATTTGCGCTCGATCCGGAATCGAGACATCGAACGAGGGAAGTGCGAACGTTGCCCGACCTGCTGTCGGAAGGTCGGCTGGTGCCGTGTCAAGATCGACGCCCTCATCGTCGGCGAGTTCTTCGAGTTTTCGAAGATCGGCGTCCATCTCCACGAGACGGTCACCCCACTGTCCAGAGTCTGCCGTAGCGGCACCGCGGACGAACACGAGGTCGTCGTGATAGGTTCCCTCGCCGCGTGCGGCCAGTGTCCCCCACGACTCCCGCGCTCGTTCGGCCGCGCAGTACGCAGCATGGAGCTGCGCTGCGTCTCCGGTTTCGTCGAACAGCGTTAGGGCGACGGCGGCATCGGTCTTGTGTGCGTGGTATTCAGCGAGGTCGGCGAGCATCAACAAGTCGAGTTTCGTTGCCTGATACTCGCCGCTGGCATGTCCTGTTTTTTCAGCGGCTTCGACGGCGTCGCGCGTCTCGGTGGCCAGCCGCCGATACCAGTTACGTACCTGTGGTGGCGTATACTTCCCGCGGAGGGTGTCGTTGAGGGTGTCGTGGACGTACTCGCTGATGCCATAGAATAAACCTGGGTCGCTCGGTTCTGTAGTGGCGTACGTCACGTCCTCAAATGCACGGTTAAAGTTGTGTTCGGCAAACAGTGCCCCACCAGTGTCCATCTCTGCCCAATTGACCGTTCCAGGATGGCGGGTGAGGTGGGCGGCGGTCAGAAGCGGGAGAATCTTGCTCGCGCTCCGATACCCCTTCTGGATCGCGTCGGCCGCCTCACCGAACCGTTGAGTGAATGCGCGTTCCCAGACCGCAGAGTCCGTCTCCGTCGAATACCCGAGCCGCCCGAACATGAGATACCACGCCCAGTACCGTTCGTCTTCCCACTCGTAGTGTTCGAGAGACTCATCCTCGAACAACGGCCATGCCTCAGTTTGAAGGGAAGAATGGCCACCCTTGTGCGTTAGCGGGGCGGTGACCTCAAAGCCGGTCGCCCCGCCGAACTGGGTGCTGTGGGCGAACCGGCGAGCATAATCCGGATCCCCCCATAAGAAAATCCGATTCGTGCCCATCACCCAGAGGCGGTACAGGAGACGGAAAGACTGGGGTCTGCGTAGCATATCCCCGTAACTGTATCGACGACTATAATTGAAATTGTCAAGGCGGGCGAGTTCCCCGGATCGCATCTGGGTGTTGTGATGGGGGAGCCCCGTCGACTCACACCAATACTTGGTTGCAACGGTCACGTCGAGCCCGGTTTCGAGCGCCCACTGGATCATTTCGTCGGTCAGGCCCTTTGCGCGCAGATCCAGCGAGATATCGCGGCCAGATTCGTCTGCCGCTTCGCCTGTGGCACGAATTAGTTCGCGCCAGAATTCTTCTGCAGTATCCATATCTCCGAAGCCGGATTCGTAGTTGACGCGGAGTTGAATTCCATCGATTTCTGGGCACTCAAGGAGCATTTTGTGGAGTCCTTGCGCGCAGTAGTCAGTGAACGATTCAGCCTCGGTTGGCAATTGCTCGACCATCGGGTCGTATGTATCGGTTGTATATTTCGTGGTCAACCGATCTGCCAGGGTCATCTCGGGATTACTTTCCCATGCCATCTGCGACCAGATCCCGAAAATGAATTCCAGGCCGTATTGCGCACATAAACCCCCGATTGTTCGAACCATCGATTGAAAGTCTTCGCGCGAGTAACCCACGTCGTCGGTGAGGGTTACCTCCGGATACTCGGGAATATCGACGAGGAATGGATATGGGGGCGACATGAATGACGTGTCGTACCCGGTGATCAGTGCAAATCGGTTGAATCGGCAGCTGGCTAATTGTCCGAGATAGTAATGCCAGAATTCCTCCGAGAAGAACCACTCATCGTGGACTGGTCCGGTGACAAATTTATCGATCCCACGCACTTCGTTCTCTGGAAACTCGATCTGGTTTTCGACCGCTTCGAGTGCCTCTAAGCCGGAATCTGTGACTCGGTTGGCGACTTCGAGGAGCGAGTACATCAGTCCACGCTCGTCTGTTCCGGCTATCACGAGTACACGCAACGCGCCAGCCGTACACCACCAAGTTATGACTCCCTCTGGGTCCTTGCGAACTTCAACGCCGTCTGTCGTGAGGAGGTGGTGTATTACCTCATCGTCCGTTGTCCCGATGGCCAAACAGAACTCGTCAGCTTCGGTCCAGTGACGGAGTGAATTGATGGAACACCCTTGGTCAGTTAGAGCTGAGTTGAGTTCGCGGGTGGCGAATTCCACTGGCCCGGTGTCACCGTCTGGAGTTCGGTGGCGGTTTACAATGTCGATACTGGCGTTGGATGTTGATACGTTGGCCATATCTGTAGCTACCCCGTGGGTACTTCTGACCTCGGAAGGAAGTAGCATAAATCCACACGTTTGCACCCCTGAGCGAAGCGAATTTGGAGGTGGTTGCTGATGCGTACAGGTGTCAAGCCTCGCTACGGAGACAGCGTTGAGAGTGATCTACACTGACTGGTGAGAACGAAAGTCCCTGACGCGCCCGTTTTGTTCCCGCTTTTGCCGTAGCGACCTTGTTAACCCGGTTAAAGTGGCCGGTTTCAGTGTGTTAAGTATTGTCAGCACCAAATCAAACTATTAAGTGACACACACCGAGACGCACTACACCCCGCTCAAGCTATTCAAAAATCTTGAGTTTGTAGCGATAGCGAGTGTCAACTTCGCCCAGGGAATTAGTTTTGCGACGATAATCATTGCACTGGCGCTGTATGCCGATATTTTCCAAATATCCGGCCTCATTGCTGGTCTATTCGGGACCGCATATGCGGTGGTTCGACTTGTGTTAGTCCTCCCATTGGGAAAGTACATCGACGTGGGAGACTCGAAACGGTATCTGTTAATCGGACTCCTGATTCAAGTTCTGGTGCTAGTGGGTTATACGAATGTCCAGTCGTTTGAACACGTCATTTTACTTCGAGCTATTCAGGGCGGTGGCTCGATTATTTTGATTCTCACTGGGCTTTCCGTCGTCGGTGATATCTGTCCAGACGAACAACGCGGACTCTGGTTAGGCACGTACAGCCAAGTCACTGCGTTGTCGAGTCTGTCGGGTGACCTTGTGGGTGGATTCTTACTATTCACGTATGGATTTTCGACGACATACGTTGTACTGACAGTTGTTACACTGCTAACCGCCGTCGCTGTATTCATGTTCCTTCCGTCAGATCCAGGGGGACACACGGAACTCTCGAGGGAATTCGGCCTTGGCGCTCTTCGAATGCTCATCAGTCGGAAGGCCATTCAGGCACTCGTGATGTTCCGGTTTACGTTTAGCTTTGCCAAGACCGCGATTGTTTTGTTTCTCCCCATCTACGCGCATACAGAATTCGGGATGAGCGCACTTCTCATCGGCGGCATCCTGGCCGGGGGGAAATTTACTAAAGCCGTTTCACAGGGGTATGTCGGTACGATCGCCGATCGAATCGGCCAACTCCACTTGTTCGTCGTTGCGGGAACAATTCTCTATGCTATCGGTATCGCAGCTATCCCGCTCGCAGCAGACGCAGACCGACTGTTCGAGCCGGCAACGGTTTCATTCTGGCATCAGTCGATAACGCTTACGCCGTCCTTCTTTGTCTTGTTTCTCGTGTACTCGGTTCTCGGCGTCGCGGACAGTTTACGACTTCCGACCAGTCTCACCATGTTCGTCGAAGAAGGCCAATACTATCGAGCGGTCGCCAGTAGCCTTTCTTTACGTTCGATGTCCTGGCAAATTGGCGCCATTTTTGGCCCGCTCATCGTTGGTGGTTTGGTTGACGTGACCTCATTTACAGTCGCATTTTCCATCGCTGCAGTGATTACGCTGCTCTCGGTGGTCTTGTTCCTCCTATTGTATTCATTACAACCACCGCCGGAGGCCTAAGACCAGAGGCGAAGCTTTCCGATTTCAATTCAAAGAAAAATCTCAATCAGTATCGGTTAGTCGTATTTCGTCATGGACAGCTGTGGGAACGTGATCAAGATTTCAGGAAAACTCGGTCGAATAATGGTTCGTGTTTGTAATATTAAGAAGCGGAAACTTGAATCCTGGAGGGCAGTCCCCGTTTATTGCTTCTTGAGCTCGTTTGCGGCCATATCTTCATGGATATATAGATGTATCTCGGTTACTGTTCTCCATTGTGCTATGCAGGTAGAACGCGTAGAAGCAATTCCACTTAAGCGAGAGCTCGACCACCGTTTTGCGAATGCACAAAAATGGATCTCCAGTCGTGAGTATTGTCTTGTTCGCATCACGACAGCGGACGGAACAAGTGGGTGGGGTGAGTGCTGGGGGCCAATCGCTGGGAATCGTGAGATTATCGACACCGTTGTTGCGCCATGGCTTATAGGCCAGGATATTCGTACTGTGGAATCAATTCATGACGAATTACGATATCTACTTACTACGAAGTATCATTCGTTTTGTCCTGCGAGTGTCGTCAGTGGCATTGATATTGCACTGTGGGATCTTTATGGCAAGTCGACCGGGCAGTCCGTCTCCTGCCTTTTGGGTGGTCGAGTTCGGGATGAAATCCAAGCTTATGCGACGGGCCACTTCTGGCCGCCAGTCGATGACTTTGAAGAGCTTCGTGAAGCCGTGGTTTCCGAAGCCGAGCATCATGTTCGCTCGGGTTTCGACGCGCTGAAGAACAAAATTGGGCTTGCTCGGAATTTGGGGTGGGGGCCGGAGAAAGATGTCGAACTCGTCGGTGCAATACGAGAGGCGGTCGGTGACGATGTGCGGTTGATGGCTGATGCCAACCACGCATACGATGTTGCGGATGCTATCCGCGTTGCAGAGGCGCTTACCGAATTTGACGTCTACTTTCTCGAAGAACCTATACCTCCAGAACATATCGATCAGTACGCGCGTGTGAATCGGCATACTTCTGTCTCGCTTGCAGGTGGTGAGTGCTGGGCCTTTGCAAACGAGTTCGATCGTGTCCTAGATGCGGGAGCGGTGGATTACGTCCAGCCGGATGTGACGAGCGCGGGTGGTGTCACATCGACTCGCCGAATTATTACTGCGGCCGAGGCGCAAAACGTGCAACCGCTCCCCCACGTATTTGGAAGTGCTGTCGCTCTTGCGGCCAGTTTGCAACTGCTCTCGACGGTTCGCGGTGCACCAATGCTGGAGTTTGACCGAACCCCAAACCCATTGCGCGATAATCTTATTGACCGTCCAATCTCCAATGATGGGAATACGGTTGTGATCCCCGATACGCCGGGAATTGGAATCGAAATTGATGAATCTGTGCTTGAAGAATATCGAATTGATTGAGGCTTCGAATCGATCTCTTGTCTTAAGTAAAATTATTATCATCATTAATAATAAGGTTTGAAAATACACCAATACAGCGTGTGTCAGACATTCAATATATCCAATATTCTTTCCCAATTTATCCTAAATCCTCTCTTTTTCCCCATTTCCCTATGTGGCTATCAGTTTACCTGATTGTGAGAGCAATTGTTTCATCCTATCAATTACCGTTGGGCCTTCCGATCGCAATGGTCTTCTGTATTCACCAGCGAGTCCTCACTGGATCAATCAGCGAATATTACTAGTCACCTTTTCAACAATCTAAATAACCAAACCTGGTCTTATTGGGCGTTAAAAATTTCTACCCGATATCCATCCGAATCTCTTTTGACTTCCTCGAGATAATACCCGCTGATTTTCAGCAGCACTCGACAATGTTTAATCGACTTCATTAGTGATAGTTGAGCTCACTACATTTCCACCAGCCGTCTCAATCTGCTTACAGCAGTCACTTGTGCTTGCCATTTAAGAACATACAGACAGACCATCTCCCCCTTTAAAATTAAAATGATGCGATGGAGCGAGCGTTTAACCAGTTACAAAATAATTCAGCCATCAACGTGTAGGTGTTGACATCAGTGAACGTCCGGATTTCTTGGAGAACTGCCTGTCCCAGAACTCATTCCTTAAACGTGTACATATGTGGACGAAGTTGAATTCTATTCTAAGTAACTCAATATATTTGCACTGTAACTAGTCATAAACACAGATTCTTAATTTACTGATGTCTATGATCACTTAGAATAGACCTGATAGAGCTGCTACCTCCGATATGAGTGATTAATTCTAACTATATTGTTGGTTTTTCTCACTCTTACCTTCTCAGTTGTCGTCTTCGATAATGCCTCATCTTTGAATCCATGACTCCTTGATTCATGGTTTTATTGATTAAATTGTGCAGTAGTTCATCTCCAATTTTCACGTGATTTTCAGGCTAACAACTCAAAGAGTCGAATAATATTTTATATCATTGGATTTGCAATTCCATGGGTCAATGATTCCAATTTCACTGCTGGAAAAATTAGGCTAGGTCTTTCTTACTGAGAGGAGGTATTGACTCAACCCCTGCCGCCGGCCAGATTCGACGCTTCTGGGAGTACACGGAGATAGAGCATAGCTGCGGTGCCCATGGCGGGGCCGATAGCCAGAGGCGCGAACGCCCATTGCCATCCTAAATATCCCTCGAAAATTGGAACCAGCTGAATGGAGATCGTGGTGATAATATATCCAATCGCAGTTTGCAAGGTGAGAGCCGTCCCGACGTAGTTGTCTTCCGCAAGTTCTGAGACACAGGCCGAGAACTGAGCGGAGTCGGCGACAATCATGAAGCCCCAGACCAGACAGAACGGGGCCAGGATGACCAGTGGTTCACCAAAGACAAACCCAGCAGCGAGACAGGAGAGGCCGCTAATGACCATGCTCACGCTAGTTACCGTCGTCCGCCCCACGCGGTCTGCCGCGCTGCCTGCAATCCAGGCACCCACACCTCCGATTGCTATCGTCCCGAAGGCAAGCAACGATGTCGTAGTGGAACTGCCGCCTCCGTTCGCGTGCAAACTCGCTGCGATGTAGAATGGAATCCAGGTCCAGATCGCGTACAGTTCCCACATGTGGCCAAAGTAACCAACGTTCGCAAGCAACGTTCCCCGATCGCGTAGGATTCGCCAGACTGCAGTGGGATCAAACGGTGACGTGTCCGCTTGATAGGGTCCCGATTCATATTTCAATATCAAGAGTCCACCAGCGGTGGCGACAATTGCTGCCCCATAGAGCACGAGGCGCGGTTGCCCGATCCCCCCGAAAACGCGAAGTAGATGGGGCGCGGCTGACCCGACAGTGAGTGCGCCAACCAATACGCCGATTGCCAGCCCACGGCCTGCCTTAAACCATTCTGCCATCATCTTCATGCCAATCGGGTACACCCCAGCCATGGCTACACCGGTCACGAACCGGAGGCCAACAGCGGGAAGGAACGACTGGACGATGCCGGCAATAAGCACGGTTGCCGCAGCACCGACAAACGCTGAGCCAGCGAACAGATACTGGGGACGGATTGTATCCGAGATGGTGAAGATAGAGGAAAGAAGCGCGCCCACGACGAAGCCTAGTTGGACGGAGATGGTCAGCCAGGCCGCTTCAGTCCCGGATAATCCCCAGGCAGTTACGAATGATGACGATACAGCTGACGCACTGAACCACAGCGTCATGACGAATAATTCGGCCACAGCCACGAGGAGCAAGATTCGCCACTTCAGTTCGCCCCCACTAATCATTTTCACCACCGACCACTGTTTATTCGAACTGTCTACTTGACTCATCAGTATTCTCCCGAGAGACGAATGCCTTCGGTCATTTGACTCGAGTCGGGTAGCAGACGGTGTCAGAGCAGAATTTCATGCGTTATTGTCCCTCGAATCCAGATCCATGGTGTAGCAAACTGCGGTGCCATCCAGTACGACCGTTCCATCGTCTCGCGTTACGGTCGTCTCAAGGTTCGTGATTGGTTTGTCGTCACGCACGTCCGTCACCGTTACACAGCCGGTGATCGTATCGCCAGGGCGTGCCGGTGCCTTGAAATCCCAATTTACTGAGAGAAAAACGGTGCCTGGGCCAGGGAGATCTTCGGCGACGACCGCATTGAGGATCGCACTTGTGATTCCGCCTTGCACAACGATTTCACCGAATTGGGAGTTCGCCGCTGCCTCAGCATCGTAATGTAGCGGGTTGTAATCGCCGCTAATTGCGGAGAACCGTTCGATATCGTTCTCCTCAATTGTTCGAGATCTCTTCGCTGTATCGCCAATTACCGGCTGACTGACTGGCCAAACTTCCGCAGATGGGTTACTCATTGTTGGATGTATTACTGGATTTCGTAGTTGCTATCGAGCGTCTCTGACTTTCACTAAGCTTTCCGGATTCTCGATACTGGACGTCTCTTCAATCTCCTCGCCCTGGTAGAGCAAGCTGATGATACCACGCACAATTTTTCCGGATTGTGTCTTCGGGAACTCGTCGACGAACAGGATCTCTCGCGGTTTGAACGGTTTGCCGTGTTCCTGACCGATTCGATCGCGTATCTCTTCACGGAACAACTCACTTTCGTCGCATTCGGCTTCAACAATGACGTACAACACGACGGCAGTACCGGTCGTTTCATCAGGAACTCCGACTGCTGCCGCCTGATTGACACAGTCATGTTCTATTGCGACACCCTCTATTTCTGCAGGCCCGACTTTTCGACCAGCAACGTTCAACGCATCGTCTGCGCGGCCGTGAAGGAACCAGAAACCATCCTCGTCCTTTTGCGCCCAGTCGCCGTGATCCCAGAGGTCGTCGAACGTCGACCAGTACTCCTCAAGGTACCGACTATCGCCACTCCACAGGGAGTTCGTCATCGACGGACACGAGTCGGTCGCCACCAGATAGCCTCGTTCGTTCGTGTCGGCGATCGACTCGCCTGCCTCATTCACGATGTCGACGGGTTTGCCGACCGCTGGGCCCCCAACCGTACAGGGCTTTTGTGGATTCGAGGGGAAGGGCATAAGGAAACAGCCACATATTTCGGTTCCACCGATAATGTTCATGATGGGTATCTCACCGTTGCCGATTTGTTCGTAGAACCAGCACCAGGACTCTGGATCCCATGGTTCACCAGCTGAGCCGAGCAACCGAAGCGAAGACAGGTCGTGGCTATGTACCCACTCGTCACCTGATTTCATGAGGGCACGAACCGCGGTCGGTGATATTCCGAAGATCGTTAACTCGTGTCTATCGACCATTTCCCACAACCGGTCGGCTTCAGGATAATCCGGGGCCCCCTCGTACAGGAACACCGTACTTCCAAAGGTGTGGTTCCCAAGTAACGCCCACGGACCCATCATCCAGCCGATATCAGTCAACCAGAAGAACCGATCATCCGGCTTCAGGTCGAAGTGGAAGTACAGCTCGGTCGCACAGTTCACAAGTAATCCGGCGTGCGTCTGGACGATACCCTTTGGTTTCCCCGTTGTACCGGACGAGTACAATACCATTGCTTCTGCGTCGGCGTCGAGTTCCCTGGTTTCGAATTCTGTGGATTGAGACAGGACGGCATTTGCCCACCAGTCATCTACTGCATCATCCCAGTCAGGATCTGCATCCAACCGGTCGAAGACGATGGTGCGTTCGACGCTATCGGCCTGTTTCCGAGCCGCATCTGCTGTGGTCTTCATATCTACCTCGGAGCCACGACGGTAGAACCCGTCTGCCGTGAACAAGATCCGACATCCGGCGTCCTGTAGTCGGGAGGCGGTCGCCTCGACACCAAATCCGGAGAATATCGGGACGACAACTGCGCCAATCTTAAAACAGCCATAGAGGATCGATATTGCTTCCGGCACCATCGGCATGTACAACCCAACTCTATCGCCCTCTTCAATGCCAGATTCGGAAAGTGCGTTCGCGACCTGATTTGCTTCTCGGTTAAGCTCCTGAAAGCTGGTCTCGGTCACGTCGCCTGGCTCGGACTCCCAGAGGCAAGCGGTGTTCTCTGGATTGGTCGCCGCGTGCCGATCAAGGACATTGTGGGCGATGTTGAACTTTCCCCCAGGATACCAATGCGTGAACTGCGGCCCGCTCGTGTTATCGCGAACGGTGTCGTAGTCCTCATAGAACTCAATATCTAGGTACTCGACGACCTCATCCCAGAACCAGTCGAGGCCCGATGCCTCGATTCCATCGACCGATGTCGTCGTCCGAGTTATGAGCTCGTCAGTAGTTTGGATATCGTACTGCTGCATGAACTCGTAGGCGTTTGTCTGCCTGCCTGAGTCCAGGTTCTGTTCGTGAACAATCTCATCCAGTTCGCTAATGTTTGACAAGCCCATTGCTAACTATCCACAAAATCATGGGCCATCAATAAAAATGTTTTCCTGCCTGTCCCCTCGGTTTGAGGGTGGAACAGGACCAAGGCTTCGATGCGGCCACATATTTCGCCGCTACACCGCTTCTTGATCGAACGACGGAAGCACTCAGGCGGGTTCGATTACGTGAAGCGGCCAGTCTTGCTCCTGGCGGAGCTCCGTGTCGGCACTGATGTCTTCTGGCTGTCTGATGCGAATTTGAATTGGCATCCCGATATCCACGTCGGCGTATGGAACCGTCATTCGCCCGGTTAATCGCGCACCGGAGTCCAGTTCGACCGTCGCGATTGCGAACGGCGCCAGACCTTCGAACGCCGGTGGCGGCCGATAAACTTCCGTGTAGCTGACAACCTCCCCGGTCATTGGTTGCTCTTCGATTTCGATGGCACGGCTGCCACACGCGTAACAGGCTGGCCTGGGTGGAATCATGCGATTTTCACATTCCGAACACTTCCCGGCCAGCAGGCGTTCATCTGCCATTGCCTCGAAGAACCCTGGCAGTGTCAGGGGACTATCGGAGGTAATTTCTCGCTGTTCGTGTGTCATTGTCTGTATGTTGTTATTGGACATTGTTAGATTGAAAGAACGTGTGCCACGGTACAGGCATCAGCCACACCACCTTCGTTGATTAACAGACCAGTGGTAGCGTTGTCGATCTGTCGCCCAGCCGTCGCATTACCCGTGAGTTGTTCGTACACCTCGACGGCTTGCATTAGGCCAGTCGCACCAGTTGGATGGCCCCGCGCCTTCAGGCCGCCACTCGTATTGATGTGGACATCGGTCCAGCCGTCTGACCGGTCGACGGGATCGCGGACTGTTTGGATCCCCTCTCCCCAGGGAGCGAACCCGGCAGCCTCTGCTAAGAGCGCCTCGCATGCGGTGAATGCGTCGTGAACTTCTGCCACGTCCATGTCTTCGGCGGACATTCCGGCTTCGTCGTAGGCACGCTCAGCTGCCACTTCAGCACCCTCGATGGAAGTAAGATTCCGGTCGGCCACCGAGAGGTTGTTCGAAGTGACGCTGCTCCCGAGGATGCTCACTTGTTCTTCGTCAGGGACTAGTTCCGAAGCAAGGTCTTCGGACACGACGATTACGGCTGCGGCCCCGTCGCTGACCGGCGCACAGTCGTAGAGCTTGATCGGGGGTGCGATGTAGTCAGACTCCATGACATCGTCAATGTCTACTTCCTTCTGGAAGTGCGCGCGTGGATTCTGGGACGCATTGTGATGGTTCTTCACCGAAATCTCCGCAAGTTCCTCCTCGGTAATCCCCGTTTCGTGGAGATACCGCTGTGCGATGAGTGCGTATTGACTTGGTGCGGTGATTCCCGACCGTTGCTCGAGTGCTCGGTCAAACGCCCCCGAAAGGGATTCGATCGAGTGAGCGGTTCCGCCAGCAGTCATCTTCTCTACACCACAGGCGAGGACTGCGTCGTGAGTGCCGGTTTTGACGTCCCGCATTGCATTCTTCAATGCGAGCCCACCTGCGGCGGCACACGCCTCAACTCGCTCGGCGGGGACGTTTCGGAGGCCGGCCCACTCGGCCAGCAAGGTCCCCATCATAATCTGGTGTTCGTACATTTCGGATTGGCTTCCGGCGTAAACGGCGTCAACGAATGATGCCGGATCTGGGAGGCCACTAAAGGCCTCTTCCATCGCGACTGCGAACAAATCGCGACCAGTGAGATCGGTTCTGCCAATGGGTGATGTACCCACGCCTATAATGCAAGGGTCTGGCATTGCATAACAATGTCAATACCCCATCGTCATAAACCTACTGCAACCAATAACATATTTGCTACTACTTCTAGCACGGCTCTTGAGGGGTGACACCAGTATTGGCAAGCCCTCTTCCGAAATGGGCCCGCAAGAGTAGAATGAGTTAGGCACTCCCCTGTGATAGCGTCCTCAGAATTGCCGACAGCATCAAGCCCGCAGGCAGGGCACAACGTACAGGTCGAGCTGAACGTATTTTAAACCAAGCCACGCAAAAAGAGGCATCCGAATACATAGATCTGCCAGTGCTATGCCCAGAAGGGGAGGAAATAGAGCACGAGAGCCAGGAATGGAATCAGTCCGATGAGCATCGCGATGGCGTAGCCAAACATCTCACGTGCCTTGATTTGGGTGATTGCAATCAGTGGCACCGCCCAGAGCGGATTGAGAAGGTTCGTGTGAGCGTCACCGACCGAATAGGCAACCGTTGCCTGACCCACGCTAACACCCATATCCTGCGCAGCACCGACAATCGCGGGACCGATAACTAGCCATTCACCACCCCCGGATGGGATGAAGAGATTGACCACTGCACCGGTCATCCAGGCGAACACTGGAAACGTCTGCGGCGTTGACACCGAAATCAACAAATCCGCGAACGTCGCCGACAGACCGGACCCGTTCATCATCCCCTGGATACCCGCAAAGAAGGGGAACAGTAAGATGATTCCGCCGGCCGCATCTGCGGCTTCGTCGAATCTCTCACGATAGGCCATCGGATTCATGTATAATGAAATTCCACCGAATAAGAACGCGAAGTTTACTAAGTTGAGGTTCCAGGCCTGGATCCCTTGCGTGGCGAGCGTATAGATGGTCACGGCGACGCCGGTGAGTGCGATCCCACCGCCAATGAGTCGACTATTATCGATTTTCTCCGCCGGGACGGTTGGTTCTGAATTCTTCAGTTCTGACGCCTGCGGTTCCGAGACTTTTTGTTCGATACCGCTGGTCTCTCCACCGTCAGTGGCCGACTCGAACAGTTTCTCTTTAGCGACATACTCAGTGATTCCGTTCGACATCCCCTCTGGGGGGTCGAGTAGGTAGAGCAACAGCGCGGCGAATGCAATCGAGAGCGCCACTAGAATCAAAGCATAGGGACTAAAAATCGTATTTGCGGTCGAAACAACCCCATCGACGATGCCCTGTTCGATGAAGACGTTGCCGGGCGTTGCAAGCAGAAGCGATGCAGACGCAGACAGTCCCCAGTGCCACGTGAGTCCAAGGCCCATGTAGCCGGCCACACACAACAATGGGTAATGAATGTCAATCCCTTTCTGGTGAGCTGTCTTCCCCATCTCACGTGCGATAATTGCTCCGAGAATCAGGCCAAGTCCCCAGTGAACCCAGGCCATTACCATCGCAAATACTCCCACGAGCATAACTGCCTGTCCGCTTGTCCTCGGGATGTGAGTCAACCGCACCACTGCTCCGTTGACCTTTGGATGATAGGCAACCATGTACCCCGTTAGAAGTATGAGCGCCATCTGCATCGCAAACGTGAGGAACAGCCAGAATCCGTCAAACCAGTGCATTACCATCTCCGACGGCCCAGTCCCTTCGATGACCATCCCGAGAACGAACGTTACGTAGCTCAGGATCAGGACAAACAGGAACGGACTAGGCATCCATCGTTCAACAACCCCGGCCAATCTGTAGCCAGCGCGTTGTATGAGCGTCTCGCTGCTATCTGCGGAATTAGCTTGTGCCATGCTACAAATTAACTAACACACAATCCCCATTATATAATTTGGGGTCAATTTTGAGAAAGCGACTCCCTATTGCGAGACATAATTAAAAATTCATCCAATAAGAATCGCTATATACTCTATTCCCATGCGAATTTTACTGATATTTGTGGAATAATTCCAATTATCTATGGTGAGGGACAAGGGGCCACCCGCTAATTCGACCTTCTGACATTTTGAGAGGGACAAATTGAAGTCAGTGATTGACTATGACTAGCACATGGCTCAAAATTCGTCAGACGGCGGCCCGCGGACAATCGCGGCAGTCGAAAAAGCATGTGCAATTGTGGACTCGCTCCATGAGATGAACGGCGCAACGCTCACGGAAATTGCGGATCATCTTGACTTGACCCCCGGGACAGTTTACCCCCACCTAGCGACTCTGATGCAGCAAGAACGAGTAATCAAGCAAGACGACCACTACTACACCGGATACCGATTTTTGACGATCGGTGAAACTCGACGACGGAACGACGTCATGTTTGAACACGCTATGGATGAAATTGGTGCGTTCGCTCAAGAGGCGAACGTCCGAATGCAAATCTACGTCGAAGAGTTCGGGCAGGCGGTTTGTATCGGAATAGCGGGTGGACAACGGAGTATCTCCCCCGTGGATGAGGTCGGTTACCGAACCCCACTTCACTGTATTGCAGCTGGCAAAGCAATGTTAGCGGAGTTCGATCAGGACAGGGTAGACGAACATATTTCGCGCCGTGGACTATCAAAACACACCGAGAACACGATTACGAACCGCGCCCGCCTAGTTGCCGAACTCAAGGAGATATCCGACCAGGGATACGCCATCAATGACGAAGAATATATCCCCCGATTGCGCGCAGTAGGAGCAGCAGTAACCGAAGAAGATGGATCCCTCCTCGGAGCAATATCGGCGTCGGCACCCGTTGGCATTCTGAGTGGTAGAATGCTCTCCGAGGAATTGCCAAAGGACATAGTGGGCATGGCAAACACAATTGAAATGAATATCAGCGTTCAATCTGAGTGACATTTGCTGGTCGCAAGTATCCATTCTCACCCTCTTCAGGTAGAAAATACGAAGAACCACGTATCTACTCACTCGATTAATAGTAATTCAACTATTTCAAAGAAGTTATTGGAAATACAGACAGATAGTCCTGGTAGAACGGTACTTGTGAGCTTCAAATCAGAGTACGTTCTCCAAAGAGGTCGAAACTTCACTCTCATTCGTATCTGTCATGGAAGTAGCGGTGAGTCAGCGATTTCTCAGAGACCGTACCTCAGTCCGTTCCACAGGTGAATACGGCGATTGGTAGAAAACCTGCGATAACAGTAGTACCTTTGTTATCCCATTAGCCTATTGTGATAAGGGAACTCTCACTCTAGGTTTTCCGATTGCACTATAGAACCGTCTTCGGCGTTGTTCTAACGACTCCACGTCGCTCATCCGCAGGCAAATCAGGGAAGGTTGCATCAACTTTTTCCCAAAACTACTGGCGGAGTAAAGATACACTCACGTCATTGAATGCTATCTCTTCAACACTTTCGCAGAAAACGGCTGGTGTGGACTGACCATTCTTCAGCCTACAATGGCCGGGAAAATGACGTTCAGAAAGCGAATACCGCCTACCAAGAAATAGCCGACTTAGGAAGATTGTTGTCTCCACCTCTCCTAACGCAATTTGATTCTACTGATATTCTATACATAACAATAGTAACTTTGTTATGGCTGGATGGATTTTTTCTGGGTTTGTGGACTTGGATATCGGATGGTACCTTCCCACAGAAATCCCACCTATTTGAACACCGTTTCAACCGTCCATGAATGTTGGAACGGACAAAATGGTGGTAGTATTAGAACAACGGATATGTTGGTGGTGCGAGGTTGAATTTCTCCGATGGTGACTGTCTGAAGGCTTCTACTCCAGTAAATCGTTTTTACTTGTTCATTCATCGAGGAAGTGTACGAGAGAAACACTATCTGCAGTAATCTGTCTCGATAACAATTGGCGACATGTGGCAGACCTGTGTCGCTACTGTGTTTCCATGAGCTTCCTCCTCTACAAGAAGACGACATTCTTTGAACGAGCGGGCAAACACTTCTTTGAACCCCGAGGATACACAGACCCCCGAAATCCACTTTGTGGAACCCATCGATGTTAGGTGTGTGGAGGTTGTGAAGCGCTGGTCCTTCAACGAGATGCTAGAAAATGTCGTACTCCGTCCAACACTGTTGGAAGCATCTCTGATCAAGAATATGAGACTGTAATCTCGACAATATTCGCCGCGTTCTTGACCAGTTTCGGAATCTCTTCTTCGAACCGTTTACCGTGAATCCGTCCTACAGGTCCTGATACACTCACTGCACCAACAACCTGGCCGTCACGAGTAATTGGTGCACCGATACAGCGGAGGCCCTTGCGTAGTTCCCCGTCATTCACGGCGTAACCCTGTCTCGACACTTTCTCAAGTTCTGCCCAGAGTTCGTCTCGGTCTGTAATCGTTTTATCCGTTCTGCGAACCAATCCTCTTTCGTCTACGATTTGTTCGACTTCAGCTCTCGGGAGTGCTGAGAGGATGGCTTTACCCGATGCCCGGCAGTGAAGATCGACGTGTTTGCCGATGTGGGATTTCACTGGCATCGCTTGATCTCCCCGCTTTCGGTAGAGATAGACTCCGTATCCGTGTTCGGGTATCATCATGCTCGCTAATTCACCAGTCTCCTCTGCGAGGCGGTCTACCTCCTCGCAGCCGAGTTCGTACAGTCGGTTTTGCGATCTGGCGTTCTCGCCAATTTCGAGGAATCGCATCCCGATTCGGTACGTTCCATCATCGTTCACTGCGTACCCAACCTCTTCTAGTGAGGATAGGTACACGTGTGCGGTACTCTTTGGAATCGAGAGCTCGTTTGCGACATCTGTGACTCCTGACCCACCCGACCGTTTGAGGTAGTCAATAACTTCAAACGCTGATCGTAGCGATTTGAGTGGTTTTGTTTTTGTACCAGACATGAGTTAGCGTGTGAACTGTACCAACATATATGTTCCTCCGATAGACGCAAACTCGTTGACAATGGTTGCGGTTCGGTGAGGTTTGAGGCTGCCGGATTGTCCAGAATCCGTCCAACAGTCTCGGACACCTCTGTTCGGTGTCAGTGTGCAATCTCTCAACTGAAGTGTCTCGTGGCATCGCGGTTTTGTTGTGCCGCCACTCCAATAATCAGAGTGAATAACGCTCGCACTGGCCGCTGAGAGCAAATTTCGACAAAAACCCTGCAATAGAAAATCCCACCACGATATCGGAGTAGTTCGGGAACTTAGTTCAGTGACTGTGAGGATTGCTCGAGTGTATTGACACCGTCCGTGGTTTGTGCAAGGTCTCCTTCCAGTGCATCTAGGATACGGTCGGTGGTGTCGGCAACTACCTCCTCCATGAATTCAGCGTCTGAATTTCGAGGGTCTCCACGCCCACCTTGGACGGCGATGTCGGTGTACCACGTGTATTGTCTTGCTTTGAACTTGGCCTTCCGCTCTTGTTTTTCCTTCTTCTCCGTCCGAACGAGGTCTGGGTGGAACAGTTCAGTGACGCTCGTTTCGTGTTCACCTGCATGGCTCCAATCTTCTCCGAAGCGAGTCTCCAGTTGGTCACGAGCGAACGAGGTCCAGTTTACGAGATACACTTCGATATCGTGCTCTCGCTGCAGTCGGTCTCCAGCGAGCTTCAGTGGTGGGTTATTGCCACCGTGACAGTTGACAATTAGCAATCGCTTTGCCCCGTGTTGTGAAATCGAAGCTCCCAACTCTTCGATGACTTTCTGGTACGTATCTGGCATCAGGGTCAGGGTACCAGCTCGGGTCATGTGATGTTCCGAGTATCCAAATGGAAGCGTGGGCAGGCGGATCATCGAGAGCTCACGGTCTGCTGCGGCTTCGACGAGTATCCGGGTTAGATTTTCCGCCCGGAGGGTGTCGACCGAAACTGGGAGGTGGAGCGAATGTTGCTCGATTGCACCTGTTGGGAGAACCATGAAATCAGCATTTTCGATGGCATCTTCCGCGTCCTCCCATGTCATGCTTCCGAGATCGTAGCTGTCGTAGTTAAGTGAGACAGTCATACTGCGACCTCGATTCTGCGTCCCCCCAGATGCGGAGAGAGTGTCGGTACTGCTTCTACTCGAGTCGAAGACTCTGTGTTAATGGCTAACATCGAAAGTCTACCAATAGCCATGTGCATCTGCTATTTATAACTTTGTGCAACTGCGCTCTTTGCCAGACGAAAAAGCGAATTTTCGTGCGTCTCTGGGCGCACGTTAGGAACGTATGATATCTTTCGTATGACATCTGTTTTCTTTCTGTCTCCAAAAATGCGGATGTATCTTCGACTGAGCCATGGTACTGCATATTCCTCATACTTCTATAACAAATATTGGCAATGATGAATAGATTTAAATGATGGTAACCCTTTGACTGCAATGTCAACGATTGGCAATAGGTACGCATACACATGGCTAGAGACATCATCGAATACGATATTAATCGACGACAGTTCCTCGCAATGACCGGTGCCCTAACGGGTGCATCGCTTGCTGGGTGTACGGGTGATAGTGAGTCTGGAGGAAACGGTACTGAAGGAAGCAACACTGGCAGTGGGTCTGGCTCCACAGGTGGAACCGTACGCCTTAATGTTGCAATCGCATCAGAGCCGTGGAATTTCGACCCGGCGTTGTGGGCTGACACGGGTTCGAGCGCGATCGGGAGTCTGATCTATGACGAAGTAATCGAGCTCACGCCAGATTCCGAGCTCGCACCAGGTCTCGTCGAAGAGGTGCCGAAGCCGACGAACGACGGACTCGCGTTTGACTACACGCTCCGTGAGGGACTTCAGTTCCACAATGGAGACGACGTGACCGTCGAGGACTTCAAATATTCTGTCGACTGGATTCTGAACCCAGACAACAACTCTCCGATCCGACGCCGGATTCCGAACGTGGAAGGAACAGAAATCGTAGACGACCGGACGCTCCGACTGAATCTGACGACAGAGTTTGCCACGCTCAACTGGTGGCTGACTCGGGGACTTGAGGGAATCGTACAGAAGGGCTCTCGTGGCTCTGCCAGTGAGCGAGAGGGGCCGACTGGCATCGCGACGAATCTCACGACAGACCCGAGTGGAGCCGGCACTGGCCCATTCAAATTCGTCGAGTGGAACACCAACGAGAACGTGCTTCTGAAAAAGAACGAGAATTACTGGAAGGACGGCATTCCGAAGGTCGACGAGATTAACTTCCAGATCATGCCAGAGGATTCGACGAGGTTGGCAAACCTCCGATCTGGAACGACGGATCTGACGACATCTATCCCGGACAAGGACTTCGAGTCGCTGCAAAACGACCCGAACATCAAAACGGGAACCGTTCCGGGGAACACGACCGAGGTGCTCTACATGAACCTCATGGAAGCGGACGGGAACCCGATGTCCAACGTCAACAACCGCCGGGCAGTCCAGTGGGGCATTGACGCAGAAGAGATCTTAGACGAGATTTTCTACGGGAGAGGAGTTGCCCAGCAAGGGCTCTGGTATCCGGACAGCGAGTGGACATCGCCAAAACTGAAGGAGATGGAGATGTACGACCCAGACAAGGCCCGCCAAGAACTTGAGAAGGCGGGCAACCCCGACGGGTTCACCTTCGAGATGCTCATCACGAAGGGCTCTCATCTCAAAGACCAGGGTGTCGTCATCCAGAACCAGCTCTCGAAGATTGGCATCGACGTCGAGATCACCACACTCGAGAAGTCCGCACTGTTCGACCAAGTGTACAACACGACGGATTGGCACGCTGCCTTGGAGAACTGGACGAACGCTGTCCCAGTCGTCACTTACTGGCTGAGTACTGGGTTCGTTCCGAACGACCGGAACCACAACAATTGGCATCACGCGTCTCCCGATCTGCCAGACCGATACGCACCAAGCGGACCGCCAGCCCCGGAAGACGCGGAGGGTGACTTCTCTAACGGCCACGACTGGTACGTCCAAACGGTGAAGAAAGCCCAGCGGACGGTTGACGAACAAGAACAAAAAGAGATTGTGTACAGGCTGCAGGAGTACCTCGTCGAGAATGCGATCCAGATCGATATCGCGTACTCGAGTCGGCTGGCTGCGTGGAGTGACGCGGCGTCCGGCTACGAGATGGGATCGTTCTCGTCTGATCTCAGGCCCGTGACAAAGGACTGATAATCCAGGGAAATCCACAAAAAGAGTCATTATCAATCATCTGCAAGCGATTGACGTCACAACCATGGAAATCACTACTAACATTTTGTTTCATACATTGAACCTATGAGCATCGGACGATTTATCCTCAAACGATTGTTGCTGATCGTACCGGTACTGTTCGGTGTGAGTGTAAGTGTATTCGGCTTGCTCCACATCGCACCGGGAGGTCCGGCAGCGGTCATGTTGGGGCCACTCCAGAACGAACAGATCATTCAACAGGTACGCCAACAGCTCGGACTGAACCAGCCGTTTTACATCCAGTACTGGATGTGGGCAAGCAGTGCGATTCAAGGTGACCTTGGTACCTCGTGGACAGTTCAGCAGGGGACGCCAGTGGTGACGTTGATCAAAAGCCGCCTTTTGCTCACGTTCGAACTCGCACTCCTCGCCCAATTTCTTGCCGTGCTCATCGGAATCCCGGCAGGAATCATCGGTGCGGTACGACAGAACAAACCCGCAGACCACTTGTCTCGTATCGGGGCACTTTCGGGCATCTCGATTCCGAACTTCTGGTTAGGCATCGTCTTGATCATGGTGTTCGGCGTCACCTTCAACTTCGATTGGGGGACCGGTGGCTGGATATCCCCGTTCGAAGACCCAATTGCAAACCTTCAGCATCTCCTCCTCCCAGTCATCGCGCTCGGAACTGCTCGGGCAGCGATTATCCAGCGTATGACTCGGTCTGAGATGCTCGAAACGCTCAATCAAGACTACGTTCGGACGGCCCGGGCTATGGGAATTGGCGAAGTCGAAGTTGTGCTGAAGGACGCGACAAAAAACGCACTCATCCCCGTTGTAACCGTTATCGGAATTGGAATCGGTGGATTGCTGAATGGTGCGGTTCTGACAGAGACAGTGTTCAATCTCCCCGGACTTGGGAAACTGTTTATCACAGCGATTGCCCGCCGGGACTTCGAGGTCATTCGTGCACTAGTATTGTTCATCACGTGCGTGTTCGTCTTCGCTAACCTGAGTGTCGACGTTCTCTACGCATATCTCAATCCGAAAATTCGTGAAGATGGAGGGAACTGAAATGGCTACAAAAGAGACACGCACGATGGAGCAAGAACCGAAGACCAGTGAACACCGGAGCCAGTTCGAACAGTTTTGGCGGGAGTTCCGGAAGAATCGATTGTCGATTGTCGGCGCGGTAATTATCGGACTGACGCTGTTTGCTGCGATATTCGCGCCGGTTCTCGCACCACACGACCCTGCGACGCAGTTCGATGCCCCCGATGGAGAGCACAATCCGCTCCCACCGGGCTCTACGTTGTTCGCAGAAGACGACTCCAACGCTGAGATTACCGCGTATCTGGGGACGGATAATCACGGCCGTGATCTCCTTTCGCGGATGATCTTCGGGCTTCGAACGCTCATGATGATATCAATTGGCGTCAATCTGGTCGCGATGACCGTTGGTATTACACTCGGCGCGATTGCTGGTTACTTGGGTAACTCCTGGGTAGACGAGACGATCATGCGAGCGATGGACATCATCCTCTCGTTCCCGAGTCTGATCTTAGCCATCGCGATTATTGGAATCCTCGGCGCTGGCAAGACCGACTATGGGTGGATCGTTGTTCCCAACCTCGCGAAAATCATCTTCGTCATCGGGTTCGCTTACATTCCGAGATTCGCTCGGGTGATGCGGAGTGCGGTGCTCAAGGAGATGGAAGAAGACTACGTGGACGCAGCAAAGTCACTCGGGGCGAGCAATTCCCACATCCTCACTCGTGACATCCTCGTCAATACGATTCCTATCGTCGTCGTTCAAGCGACGCTCTACATGGCGACTGCTGTGTTGGCAAGTGCGGGGCTGTCGTTCCTCGGACTTGGGTTACAACCACCGACTGCAAGCCTCGGGCTGATGTTGTCGAACGCGCGGAGCTTCGTCTACAGTGGCCAGTGGTGGTACCCAGTCTTCCCAGGATTGGCGCTCATGATCATCATCCTCGGATTCAATCTCCTCGGTGACGGACTGCGCGATGCCCTCGACCCACGGTACTCTCAGGAGGCCTCCAATGACCAGTGAACCAATTCTCGAAGTCGAGAATTTGGTTACCCAATTTCGCACAGAGGAGGGTGTCGTCAAAGCGGTTGACGGCAACTCCTTTACCCTCTACAAGGGGGAGGTGCTAGGGATCGTCGGCGAATCCGGCTCTGGGAAGAGTGTCACCGCGATGTCGATCATGCGCCTCATCGACGAACCGGGGTACATCAAAGAAGGAACTGTCCGGTACAAAGGAGAGGACCTGCTAACGAAGAGTAAAGCGGAGATGCGTGAGATTCGCGGTAACGACATCGCCATGATGTTCCAAGACCCGATGACGTCGCTGAACCCCGTCTACACGATTGGGAGTCAGATCTCTCGGGTCATTCGCAAACACACAGACGCAACGAAAGCAACGGCACGTGAGCGGACAATCGAGCTGCTCAGTGACGTTGGGATTCCCGAACCTGCGACTCGCGTCGACGACTACCCACACCAATTCTCTGGTGGAATGCGCCAGCGAGTGCTCCTCGCGATGGCCATCTCCTGTGACCCAGAGATTCTCATCGCTGACGAACCGACGACGGCACTCGACGTCACCATCGAAGCACAGATATTCGACCTCATCGACCGCCTTCAGGAAAAGTACAGGATGAGTGTCATTCTCATCACGCACGACTTGGGTGTCGTCGCCGGAAGTTGCGACAGGGTTGCCGTCGTTTACGCGGGGCGCATCGTCGAGCGGGCGGGGGTACACGACCTGTTTAACTCTCCACGCCATCCGTACACACGAGGATTGATGCGTTCGATTCCGAACCTGCGGTCGAACGAGAGTCGGCTGACCCCCATCGAGGGTCGGATTCCAGACCTGACGGCACTGCCGACTGGGTGTTCGTTCCATCCCCGGTGTATCCACGCGACAGAGGAGTGCTCACAGACGGACCCCGACCTGCGTGAGGTTGAGGCTGGGCGTGAAGCCGCCTGTATCCACGCCCTCGGCTACAATCAAGCGACGATGACTCAAAACACAAACAATTCGGCATCCACTGAGGGAGGTGTCTCCAATGACTAACCAAGACACGATAATGAGCGTCCACGGACTCACGAAGCATTTCACGCAGAACGACAGCTTCATCGACCGGTTGTTCGGTGCGACGCAGACGGTCAAAGCAGTCCAAGACGTCTCATTCGAGATCAGTCACGGAGAGACAATCGGGCTCGTCGGTGAGTCTGGCTCTGGCAAATCGACCACTGCGCGAAGCATTCTTCAACTCGATGAACCCACCGCTGGTACCGTCACGTACGATGGGACAGACATGACGTCGCTCTCGGCGAAGGAACTCAAACAGTTCCGAAAGCGCATCCAGATGGTGTTCCAGGATCCTGCCTCGAGTCTCAACCGACGAAAGACCGTTGGACAGATCATCCGACAACCGATGCAAATTCACGGCTTGTACAAGGGCGAACGCGACGAACGCGTAGAAGAGCTGATGGAACAAGTCGGCCTCTCACCCGAATACTCGAACCGGTATCCTCACGAGTTTTCCGGTGGACAACGCCAACGCGTCGGCATCGCGCGCGCACTCGCGGTCGAACCGGAGTTTCTCGTGTGTGACGAACCTGTCTCGGCGCTCGACGTCTCGATTCAGGCGCAGATTCTCAATCTGCTCAAAGACCTGCAGATAGAATACGACCTCACCATCCTGTTCATTGCCCACGACCTCTCAGTCATCAGGCATGTCTGTGATCGAGTCGCGGTGATGTACCTCGGTGAAATCGTCGAGATCGCAGAGACAGAACAGCTGTTTGCGAACCCACAGCACCCATACACTCGCGCATTGCTCAAAGCGATTCCAGAACCAGACCCGGAACTCGCACAGAAACGAGAACCACTTTCGGGTGAGGTACCGTCACCTATCGACCCACCGAAGGGATGCTCGTTCCATCCTCGCTGTCCGGAGGCGACAGAGGAGTGTCGATCAATGGATCCTGACCTGGAACAGGTCGACGGCGCGAAAGTCGGTCACGAAACCGCCTGCATCCACGTTGGTTCGTTCGACAGAGACGGCGGTATCACGCTTGAGTCGGCGTCCAGAGACAGGTACGCTCCCGAGAACTTCCTTCACGAAAACAGGACCATCGAGACCAGGTCCCCTGAGAAGGAAGCAGGATTCAACACCGCGGGGACGAGCGAATGATCCGAATACAGGATACCTTCCAGACTCTGGTCCCGATACTGCTGACGTTCTTGCTCGTCCTGGCATACCAGTCGATAATCTCGACGATGGTATCGGGAATCCTTGCGTTTGCTGTGACGATCGTGCTTTCGATTGCAACGTGGTACGTCATCTGCCGCGTCGCGTTCGATAATGATGGTCGTCTCGCCGTTGGCAAACGACCCTTTTGAAAAGACAGCGAACTCCTTGCATTAATTCCCCAAGTGTTTTAAGTTGTGATCTTGGTTGCCGTCCGACCAGTAGCTGGTTGGTAGCGGTTTGTGAATCCCATCATTACGCTGTCTCGTTCCATGGGGCAGTCAACGGGTAACTTGCCCGAACCCTGACGACGTCAATGTAGGATGTTCAGTTCGCTGTCGAGGCCCGTTCTGCCATCATCTGTTCTGCTCGCTCAGCCCAATCACCCCACAGAAAACCGACACACGCGACGAGTGCCCACCAGACGTACGTGAGGACGATTCCTACATAGACCGCAGAGAGGCCGTACCCGAGCCAAACACCGACGAGATAGCTAAAGCAAAGCATGAAGCAGACGGTTCCGGTGAACCGAGCGTAGAAGGGCGTCCGCGTATCGCTCGCGCCTTGAAGCGCCCCTGCCATCGGGAAGAAAACCCCGAAAAAGAGCATCGAAATTCCAGAGATACGCGTAAAAGAGATGGCGTACCCGAGGGTTACCAAATCCGACGTGAATATCTTCGAAAGCGGTTCTGCCATGACCCAGATGACGATACCAACGATGCTGAGCGAAAGTGCGCTAAGCGCTGTGATGGCCAAGCCAGAAAAACGGGCATCGGCCGTATCTCCCGCACCGAGTTTCTGTCCGACAACGATGCTCGCTGCAACGCTGTACGAACGGTACAGCGGGCCTGCCAGCTGTTGGTAGATTCGCCGCCCGATATGGTACGCTGCACTAACTTCAGTTCCGAAAACAAGTAACAAGGCATTGAACGGAAAATTGGCGACAGACGTACTCATTCCCTCCGCGAAATTCGGGAAACCAACGGCAACAAGTTGCTTTGTAACTGTGGCATCTCGTGGTCGCCTGAGCGACAGTTCGGTTCGGTCACTTACGATCATTCCAAGTATTGTTATACACTCAAACCCCCGGCTAAGTGCCGTCGCCAGCCCGACGCCGACGATACCCAACCGCGGGAGACCCACGAGTCCCAGCCCCAATCCGACCGTCGCAATGATGTTGAAAAGGTTTGCTAGCCCATTCACCACGAGCGGCGTTCGCGTATCACCAGTCCCCTGCAAGGAGCGTGCCCCAACCAACGCAACGATTCGGAGCGGTGCAGCGACGAAAACGAACGCGAGATAACGCGCGCCCATTCTCACGACTTCTGACTCGGCGCCGAGAATCGCAATAAGAACGTCCGACAACGTCAACCCAATGATGACGATCGGAAGGCCGACGAGAAATCCGATAAGGAGCGCTTGGGTCACGGCTTGATCACGGGTTTTCGCGTTGCCTCGACCGGTATCTTGACTCGAAAGTGCAATCCCTCCTGTCCCAAGTGCACGCCCTATTCGAAATGGAATCTGCGCGTACAGATCGGCCAGCCCGATCGCAGCGACTGCGGCTGGCGAGAAGAGGCCGGTCACCACGATGTCGACTGACCGCATTAGCGTGTTGAGCACCTGTTGAACCACGATTGGCCAGGACAGTACAGTCACAGCCCGCCAGGTAGCGATAACTCTGTCCCGGTGCTCGGACATTCGTACTTCAATAACAATCAACGATTGGATGAATGTATCGGTCGCGGTGATTACGACTGAGGACTATCCACAGAGTTTCCCGTCGGAATCAATTCAGTAAACAAAGCGGGTATCTACACCCCCTCCACTCTCGTTCCCTTGCTCTCTTTGACCAACTCCCAGCAATCGGTACGTGGTAAGTATCGAGAACACACCACTGGGTCTTCTCAATTCCTGAACTGAAGGAACTAAGATGTCGATTTAGTGGAAAAGCCTGGGTTTCTTGGAACGCGTGTTGGGTTCTTACCGAATCCAGACTCAATCCACCGATACACCGACTCGTCTGTGTATACAAGTAGCCCCTCCCATTCTTTGAGATTAGTCATCGGTAGATTCGAGATCAGGTGAATATGCTCCCACTCCTGGTCTCGATTTGAAAGGGTTCCACTATTTTTTCTATAGAGTGCTTTCTCGAATTGTTCATTGCCAACGGCAGATTTGACTAATCTGATGATGGTTGTTTGTTCGTTTCGCATGTTATTCACTGGTATGATTAACCATAGCATGATATAAAAATTCCGTGGTCAAATACTGGTCTTTTTTTAAACTACAATGAATAGCATCCTACTGGAGGATGTGCCTGATATGGTTCACCTTACTCCGAATTTGGTGGATATTCCAGACAAAGTGGAGAGTTTTTCACCATCTCCTGGGCATCTCTACTGGATTTGAGAAACTAATCGGTGAATAAATTGTAAATAAATACTCAAACATATTGCATTGAGTAATCCGTGCGTAAATCCGCCATACATATAAATGAATTAGAAAATAACGAACTCTACTACTGGTCCGTGTATTACTCATATTCCAGTATTTACAAAAAGGCGTATTAAAGACTCTTTTCGAGATATATTACCTTACCTCGACAAAACTAATTTGCACTCTTAGGGTCATCGAAGCACTACCATATTTGAAAATTGACTATAAATTAGAAGTTTTTCTAGTGATATCAGTGTAGTACGGATCTCAACGATCGCCGAAGTTCATTTGTCTGATAAAATTATTATTTTCGCTGAAAAACACCAATATTATGTCTATTCTTTCAATTAGTATACCAATTGTAGTTAATAATCGACGTTCATCAACCGGACTCTCATCAATCGTCTGTACTGAATTTTCCGATTAAAAATCAACCAACTAATGTATTTATTATTATATATGGCTGATTCACTCTTATCACCACGTCTAGTCGTCAAATTCGCACATTCCTCACATACCTACCGTAAAAATTCTAACTAGAGGTGATCTCCTTCTTCATTACTTGGCGTATTCATTTTCGGGAATAAAATTTTAACGAATGATTCCGCTGTGGGACAAACCCCTTCTTAGACGACGGTTCACTCAGATGGTTGACGTAGTGCAACGACTGTTTTCACCAGCTTTCAGTGGAGGGATCGATGACGAATGATGACTCTGAGGTTGGTGCGCCAGTCATTCTGACGGCGCTTCATGAGCGTGACCAATTGGGGTGTTGGCGTGTTGATGCCCGCGAATGGTGAGCCAAGGAAGATTCCGGTGCCGCCGGGAACAAGGATGATCGCATTACCGACGGATCCGGTCAGTAGATGTGTGGTCTTGGATTGCAGAGTAATTAATACAGTCGCTGAGAAAATTCCACCGAATAAATCCAAACTTGAAAAATAAAATTAATTTAATTTAACTTGAAACAGAAAGCACTTTACACTCCACCTGAACATTCAGGATGGATGACATCCAGACGCAACTTCCTGAAAACCGGGGCAGCGAGCCTCACCGGACTGACCGCCCTCACCACATTCACCCAACCCGCCCTCGCCAACCGTCGCCACATCACCGTTACCGGTCAAGACGAATGGCTCCAATGTACCAGCATGTGCAACGGCGTCGGCGACGACATCACCACCCACTACGCCATCAAAGTCACCGGCGACATCTCCAAAGGCGGCGGAGCCGACTCCAACGACGACGTCCTTACCGACGACTACCTCGAAGGCGAGGTCCAAACGGGCTATCAAGACGACTTCTATTACACCGGCCACATCGAGTACATCCGCTGTGACGGCTGTGCTTCCTTCAGCCTTGATGACAACGGCCTCGGCAACGACACCTACCGCACGCAGTGGGAAATCGAAGGTACCTCCAGCTACGATTCAAGATACTCCGTCAGCCTCCCAGATGGCGAAGAAATCGGGAAACGTGGCTCCCTCGAAGACAACGACAAATACAACCAGTACAACTGGCCAGACAAGAACCTCGCCCACGGGCGCATCAAAAGCGGCTACGACTACTGGACGCAGTCCTCTCGCCCGTACAACGTAACCCTCCAAAACGACGGCAAAAACCTCTGCTACTACCGAACCTACGCGCCCTAACCACACACTGTCACCTTATTTTCCCAAACGGATTTATGCCTTCCCCGCTCGGAATCGCTTAATTGACTCCGTCACCGACAAATCCACTTCCGTACCCCGCGGGATCACCACCTGTACAATCGCCTCTGGTGGTACCCACCCCCCGACCAACACCTCGTACAGGTCTCGGTCATTCGCGGGAATCTGTTCAAAAAACGCTGCTCGCCCCACCAGGGGAACCTCCTGCATCGACGCGTAGTAGGCTCGTGCCTCATCAATCGCCCAGTGTGACGCTCCCGTCGACAGTGCTTCTGCGTAATCCTCCATCCCACAGTACACCACGAGGTTCGTCGCCGGGCGCAGGTCAGCCACCGCCATCGGCCCCGTCGGCTTCGTTAGATCGACCACGATACCGGCGTCCATCGACGACTGAATCCGCTGTCTCGTCGCATCGAATACTGTGTCGATGAGCAGCCCCGGCTCTAGAAGGAAGAAAACAGCGTCATCTCGCGTGACTGGTGGGTCGATGCCGTCGTGTGCGGCCACCCCCCGGAAAATAGCTTTGCCGTCGTTTTGCTTCGCCTTCACACGATTCCCGTTCAGGGAAACGCCCGTGGTCGAAGTTTGCCGCCACGACGTTGTAGCGTGTCAAGTAATACCCATAGATTGGCTATTGCTCAATGTGGGCTGGATCGCCCGCAATTACCTCCATACCAGTTCTAGTCGATGGCCTCTAACGTCAACCATCCTATGCGTGTCCGCGACTTCGCGTTAGGTGATATACGTGTTGAGTTTGAGGGGAGGTCAACAGTAGAGTGCTGGTGCGAAAGTCCTACCACGCCATTACGCCACGCTCGACCATCTAAATTAAATGGTGGTTAGACAATCGAAGACCGCTGTTGCAGTCACTCAAAGAGTTGCTGCACCGATTGTGACACATATGAACGCTCCACACCGACGCCGACTGCTCGGTCCGATTGTCGGCCATCAAGCCGTTCGTCACGATTGCCGACACGACCCCTAACATCGTTGTCCTTCTGCCGTCGCTCGCCAATACTATGGATTTCTCCTACATCCGTGCACGTTCGCCCGAAACGCTGAACTACATCGTACTGGAATGTCTCGAGGAGGTCAGCACGCCCTCACGTCTGAGATGCAGAACGGAAATGGCGATACACTATCTCCTCCACATTGGAGACAGACCGCGAGCCCACGGACAAACTCACTGCTTCAGTCGTGAGTCGATGACGACGAAAGTATCTCAGGAAGATTTGCTAGGGACGACAGTGTGTAGGTCGGTTCCGGATCGTTCACACCTCGGCGAATGTCGTCGAAGGGGACCCAGGCGGAATCAAGACCGAGCTTGTTCGCGCCTTTGACGTCCTTAGACAGGGAATCACCGACTTTCAGAACCCGCTTGGGCTCCACTCGCAGTCGGTCTAACGCCAGTTCGAACGGATCATTCGCCGGTTTCACCTGCGGTACATCGGTCCCAAAGATGACCATGTCGAAGTGCTTTGTCAGGCCCACCGCCTAGAGTTTAGTCGTGTGCGTGTTTTCCGAACCGTTCGTTACGATAGCTGTGGCGAGGACTACTGACGATTCGATGGCCGTGTCGACACCGGGGCGAAGGAACACTGCCTGATTCTCCAGGACGTCGTTGTACGCTTGAACGAGTTCACTGGCGGGGACGTCGGTACCGGTGGCCGCGGCCGTCGTTGCAAACACGCGGCGTTCGTAGCTTTCGATATCCAACTCTGCTGCCTCTTCTTGAACGACTTGGGCTGCGAGTTCAAGGGTTTCGGGTTGACAAAACGGTTCGATGCCGATTGCAGCACACGCAGCTTCGAACCGGGCTGCGTCGGTTTACGGCCGTACGTCACTCATTTGGTCATTCTATAACTCCCAGTCCTGGTAGTACGCTTAACTATGAATGATCGAACCCCCGTAAATCAACCGCAGTTTGTCGATTCAGCAGTGCCGTTCTTTCAAAATCGCACGTTGTTCAAAGCTAAAAAGATATTATCGTCCTATCGGCGCTTACAATTACACTGATATCCGATTACCCAATAGAAGGGCTGTTTCGTCACAAGACCAACGGACTATCATAATCTCATTATTTCTGTTATTCACTGAATCAGTGATTCATTGATTTTACTAGCCCTCCCGGTGCGAAAGGAGAAGAAGGGTAAGCTGGCCCCTCCCGAACACACAACACAAGCTGGTATCCCAAACTTGAGTTAGCGAACAAGCTGGCCAAAACGACTCAGTGTCCGCCCCGTTCACTTTGAAACTCGTTGCTGTGTCAGTGCACGCCCCAATAGTATTTTCGCGAATTTACCAAACTATACATTACTAAGCAACTCCGCAACGCAAGAATCAGGAAATTTTGAGCACGTATTTCCGTCAAGAATCAATGATTCGAATGTTTGTACACTGTCACGAGACTAGATAGGCTCGAATGAGTAGTGATACTACAACTATTAGGTGTGAACACATGGAGTGCGCTTGAACGGGCAACCCGCGAGAAAGCTCTACAGCGACAGACCGATGAGATGAGGTTTTTCAATTCGATACTTCGTCACGACGTGTATAACGGAATGACAGTAATCCGAGCCCGCGCAGAACTGCTCGGCGACGAGCTTGAAGGCGACCAGCAAGGGTACGCCAAAACAATCGAATCATGGAGCAACGACATCATCGCCATTGTTCAACGGGTGCGAACGGTTCTTGATGCGTTGACCAGTGACGATACTCCTATGTTACATGAGGTCAATCTCTCCGCGACGCTCCGGACTGAAATTGGGCGAGTGCAAACGACGTATCCAGCAGTGCGATTTGAGACGGAAATCCCAGACGGCGTTATGGTTCTCGCAAACGAGTTACTGGGTGAAGTCTTTGGGAATATCATCACCAACGCGATAAATCATAATGAACGCGAGGGTCTGGTCATCAGCGTGACCGTTGAGCAGAAAGACGGGATGATAACAACAAAAATAAGCGATAATGGCCGTGGAATTCCTGATGCTGACAAGGAATCTATCTTCCGTCGAGACTACACTGGACACGTGAAATCCACTGGGTCGGGGTTCGGGTTGTTCTTTGTGGACACAATGGCGTCGACGTACGACGGTGCTGTTTGGGTTGAGGATGCATCACCTACAGGCGCCACTTTCACGATAGAACTAATGCATCCATCTACGCGTGCGAGAATTCACTCCTTGTGATTAAATCTAGAAGAGGCAAAGTGACGGACGTACTCGGTCAAATACTGACCTATTATCGACTCCAAGAGTGTTGTTCGGCAGTTGTCGGATTCACACCAGTCGTAAACGACAGAACTCCTTCTGTGATTCACGTAGTGAGGGTTTGACTAGCGTTGACCATTGGAGGGTCAGAACGTGCTATCGGCAGTTCAATCACGAAATTCGCTCCCTGTGGTTGATTATCTTCAACTCGAATACTGCCACCGTACGCACCGACCATTGCATCGACGAAAAACAAGCCAAACCCATCACCCGTATCCTTTGCGTGCCCTTTTTCACCGCGTCGAAAAACGGTGTGTTTCTGATCATCAGGAATCCCCGTTCCGGTATCTGCAATTTGAAGTTCAACCACGTCCCTGGCCGGAATTTCTTCAACCTGCACTGTCACACGGAGTCCCTCTCGTGAATTGTGGTTAACCGCGTTTGTGAGCACGTTACCGATGATTTCGCCAAGAAGGTCATCGGCTTTTACATAGACTCCGTCTGGAATGTTCGTTTTAAATGTCACCTCAGGATATGTCGTGCGTAACCGTCTTACTTCATCATTGACCGCTTGCGTGAGGTTTGTAGCGGCCAATGGCACTTCAGATTCATTCGATAAAATACGAATAATCGCCCGTACGCGCTGGACGACATTCACGATATCATCTGACCACTGGACGATCGTCTTGAGATGTCTCCGTGATTCCTCATCGTTTGACGAGGCAAGGAGATGTGACGCTCGGCCTTGCACAACTGTCATTCCGTTGAGCACGTCGTGGCGAAGTATCGAATTGAAAAATTCTAGTTGGTCTGTTCGATACTCGAGTTCCTCTGCTCGGACTACGGCGCGTTCGGCGGCGCGTTCGCGAGTGATTGCGCGGGCTTCGACGACACCGAGAAGCAACCCGCCGCCTGCGCCAACTGCCGCTGCGAAGCGACCCCAGCCGACGTACCCCTCAAGCCCACCAAAGGGTGGAATGGCCACCATTACGATGACGTTGAGTCCAAGAAAGGCAAGTAGTCCACCGAATGTCCATTTCGCGATTCGAGTATACCGAGTTGGCGAAAGCGGACTTCGGTCGAGCCAGTACCCACCGAAGATGATTCCGAGAATGAACGGACTCGTCGTTGCGATATGCGCAATAAACTCTCGTGAGAGGGCCCATTCAAGGGATAACCCTCCGAACACGGTGATATCAATGAGCATCGATAGATAAAGCAGAAGCCCAAGTGTCATGATTGCTCGTGGGACATAGGAGGAGGGGGAAAAGTTTTCTTCAGGAGACTGGCTCATTGAGTGTGTTCCCCGGAGTTGTTCGTAGTATGTTCCGCCTCGTTCATGGATTCACTTTCACGCATTATTTCACGAATTGCGCCAATGAAGTTCGCATCTGAGTTTAATTCGCCTAGTCGATCTTTGAGTTTCGATTCTTGTGCTTCGATTTGGGCTAGAAGCGTATTGTATTCTGGACTGTCGGCTAATTCACCGGGCGAGAATTCTGCCTGGAGGGCATCCTGTCGGGCTATCAGTGAGAAGTACTCTTGGTAGGTGGTGTTGAGTTCCCCTCGTTTCACTAGTTGCTCAACCGTCGCACGAAGGCGTTCTTTGCTTGGGGGTTTGACGACATACTCATCGAATCCCATTTCGATGATGTCAAAGCTTGGGTCGACGGCTGTAACCATTGCCACGCGACAGTCGATATCGCGCGTGCGAATTTCCGTTAATACTTCCTCACCGGACATGCCAGGCATCATTCGGTCAAGTAAAACAACATCGACATCTGTATCGATTTTTGAAAGAGCTTCGTCACCTGACCCAGCAATTTTAATTTGATACCTATCGGAGAGCCAGAGTTCGTAGGTTTCTGCGATGTCTGGCTCATCGTCGACGATGAGTACGACTGGCTGGGCGGGAGACCCCATAAAATATCAGTGGCACCTGCACGATAATAATAATATGTATATTAAAAACAACCCTGAATTTTTGGTAAAAGGGTTGATAAAATATATAATTAGTTGGTTCGCACGAATTCAGGCTACTCGGAAGGTGATGGTGATGTGGGCGGTGTGCTCTAGCCTAATCGTCTCAAATTTATTGCGGATTCGTGACGTGAGTTTGGCGTGAGAGGGTATTCCATTTGACCGGCGAAAGACCATGCACACTCTTCCGTCCAAAATAGCTCTTCCTCGAATATCAGTTACGAAGTACCACGCCAATGCCGTACGAGAGAACGGCAATTTGTATTAGATGTTTAATAAGATAAATGGTTCGGTAATTCAGCACCGTCTAGATAAGGGCCGAACAGGTCGAAGAGATAGTGTCCAATGCTACTCACAAATCTGCTCAAAGAGGGATTAGACACTGCTACTTGAATGTTGACAGCAGGTGCGGACGGAGATGCCGAGGCGGGTCGAAGTCGACGAAACCGCTGTCAAAATCAATGACGAGTAGCCTTGATTGTAAGCTGCAATAGGCTTCGACACAAAAGTGATTCTGACCGTCGCGCTGTTCACACATCACGGGACTGATCCGGAAGGTGTGTTTCTCATGGAATGCCTGAGAAACACGGCTGTTCAGAGACGGTGTTTCTCGCCAATGCATACAGCTATTGGACTGCATCTTTCGATTCGAGGTGGACAGTCGGGTCGACCACACAGACCGAAACCTGATCGAAATGTGGTTTCACACGTTCAAAATGAAGGAGCTCACGACGTATTCATTGGTTAAGACAGAGCGGAAGAGTCAGGGCCTGTACTCGGGAAGCTACCTCGAGTCCACGTTTGGGAAGAATCCGAACACGATTATCGAGACGCTTCGAGAAGATTCACGACTGAAGGACGTCCACGTGGATGAACTACTGGCAGTGGTGTGGGCTCAGATCAATCAGTAGCTCATTTTTGGAACAAATCGATAGGGGCGAGGATTCTGCTGCGTTATAGCTCCTTCGACGCCGATCTCCCCACAAATATGCGGCATCTCGCTCAACAGATCGGGTGCGTTGCGGTACGATTCATCAAGATAAACCCGCAGACAGTGCAGCGATACGAGAGTGTAGGCGGCGAAGCCGCTACCCCCTTCGAGGGCGGCGACTTCTCCTCGATCACCAACAGCATCTGTAGCTAACGTGTCCGCTTTGCTCGTGAAGCGGGAGATTTTTGACATAGGCATCGACGGTTTCCCGCTTCATCTTCCAAGTTCTAACGGTCGAAACCGACGCCATCTAGTGATTCATCAGAGCTTGATAAATATAACAATCTCGCGTCCCTACAGTGGTTCCCACGTTGGAGGTACGCCAGCTAGCCCTTGAATACGGATTTCACGACCCCGGTTGTCAGTGTCACGGAGTTCGATGACACCATCAAACTCGCTGGCAATCGTGTTGATTGTTTGTGGATTATATGATGCGTTATCAACGGTGAAAATTCCAAGTCCACGGGTGTCAGTAATACGTCCTGTATAGATATGCAGGAATTTGAATACGGTGTCAAGTTCGAGAAACTGGAGCAGCGTCGACACCGAAACAAGACCGTGGCGCATTCGGGAGATGTTCTGAGCGGTGAATCTTTGCATGAGTTTGGCCGTACCGATGCTAATACCTGTGAGGTCGCCTGGTGAGGCCACGCGTTGTGTCATGACCCCTCGTATCGCCTGTTGCTGGCTGCTTCTCGAGCAATCGACAACACCCACTTGATCGCGTTCAAGCGTCGGCACTCGTTGTTCAAGTTCGTCAAGACACGCCTCTGCACTCTTGCTTGTTGAGACAATGAGGAGCCCATCTCTCTGGGTGAGCCCTGCAGCAAGCAGGTCGAGAGCGAGGTCCTGCTTCCCGGTCATGGCCGGCCCGGCGATCAACAGGCTCGTCCCAGGTGCCAGTTCAGAAACCGTTGTCGGGAGCACATCAGTTATGTCAAACATGGTCACTCAGTTCTGCGGGTCTTCAGATACATCTTCATCCAGAGGATGCTGGTCGTCTGGTCCGTCCATGATCGCGCGGACAGCACCAATGAAGTCTGCATCCGAGGTCAGGTCACCAATTCCGTCATCGACTGCGGCTCGTTGTGTCTCGATTTGTTCGACCAAGCCTACATATTCTTCACTCGCGTCAAGTTCTCGCCTGGTGTACTCAGTTTCGAGTGCTGCACGTCGGGCTACGAGTGAGTAATATTTCTGTAAGTCACTATCGAGTGTCGCCCGATGAAGGAGACGCTCAACGGTTTCGCGGAGCTGATCACGATCCGGTGGCTTCGTGACGTACTCGTCGAACCCCATCTCAATGATGTCGAATCCCGGATCGACCGCCGTTACCATCGCCACCCGACAGTCGATCTTCCGTGAACGAATCTCCTCAAGTACCTCTCCTCCCGACATGCCGGGCAACATCCGATCTAGGAGAACAACATCGACCGACTCGTCAAGCTGAGCGAGTGCCTGGTCGCCTGTTTCCACCCAGCGGACATCGTAGTCCGTGAGCCATCGTTCGTACGTTTCTGCGACATCCGGTTCGTCTTCGACGATGAGGACAACCGGAGCGACGGAGGTGCTCATGAGGGGTTTCTCTGTCGTGATTCGGCTACAACTCTCTTGATACTTTTCCTCCCAAACGATACCAAGAGCGTCCGATGAAACGTCCCGTGGTCGATATCGTGTAATCCAGTTTTGTTCCCTTATCACCGGCAGATTACTGCGATGGAGTCAGCAACTTGATCATGAACACCGCCCCGTGGGGGTCGTTGTCCTCGACCCAGATGTCGCCCCCGTACTCGGCTACCATTGAATCAACGAAGAAGAGTCCGAAGCCAGAGCCAGTTGATTTCGCATGCCCCGTCTCGTCACGCCGGAAGATCGCCTCCTTGCTTTCATCGGGGACACCGCAACCGTTATCGGCAATCCGAACAGTCACGAATTCGTCGGTGTCGTCGCGTTCCTCGTCCACAGCTAGCGACACACGCAATCCATCAGTGTCGTTATGATCGACCGCGTTCGTGATGACATTGCCAAGGACCTCACCCAACAGATCGTTCGCCTTGACGTTCACAGCCTCCGGGATGTCCGTCTCGAACGTAACGTCGGGGTAGGTCGCCTGAATACGGTCGACTTCCGAGTGCAGGACTGCCGACAGATCAACACTCTCGAGCTGTGGATCACCCGTTCCCGTCAGCGCCTCCAACACCTTCCGGACGCGCTGAACGATAGTGATGACGTCGTCGGACCAACGAACGACCGTCTGGGCGTCCCGTAGCTGCTCGCCCTCGAGTTCCTCGGTGAGGAACTCAGCCCGCCCCCGTATCACCGTCATCCCGTTTAACACGTCGTGGCGCAGGATCGAATTGAAGAATTCCATTTGGTCGGTCTGGCGCTGGAGAGCCGCCTCGCGTTCGGCTCGGTCAAGCGCAGAGCGCGTGTTCGCCGCTAACAATTGCGCGAGCATGACATCTGCCTCGTTAAATCGGCCGGGATCGGTCGACCCGCTAGTCAATACACCGTACTCTGCGATCGGAACGATCAGTTCGCCACGGAGCTTCGTCTCGGGATTGAAGCGGTTGGCCTCTCTGCTAATGTCGTTGAAGACGCGGGGTTCTCCCGACTCATACACCTGCCAGGCGATGCTGTTCCCCGGCTCGAATGTAGGCGCGCCACCAAACAATTCCCTCGCCCGGTCTGACAACGCAACGGGTTCTAACTGAGGTTCATCGTCTGCGTGTAACCAGATTGCCGACATCGACAGACCCAGCGCGTTCTGCGCTGAGTCAACGGAAATTTGACAGATCGTCTCCCGGTCGGTCGCCTGCATCATCTTCCGAGTTGCGTCGTGCAAGGCTCTGATACCCCGCTCGCGCTTGTCGCGCTCGGTGACGTCCATCGCGACACCAATCACGTTCGTGATCTGACCACCGTTCGCGATCGGCTCGTACCAAACCTGATAGGTTCGTTCCCAGAGATCAATCGTTATGTCGACAGCCTCGCCATCGAAGCTTCGATCGATCGCATCGATGACCTCGGGCGAATTATCGAACACGTCATTGATCGATTCTCCGACCATCTGGTTCTGCTCAACCCCCACATCATCCAAGCCCTTGCCGACTTGGAGCGTGATTTCATGGTTACGATCGACGGCAAACAGGATTACTGGAACGTTCTCGACGATAGTTCGGAGCCGTTGCTCGCGGGTTGCAAGCTGTTGCTCGCGCTCTTTGCGCTCGGTGGCGTCTCGAACAACGCAGATAAGGCCGCCGTCTGGACGCAAAGAGAGCGTGAGTTCTTGCGGAAACGTACTCCCATCACGACGAAGCCCAGTGAGTTCTCCTCGCCAACGCCCCTCCGCACTCAACTGCGGCATGACCTCTTCCTCAACCCGTTCAACTTCTGGCTCTGTATAACATATGTGCCAGGTCTTACCAATGAACACACCGGGGTCGTCATATCCATAGACCTCAGCATGTGCTTGATTGACTGACTCATACTCACCCTTCTCGTTGAGGATTGCTATCCCATCCATTGACGCGCCGATGGCCTGTTGAGCTCTTTCAGCCTCCCGGTGCTGATCTCTCCGCTTGCCGTCATACACACCGATGAGGAAACCAGCCATCCCCCCGACAGTCATACTACTTGCGGTCACGAAATGCCAGTGGTGAAAGCCCACACCACGAATAATCTGATGGCTGATTATCCAGCCTGTCACTACGGCCATCCCAATCAACCCCAGGATGAACCAGCCGGCAATTCTGAGCATCTCCGACTCACTGAACTCGCTTTGGGAGAGCCAATAGCTGGCAGAGACAATGACAAACGCCATCACCAGTGGCAAGCCCGCTTCAATGATTCGACCCAACAGTGTTTGCATCTGGATCGCATGCCAGATTTCAAACCCGGCTAGGACGATCCCGGTTCCTCCAATAATCCAGACACTGAGCGCCTGTTTCAATTCCTCCGATGCCCGCAACGACAACCCTCTATTCATTGGCCTGCTCCCCAAAAGTTCTCGATTCTTACGTTACGACGAGCGGGATTTCTGACTCGTAGGTACGCCGCGGTTTGAGTCGGCAGCCGGTTCTGACAATTGCCAACGTCACTTTCCCACGCGTATTCGCCGCTAGTTTCCAATGAAAAATCAGCCCCCACACGATCAACTAATCCGGATCCGTTGACTTGACAGTGACGCTGACGAGGATTCGCGACACGAATATCCCACTTCGGAGTGCTCTGGACCGCCCACATCTGACGTCGATGGAGTCGATCGATGGGGTTGAGGTTCATTATTTTGATGATACGAGTGTTAGTTTTAAAATAGTTCTCACAAATCTGCATATACAATCCATGATTCACTCGGATTTGTTGAAATTGACCGGTAGGATGCTGTGAGACTCGAAGGGTTCAGGCAGAGTATGAGCGGGTGAACAACAAGATTCGCCACAAGCGAGAGCAGTTGGTTCACGATGTAGCAAATCAAGTCCTCGCGCTTGCACTTGTGTACGACGTTGACGCGATTGTTCACGAAGACTTGCGGAGCCTGTCACCGCCCTGTGGTGAGGGACAACTCTCGTGGGAACTTTCGTCGTGGGCACGCCGCGAGATTGCCTCAAAAATCGAGTATCGGGCGGACATCGCCGGATTGCACGTGAAGCGTGTGCGTCCGGGTAACACGTCCCGGTCGTGTCCTCGATGTGGCTCCACGGGTCACACTACGAAGTCGCCTGACCACGCATTCGAGGTGTGGTGGGGCGGTCACTTCCGGTGTGACAACGCCCGGTGTGGCTTTCAGGCCGACCGGGACTACGTTGGCGCGGTCAACGTGGCTCGCGTGTTCTTCAGCAGAAAAGCGAAACAAGCCCTCTTTATCGTCTAACTTCGGATAGTTAATAAACTGATAGGAACTCACATTTCCACCTGTCGTAGTTCCACTCGTTTGTTGACCGCTATCCGACGATATGGTATCCCCTTGGGTGAACGCGGCCAGATCGATTAGTGTCTCACCCGCTGCGTTTGGTGACAAGCTAAACACTAACATATTAATTTTACCAGGAAGGTGATTTTATAAGCATTCTCAATAAATTCAACGCTATTAATGAGCAATAATGAATCAAGTACCACGGGAACGCCGTTATTTGATCCTTCTGATCTTCTACAGACTCTCAGAGCCCCCCTCTCTCGGTGGCCTCGATGGTATCTCTGGACGTGGGTCGGTGCAGCATGTATATTACTCTGTTCGATCGTTTGGATTCGCTGGCAGATTGGCGGCGAGTATGCAACGCTCGTTTTCTCGAACCTCGTCGTTAGTGGCACCGCGCTCATCGTTCCACTGACACTCTTTAGTGTGGTACGCCAGAGTTCTACCTCGACACTCTGGGGATGGCGACTGCTCGCAATCGGTACCGGATTCGAAGCAATTGGCGAACTCACCTGGATGGCGTATGAGTTAGGAACCGGCGACGTGCCATTCCCTGGTCTTCCTGACCTGTTTTATCTCACCGGCTATCCTGTTCTTGCGCTCGGATTGGTCTTGCTGACGACCGATCGACGACGCTTGGGATCGATGTACCGACTCACACTTGATGGGCTGATCGTTGGCGGGGCGTTACTCACCGTAAGCTGGTATTTCCTCCTCGAACCAATCCTCACCAGTAGTTCACTTAACTCTCCAGACACGTTGGTGGCGATGGCGTATCCCATCTTGGATATCGTCGTCGGTTCGATTGCCTTCGTCGTTGCGCTGAACACACGAGGGCAACGACGGACCCCAATTCTCTTGATTTCACTTGGTCTGTTCATCTGGGTGATTGCAGACAGTACCTTCGCGTATCTCGAATTCACCAGCGGCTACGTCTTCAGCGAAATCGATTCCGCGTGGGTCGCCGGTAATGCCCTCATCGCACTCGGCGCACTTCATCCGGCAGCAACGCTCACTCCGCGCGTCACCGAGCGACGCCGCTATGAGTTCATTGAACTGCTTGCTCCATACGGCCCATTTGCGGTCGCCATGGTGCTCATCGGCTATCTCGGGCTCACCGGCCAATTCCGGAGTGACGACGTCTTCTTCGGGGCATTCGTATTAGTTGCACTGTTACTACGCCAATCGTACGTATTCCACGACGCAGCCAAACTAAGTCGTGAATTAGACGAACAAGAGGCCACGCTCAACAAACGAAACAAAGAGTTGGTACTGCTCAACCAGATTGTCCGACACGACATCTGTAACGATATGATGGTCGCGCTCGCCTGGGGACGGGAATTGCGAAACCATGTCTCACAGGAGGCAAACACGATGCTTGACCGAGTGATTCGAACGACGCAACACACGGTTGAACTCACGGAAACCTTGCGCGATTTTCTCAATTCGATCGAAACCGAAGACGAATCTGAGTTAACACCAACGGATCTTCAACGTACACTCCACGATACAATCGATCGGCGTCGTGAAGCGTATCCGGACGCCGAGTTTTCGGGTTGGGATTCCATCCCTGCTGTCGAGGTGTGGGCGACGCCGTTGTTGTCGTGCGTCTTTCGAAACCTCCTCAATAACGCGATTCAACACAATAGCAAAGGCAAATCACGCATTGAGATCTCCGCTGAGTTATCTGACGAAACCGTGATTATCCGGATTGCGGATAACGGTCCCGGAATTCCAGTTGATCAGCGCGATGTGGTGTTCGGCCGTGGGGAGAAGGGACTTAAAAGTGCAGGATCGGGGGTGGGGCTCTATTTAGTGGACACCTTGATGACGCAATTTGGAGGTGACGTCTGGATTGAAGCGAATGAGCCAACGGGCGCTGTCTTTGTGATAACACTCTCGCGCGTGACCCACCATGAGTAGCTGTCGAATTGATATCCTTTCGCGCCTGAAGACGTCCCAGTAACGCTTCGCGTTCTGGGGTGCGAACGAATCGCGACGCGATTTGTTAACGCCTGTGGAGACTGCGCTCCCTGTGGACACATCTGTGTCTGCAAAGCGTGTCGTGGAAGCAGGAAGCCCCACCTTCACGCACGAGCCGTCGGACGAGCTGTAGGGCGGAGTAGTTCACTTTGCATAGATATTTGGTGGCATATACCAAACTATTGGGGATGTATACTGACATTCTTATTCCCACAGATGGCCGTGCCGGAATGGAGCGGGTGAGCGCACACGCCCTGACACTTGCAGAGCTGTGTGAGGCCAGAATCCACGTCGTGAACGTCGTTGATGAAACCACCTACATGACACTTCCTGATGACGTTCGCGACCAATTGCAGCAAACCTTCGAAGAAGACGGCCACAGTGCCACAAAAATAATCGCCGAGCGAGCAATCGATCGGGGACTTGACGTGCGCCGAGAAATCCGTTGGGGAGATCCTGCCGTCGCCATTATCGCGTACGCCATCGAAAACGAGATCGATATTATCGTAATGGGTACCCGAGGGAAAACAGGCTTCGAGCGGTATCTGCTTGGCAGTGTTGCCGAGAAAGTTGTCCGTGTCTCCCCAGTTCCCGTCATGACCGTGCATACCGGTGACCGCGAGGAGTTACTCTCAACCCTCGACGAATTAGTTGGTGTTTGATACTAGTTTCAGTCAACAGCTCTTCGGTAGTGATGGGTCTCTAACTTCCCTCAGTATGTGCAATAGGCATACCTCTGGAAGTGCCGACGCTCGGCAGCGTATTTAGAAACGGATGCAGACTACCGAGAGTCCTTTATGGAGACAATCATGTTTGGGGAACGTTGGGGTCGGGAAAAACGGGATGCCCATTGGGCTCCCGTTGAGGGGGATTCGTGGGGGAATCACCCAGGTGAACGCAGACCGCTGGGGGAATACAAACGGGTGTTTGTGGGTCCTGCGTCGAACTACTAATGGGCACAATAACACATAAATCTATCTATATAATGAATTATACTTAAATATAAAGTTATTAGAAACTAACACTATCCATGGTCTAAAAGTGTGGAAACCCCGCCTTCAGGCGGTACGGATTCAGAGAAGTTGACTACATATCATACTGTTCAATTAATAGAATAGTTTATCTTCACAGAACACCATTCTTCGTGAGTCGTGTGAGAACACGACAAGCCAAACGGGTGTGATGGTCCTTCGAACGCTTTCGAGAGTGGACAACAGCACTACTCACAAACCACGGGAAAGTCAATCTCGTCTCTTTCTCTTGGACGCGTGTGTAGAACGAAACTCACTCACAGAGATTCATGAGGTGACCCCTCTGCCAGCGTTCACGAGATCGTTTGTCTCATACAACCGGCCCACGACTTTAGTCGTGAATATTGGATCGCGATACAGAAGCTGACTGTGGTTCGTTGTTTCTGTTACACTGTTGTGGAAGAACGGGTGCCTCTGTCAATGGGTCAAACGAAGGGGTTGGGTGGGGGGTGACGTAGGAATAACCAGCGAACTCTGAAACTGAGTTCTTCGTAACTACGCCATCACAATCTCTATCTTGAATGCAGATAATGTTTTTCGGACACTATTATTAATGAAGTAGTTGATATAGTGAAACAACATGATTGCAAGAAGGAAGCTCACGATTTCAGTCGTGGGTAACTGAAATATATCGATATTTTGGAGTTTATGTGGCGTCAATCCTAGGTGTTCTGATACTGTCGCTCCCATTGCTCACGAGCTTCGATCTCACGCCGCCCACGTCAAGTTACCGCGTAGTAATTCGTCCGCCCATTGTGTTCGCCTTTCTCGACGAAGCCCTTCTCGACGAGCGTGTCGAGGTTCGGGTAGAGACGTCCGTAGTGAATTTCTTGTTCGTAGTATGCTTCTAGCTCGTCTTTGACGGCGAGGCCATAGGGTTTCTCGTTCCCGGCGATGACGTACAGTAGGTCGCGTTGGAACCCGGTCAAATCATGCATTGATAGGGGGTGGTACGCAAAGATGCAAACCTCTATTGGCCCACATAATGCCGGTGGCAACCACACTCCCGTCGATTCGTGTTGGCTGTCGTTACTCAACACGAGGTCTGGTTGTGGCACCAATCATCATACAGTGTTTTGCTCAGCAGCTGTCGGACCCTTTCAATTCAAAAGAGAGATTCTCCCGGTGCAGGAAAACGGGAGAATCACTCGACACCCCGGTAATAATTAAGGCTTGTTCAACCCTCCCACTATAGGTAGCGATGAACAGCGAGGAGTTTCTCGACCACCTCAAAGAGACGTGCGCCGACGCAATCGACACGTATCGGCGAGAGTATCCAGAGGCTCCCCCGCTGTCCGAATTCCATACGTACGACCCGCACAGCGCCCCAGCCAGCAAGCGCGATATTTACACGTGCTTTGCAGCCCTCACCGAGTTCTATGATGCGCTCTTCGATGTGGATTCAACGTCGTATCACGATCTCTGGCGAGACCACCTCGTGTATGACTATTCGTGGCGGGAGCGAGTCGCACTCGCAACGGGCAACCTCCCACAGTCGTTAACGCTTTTGAGTATCGAGGGGCGGTACTCACGGAGTACCGGCTATATCGGCGTCAGTGGAGGACACCTCCCCGTGCCGGTGGCGTATTCGTATCTCACCTCGGAGCTGTGTCACGCCTACCAGCACCGCTTTGGGTCGCCAACGTGGGACCACCCGTATCTTCTTGAAGGCCTGGGGGTAGCTGCGTCGATTCGCGCGATGGAGCACCTTGCTCACGACTGGGACGATTCATCGTTGGCGCACGTTGCCGCTCGACAGCGAGTAATCGTTCTCTTACAAGGAGTACTCGCGCACGGCACCCGTCAGGGTGGCATCACGCAGACAGCTGTGCGCCAACTCGGTGTCACAAAGCGCGAGCTGGTGGGCCTTCAAGCCATGCTTCCATGGCGGGTGCTTGGACGATTCCGATCTCGGTATCGCTGGAGTAGTACCGCGTTCTTCCCCGAGTATCACCTGTTCGGGTCACTCCTGCTCGTGAGTGAGACGATGGGCGTGGCTGAGACGTACGCGCGAGCGTTCGATGGTGAACACCCCTGGGGGGAGTGTATCGATGAGCTTCGGTCGACCACGCCTAGCTGGGTTTGGCGGCGGTATCACCCGGCGAGCGACGCCTGACTCCACGTGCTTCTTCGGGTCGCTCGACTCGGAGTGAACCATGTTCCGCTGGCCTCAATTTTGTTGGCTAGCCATCATTACTATGCGTGTGCCAAACTAGCAACTAACTATGGCAACGAGGGTGGCGACCCGCCTTGAGGAGTTCTTCACTGAACGGGCGGAGGGGAACCTGCGAAGCATCATCAAATACGACCTCGATGACACTGAGGTAGTCTACGTGCGCGATGACGTGGCTGACCACTATACCGATGAGAAGGTCGAGCAGGCTGTGGAAGACTGGGTGATGGAATCGCTGATGGCTCCCGTGTATGAAAACATCTATGCAGAGGATCACGGGGAGTTGACGTGCCTGGTCAAGTGTTTCAAGAACGTCATCGAGATGAATTTCGTGGTCGACGATGCGGTGGGCGCGGCGGTCGCACTCGATGCGAGTGCGATGGCCGATGCTCGGGGGCTCGTCGCCGACGCGCGAGTCATCGTACTCGACGAATAGCAGTAACACATTCCACGACCAGAGTAGTGACAACGACCGTCGAGTATCCTTACAGAGATTCGAGGAGAACGCCCACGACTGAAGTCGTGGGAGGGAGTCAGTCGGTAATTCGGATTTTCGATTGATTGAGTAGGTCTATCGAGAGCTGTACTAATACCAGTTAATCAGCTGAATACAGGGCGCGTATCTGCCAAGCGCATTCTGATGACACTCCTGTTCGTGACGCTTCGTACAGAATAGATACAACCCTTTTCGACGTATCCCTCCGAATAGTTGAATATATAATGATTACATCTTGATTAAAGATACCGGCGGACGTTTTGGCGAAAGACACGATACTCGTCACCGAACTCCCGTTCCAGGGCCCGTTCTTCCTGAATGGTCCCGACGTGGGTAATGGCGACAACTGCTGGAAGCAAGAGCGCAACCCACCGGTTATTGCTGAGCAACGCGCGGCCTGCATAGAGCATCGTCCACCCAACGTACATGGGGTTTCGACTGAATGCATACGGGCCAGTCGTAACGAGCTGTCGTTCTTCTGGACCGATGTTCCCTGCGACCGATCTGAATGCCCATCCGATGAGCAAAACCCCACACCCAATCAGTCCCAGTCCACTGGCACGTGCCATGGTCCGTTTTTGAGTAATCCGCCGCGGCCAGCGCGCGTAAAGCACTCTCCCGATGACTAGCCCAGCAACGTGCGGCTCCGGAACCGGAGTGTAGGCCCAGAGCCTCCGGAGAATCGGATACAGCTCCCCATCGATTAGTTGCATGGCAGTCTTCTGGTTTCTTTCCGGAACTTGGTGGTCTGCCACCCTCACTACACCAACCATAATGAACGCCTTGGGTAGACGTAAAGATACTACCCAATCAGTACGAAAATAGCAGTTTCTCTCAATCGCCTACTGAATATACCCACTGAGTCGGTCACGACGTTCATGACACAACCCGAGTAGTTCGTTCAGACGGTGCTGAATTCACTTCGATTAGGCGAGGAAGCCCACGACTTTCGTCGTGGGATGAATCGCCGCATAATACTGTTACCTGTTCGACGTTGTAGTGCTATCCGACGCGGCACGCCCGCGCCCACATCGGGACAATCGGACAGTATCGGATTCCTCAACCGATTGTCGAAGGTATCCCCTACGGGATAGGTTAGATACCGACGTTACACACCAAGTACCTCTGAATCCGCTCCTAACGGAGTAGATGGGATTGACATCCTCCCCGCGCTGAAGGGCGAGGAATCCCCGAAGGGGAGTTCAAGGTTGCGCGTTTCCTCGGGAGCGAAGTACGCTTTCGCGTCCTCCCTCAACGGTTGCCTCCCAATTATGACCGAGGGAGTGCGTTCCAGCGCGTATAGCCCTGTCAATGGGACCTTCCACCTCGGACGCGCCGAGTGGGTCACAGGGAATACCGTTTCCCTCTCCAACGGGGTATTCAGCCCGCGTGGTACCGCCATCAGCGTCCGTGGGCCGGGACGTGGCGGAGTGGGTATCGGATTTGTCACCCCGCGACGAATCGATGCAACGCATCGGTACAGTCAACGACTGTGTTCGCCACCGAGGGAACTCCGGTAGGCCATCGTATGAGAGACAGTGGCATGAACATGTCGGACTCAGCCCCGCGCTAAAGCACGGGGCTTTCTTCCTTGACTCTCCGTAACGGTATCGTGGCGGTGCCAGCACCTGTCGGTGTGTAAACCATAACTCTCCCCACTCAAGCGGGCCGTTGCTCGTGGGTGGCTGTCACCCGACGCTGTACCCTCCCCTACAAGTTACCCAGTGAACAATGACGGGTATGGTCGATTTGATTGCAGTCGGTGGGCTGCTCCTCGCTGTCTTCCTTGTGGTCATGAACGGCGTGTTCGTGGCCGCCGAGTTCGCATTTGTGAAACTCCGGCCGACCCGAGTGAACACGCTGGTCGACCGCGGAAAGCCCGGTGCGGGCCTCGTACAGGACGCACTCGAGAATCTAGATGGATACCTCGCCGTCAGTCAGCTCGGGATTACGCTTTCCTCACTCGGCCTCGGGTGGATTGGTGAACCAGCTGTGGCAGCACTCATCGAGCCAGTTCTCGGTGAACTGCTGCCTACAGGAGTAATTCATCTGGTTGCGTTCGCGCTTGGATTCGGTTTCATCACGTTCCTCCATGTCGTGTTTGGCGAACTCGCACCGAAGACGTTCGCCATCCAAGAGGCCGAACGAGTGGCGTTTCTCGTCGCCCCGCTCATGAAGTTCTTTTATTACGTGTTCATCCCGGGTATCATCGTCTTCAACGGCACTGCCAACTACTTCACCGGCTTGTTTGGCGTCTCGCCAGCGGCAGAAGGCGAGGAGACGCATTCCGAGGAAGAAATCCTGATGATTCTCAGCCGCTCCGAAGAGACTGGAGAAATCGATCTTGAGGAGGTTGAGATGATCGAGAGTGTCTTCAAACTCGGCGACACGATCGCTCGCGAAATCATGGTGCCACGCCCCGACGTGGAGACAGTCTCCGCGTCGATGACCCTCCCAGAACTCAGATCTGTTGCCGCCAGCGGAACCTACACGCGATATATTGTGCTCGATGAGGACGGAGAACAGCCGATTGGCTTCGTCCACGCGAAGGACATTCTGAAGGCGAGTGAAACCGACCACGACGGTCCGGTCACTGCACGCGCTCTCGCACGCGACGTTCTCGTTGTTCCGGAAACGCGACGAATTGACGCGATTCTCGCCGAATTTCAGACGCACGGTGGGGGACAGATTGCCGTAGTTATTGACGAATGGGGCGTTTTCGAGGGGATCGTCACGATTGAGGACATTCTCGAAGAGATCGTTGGCGATATTCGAGACGAATTCGACACAACACCGCAGGGTCCCACCATCGAGGAGCGAGATGATGGGACGTACCTCATCGACGGCGGCGTGCCGGTTCGTGAGGTGAACGACCAACTCGGCACTGAGTTCGAGACTGATGAAGTCGAAACCATCGGCGGCTTCGTCTTTAGTAAACTCGGACGAGAACCGAAGGTGGGTGACCGGATCGAACACCAAGGATACGTGCTTCGCGTTAACGCGATCGACAACGCGCGAATTAAACGGCTCGTGATTCAACCACCAGAATACTCTCAGAAGAAACCCACCGAAGAATGACTACGCTCCCAGCGGGTGGTGTCTGTATCGGAACAGAATTCTATGTCACACTCCTTTGACCCGCAACCCAAACATGAATCGTTGAGTCTTCCGTTCGCTTATGGTTCTGGCCACTGAATTCTCATAACTGGACTAGACTGATGGCACTTCACAACCGTCTTTCAACCGTCAGAGATCGGATTTCTCTCGCTGTTCGTCACCGGTTTGAGATTGATACTCGATCGCTTGCTGTGTTCCGAATTGCTATCGGACTCCTCATACTCGCTGATCTCGTCCGCCGGTCACGTGCCCTCACCGCATTCTATACCGATTTCGGTGTGCTGCCACGGACGGCTCTTATCTCTCGTTCAGACCCGTTACACCTGTCACTTCACACGCTCTCCGGCGATGCATGGGTCCAGGCGGTTTTCTTCTTGATTGCAGGTGTCTTTGCCGTGGCACTGACCATTGGTTATCGAACGTCGGCCGCAACAATCGGTTCCTGGATCTTTCTCGTATCGCTTCATAATCGGATGCCAGAGGTCCTCAATGGTGGAGACTTCCTCCTCCGATTACTGCTCTTCTGGGCGATGTTTCTGCCGCTCGGCGCGTCCTGGGCGGTCGATAATCAACAGGCCAGCAACACTCAGACGCGAACCGCTGTAAGGAGTGTCGCGGCGGCCGCACTATTACTACAGGTCGTCATCATGTATAGTACGAACGCCGCGTTCAAGCTATCCGGTGATGTCTGGCTCCAGGGCAAGGGGCTCGAGTACGTCTTCAGTCTCGGTCAATTCACCATTCTGTTCGGTGACGTCCTCGGGTCCTACCCTGCTGTCCTCCATGGTCTTGATTATCTCTGGTTGGGGATGATCACGCTCTCATTTCTCCTGATCGCACTTCCCGGTCTCTGGCGGACGGGGTTCGTGTTTCTCTTCATCAGTTTGCATCTCGGGATGCTGTTCACCATGCGCATTGATCTCTTTGCACTCATCTCGATCGCCGGGTTACTCCCCTTCCTACCCGCAGCGTTCTGGGACATCGTGCTACCGCAGCTATCCCACTATCGACTGAGTAGAGCGATTGGTCAGTGGCCACAGAAACTCGCCGGTACACTGCCGGTCATCACTGTTTCGGGTGTTCCCTCGCTGCTAAGTCGATGGAAGACCCGCTTGGGGACTGGTGTTCCACTATTCTTCCTTGTCCTCATCGTGCTCTGGAACATTCAGGTTCTTGGCTATTCCCAGGTCTACGGGCATGACGTGGTTCCAGAGGAGGCCGAGTCGGTTATCGATCTCACTCGTACCGATCAGTACTGGAATATGTTCGCGCCAGATCCCCTCTCCACTGATGGATGGATTGTCGCTCCGGGACTACTCGAAAATGGCTCACGGATCGACGCCTTTCACGGTGGGCCTATCCGCTGGGATCGGCCGGCGGATATTTCAGATACGTACCCGACAGCACGATGGCGGAAATATCTCGTCGGGCTCTGGCGGGACGACACCACAGACCGCCGTTATTTCGCCGACTATCTCTGTCGACGCTGGAATAGCCAGCATGAAGCCGAACTGGTCAATGTTTCAGTGTACTTCATGGAACAGCCGACGCAGATCCATACCGAGACCGAACCGATCAATAAAGTCAAGTTGGAGGACTATCACTGCTAGCTGTCGGTCGTGAATTCATCACGGCGTCACCGATGACTTCGGCTTGTTTGGGTGTTAGAAATCCGCCAGGGACCTTCGTCCGCAGCATGAAATAGCCCTCTTTGCGGTCGTGGGTGTACATTTCCGCCCACTTGAAATGCTCCCACTCGCCTTCGCCTCCGCGCTCTTCGATTTCGTCGAAGGAAAGGCCTTCGGCGGCGTATTCGTAGATTTCCTCGATGATATCCAGGGAGTGTTTCTCTTGTTTCCAGTGTTCGACGGTATTCATGTGAATTCCTCCACCATGACTGACCCGCACGGTGTATCGATTCACATTATTCGAATGCCAACCGGGTATTGTATGACAACATCTTGCATCCGATGTATCTCCCCGTATCGGGGATATGGGACGTATCTCCCGCTTCGAAGGACAATGTTGCCAGTATCTGTGATTTTAGATCGGGTGGGTTACTACGAGCATCGACGATACAGGTGAGCTCCGCTGAAGCTTCCCAGCGGCACAACCTACCGGCGATTGTTGCTATTATCGGTTCTTTACACGTGCTGTTCGTCTGCAACGCGCCCGCAGAGAAACGAGCGCACCTGGCGCCGCCGCTATCGAGACCAACGGCGTTATCGATTTCGAGAGATGCTCACCAGCACTCCCAACCTCTACGTCGAGGTCGTCGCAACCGATCGAGTGATTCCTGCGGTGAAATTATAGTCCATTCTGTGACATACACAATGCTTTTTATGATTGGTCTCATTCCCTTACCCGCCACGAGGTATGTGAACGAGTGACACATGTCCCAGAATCTGACCATGGCATCGCACGTCTCTGGAGGGCTTGTGCCACACGATTGGATCGCGGGCCACGTGACTGTCATCGGCAGGAAGTTGTGTGCTGCTCGATGCAGTTAACCCACAATGCCTCGAGGCATTGGAGGGGGGAGCCATATGATTCCGGACCGAACTCTACCACGTCCATCCACCCTAGTTCGAGGCCGTGGGGTCCTCGAATGGGACCACCGATGAGATTCGCAAGGAGTCGGGTTTCAAAGAGACCAAACCGACTCTCGAACTTTTTATTGCAAACGAATGTCTCCCCGATGTCTGACCACGACGACCGAGGGCCCAGACCAGGGCTCCGCGGTCGAGTAATGGGTAGAAAGAATGGCGCGCGAGGTCGCGAGCCGTCGTCTGGTAGAAGCGGTTTAATGAGCGCGATCAACCAAACTAAGTCGTCTCCGGCGACAACACGGTGGGAATCGACCTTGGCATCAGCAACTCCCTCGCCATCGCCTACGACGACGGAGACGCCGAATTGTATCCGGGGAACGTGCTGAAACAGGACAAGCACTATTTCACCCGCGACGAGTACGACACCGAAGGAGAGAACGGCCCGTCATGTCGGGCGCAAAGCGCACGACAGATGTTGTCTCGACGGAGAGACCACTTCCTGTACGCCCTCGTCAAGCACGTCGTAGAGCAGTGCATCAACCACGAGGTCGATCGCATCGCCACCAAGGACTTGAGTAAAATTCGTGGAACTGAGAATGGCGACTCACGGAACTGGGGCAAACGTGGAAACAAGAAACTCCACTGGTGGGAGATTGACCGCTTCTCGACGCTCTTTGACTACAAGGCCGAAGGGAACGGCATCCACGTTACCGTGTTTCCGAGCGAGATACGTCGAAGACGTGTTCGTGTTGTAGCCGAAAGCGTGACGCAAAGATACTGAGTGATTTGTATGTCGGTTGGGGAGTCGCTCTCTCTCGGTCTTTCATCGGGGCCATTGCCGAGTTCATGTGAGGGGCCGAACTTTTTTACTCTCGTCAACCAACGTCCCACTCGTGGTTTACGAGACCGAAAACACGACGATAGCCCACGCCGTCGAACAGGTACTGGCTGATGAACGATTAGATCGCCGTGACGGGCTGGCACTCATCGCACAGCCGGTCGAGGAACTCGCGGCCGCCGCCGACTTCGTCCGCGCGCACTTCGGTGACGACACGGTTGATGCCTGCTCGATCGTGAACGCGAAAGCGGGCAACTGTGCCGAAGACTGTGGCTTCTGCGCCCAATCCGTCCACTTCGACGCCGGCATCGAGACGTACGGGTTTCTCGACCCCGAAGAGATACTTGAAGCAGCCAAACGAGCAGAGCGCGACGGTGCCCAGCGCTTCGGCATCGTCGTTGCCGAGAAAGGCGTCTCCAAGGAACAACGACCCGACGAGTGGCAGGAGGTGCTCCGGGCTATTCGCCTCGTTCGCGACGAGACCGACGTCGAGGTCGACGCCTCGCTCGGCATCCTCACGGAGACAGAAGCCCAAATCCTCGCCGACGAGGGGATTAACCACTACAATCACAACATCGAGACCTCTCCCCGGTTCTTCCCGGAAATTGTTGGGACCCACTCCTTCGAAGACCGGGTGGAGACCCTGGAGATCGCCAAAGCAGCCGGGATGGACCTGTGTGCCGGGGTCATCCTCGGTATGGGGGAGACGCCGACCGACCGCGTGGACGCCGCTATCGCCCTGCAAGAGATCGGGATCTCCTCGCTCCCAGTGAACGTCCTTAACCCAATCGAGGGGACGCCGCTGGGCGACCGACTCGGTGACGACGCGGCGATTTCTACCAACGAACTCATCAGCACCATCGCGGTCTATCGGTTGCTCCACCCCCACGCGCGGGTGCGACTCACGGGTGGCCGCGAGGTCAATCTCGAGACGGACGAACAACACCTGCCGTTCGAGGCGGGAGCCGACGGCATTCTGACCGGCGACTACCTCACCACCTCGGGGCAGTCTCCCGGCGACGACATTGAGGCGATCGAGCGGGCCGGAATGGAGCCGAACATGACCGTCCACGAGTTCGATACCGAGGCCGTCAAGGCACGGACGAAACGGGAACGCAGGACGGTTGAAACGGCAGCAGGATCGGCGAACAGCAACGCGGAACTGGAGAATTAACATGCACGAAAGCACCTTCGCAGTACTCGGTACAGGTGGCATCGGTCGACGAATGCTTGAGGTCTCGATGGAGAAGGAGGGGCTCACGCCCGTCGCAGCGTGTGACCGCCATGGAGTCGCCATCGACCACGACGGCCTCGACGTGGACGAGCTGCTCGCGGCGACGGAGGGGAACATCGCGAGCGATCCCGAGGGGCGCGACCTGTCTACAGACGGCGGGTCGGCGTCCGCCCGAGGGGGTGGCATCAAGCAGACCGGGGCGGGCGCCGGTGTTGTCGCGTCTGCACAGGCGACCGCGACGGAGACGCCGATCGATGACATCATCGCAGAGAGCGACCGGATCGACGCGGTGCTCATCGCGCTCCCCAACTTCGAGCACGACTTCATTCCACGGGTGGCCGACCGCTTCGCGGACGCGGACTATTCCGGCGTACTCGTAGACGTGCTCAAACGCTCCCGCGTCATCGGAATGCTCGACGAGCGTGCGGATACCTTCCAAGAGTGTGGCATCACGTTCGTTTGTGGTGCCGGTGCGACGCCCGGCTTGCTCACGGGTGCAGCGGCCATCGCGGCCCAGTCGTTCGTCGAGGTTGAGGCGGTCGATATCTGGTGGGGTGTGGGACTCAAATCCGGCTACGAGGACAACCGCGGCACCGTCCGCGAGGACATCGCTCATCTACCAGGGTACGATATCGAGGACGCCCGCAATATGAGCGACGCGGAGATTGCGGCGGTCATCGACGAGCACGACGGCATCATCGAGTTCCGAGACATGGAGCACGCCGACGACGTCCTTCTGGAGCGCGCTGGCATCTGCGACGCCGCGGACGTAACGGTCGGCGGAATCCTCGATGTGACCGCCGACGAGAAGCCGACGACAACGACCGTGCGTGTCACGGGGCGGACCTTCGACGGAGAAACGGCGACCAACACTTTCCAGCTCGGCGACGACACGAGCATGGAGGCCAACGTCAACGGACCGGCCCTGGGGTACATGAAAGCGGCGCTCCGCCGTCATCGCGCTGGCGAGTACGGGGTCTTCGGGCCCGCCGAGTTGATGCCGGGGTTCTAGATGCGTGACGAACTGAAGGTTGGTTCGGATGCCGACGCGGGCCGGAACCGGGAATACGGGTTCGACTTCGCCGCCCAGCTTGCCGCGCGGGAACAACAGGGGCTCAGGCGGACCCTCACTCCGACAGAACGGGTGGCCGCACGCAGCCGGATGGCTCCCGACCCGAAGGGAGGAGTCCCCGAGTTCGACAGCCGGGAGCAACTCGTGTTCGCCGCGAACGACTATCTCGGCCTCGCAGCCGACGAGCGCGTCCAGACGGCGGCAGCCGATGCGTCCCGCCAGACCGGGACTGGTGCCGGTGCAAGTCGGCTCGTGACCGGTGACACACCACCCCATCGCGCCCTCGAACGCGATATCGCCGAGACGAAGGGGATGGCGCGGGCGCTTGTGTTCTCGTCGGGGTACGCGACGAACCTCGGGGTGCTCTCAGCACTGGCTCCGGACATTGTCTTTTCAGATGAGCTGAATCACGCAAGCATCATCGACGGCTGTCGGCTCGCCGACGCGGAGACGCGAGTGTACGACCACTGCGACCCCGACGATCTCCGTGCGATGCTCGAGCGACGCGCTCAGGAGGCGACCGGGGACGAATCGTGGCTGGTCGTCACCGACTCCGTTTTTAGTATGGACGGTGACGTGGCTCCCCTTGAGGAGCTCTGTGCCGCCGCCGAAGAGTACGGCGCGTGGCTGATGGTCGACGAGGCGCACGCGACCGGCCTGTACGAGGCGGGTGGCGGTATCGTCCAGCGCGAGGGGCTTGCCGACCGCGTCCATGTGCAGATGGGGACGCTTTCGAAGGCGCTTGCGAGCCAGGGCGGGTACGTCTCAGGCAGTGAGCTGTTAATCGAGTACCTGCTCAACGCCGCCCGCTCGTTCGTTTTCTCCACAGGCCTCACGCCCCCAGCTGCGGCGGCTGCCCGGAAATCGCTCCAGATCGCTCGCGAGAGCGACCGGCCGGCACGCCTCTGGACGAACGTCGAGCGACTGCGCAATGGACTCGAGGAACTCGGGTATGAAGTGTGGGGTGAAACCCAGATCCTGCCCGTTGTCGTCGGCGACCGGGAGACCACAATGACGCTCGCCGAGCGGCTCCGCGAGCGGAATGTCATCGCGCCAGGGATTCGTCCGCCGACGGTTCCCGAGGGGACCAGTCGAATCCGGGTGGCACCGATGGCGTCACATACGGACGAGGAAATTGATCATTGTTTGACGGCCTTCCGCGAGGCCGGCCGCGCTCTTGATCTGCTATGACTGAGGACTTCGCAGTCGTTGGGACGGACACGGGCGTTGGCAAAACCGTCGTCACCGCAGGATTGATTGGGAATCTACGGGAAGTCGGTGTCGCCGCTCGCGCCGTCAAACCCTGCCAGACCGGCTTCCCCCCGGACGACGACGCGGGGTTCGTCGCCGACGTCTGCGGGACGGCCGCTGCCGCAACCTGTCTCCGCCGGCTTGAGGAGCCGCTGGCTCCCGCAGTTGCGGCTGAAAAAGCAGGCAATACCCTCTCCTACGAGACGCTATTGGCGGACTGTGAACAGGCGTTGGCCGACGCGGCGTGTGGCGTCCTTGAGGGCATTGGTGGACTCCGTGTGCCACTGGCCGAGGGACGAGAGGTACTCGATCTCGTCGCCGACCTTGACCTTCCCGCCGTGGTTGTCGCCCGGTCGGGATTGGGGACCTTGAATCACACGGCACTGACCGTCGACGCGCTTTGCGAGCGCGGGCTCCCCGTTCGCGGTGTCGTTCTCAACGAGTATGAGGGTGCCACCGTGGCCGAACGGACGAATCCGGCCATGCTCGAACGGATGATCGATGTGCCGGTCGAGACGCTCCCCCCGCTCGACCTGACGGACCCGACGGCCATCATCAGTGGCACGGCGGAACATCTCTCGGATTCGCTACTAACCTTGAATCAATGAATTGACGGCCGGCGACCGGAATCAGTCGTCCGCGTGTACTCTGGCGTGAGAACGAGCCGCCAACGAAGTTTGTCAGCCGAAAATTGAGATGAGGAACCGTCATTCAGTGGATACAGACTCCGTAAGAATAGGGTGGGTACGACTAAAAACGTGCCATATCTGCTGAATTCCAGACGAGAGAGCCTCGCTTAGATCGGAGCCTACAGCGGCCACAGAACCACGAACGCGACAGTGTAACTGGCCGATACCAACGCCAAAAAGACGAGCCACTCGACTACGGCGCGACGAATCGACCGCCGGGGGGCAAACCCCGTGGCCACGCGGTTCACCACCAGCAAGACGGGGGTGCTGGCGACGACGAAAAACACCGGATAAAACGTGAATCGAGACTCCCACCGACAGACGGACAGCGCCCCCATCGGTTGCTGGGTTATCACCACAAGCACCTCGCTGCAGAACGTCACCACCAGTGACGCATACCCCAGCGCTCCCAGGAGGAATCCAATCACGCCGACACTGAGAACCGCGGCGTGCCGCCGCCGAAATGCAGCCCTCACTTGCGCCGACTCCTCGGGATCGACCCGGTAACACCATCCGAGGAACGTTCTGACCACGGGGAGTCTGCGAAGCGCCACGACGGTGACGCCCGCAGCCAGCAACCCACCGCCGACCACCACCAGAGCGAACACGCCGAGAATCACGATGACCGTTACTGCGATCCAGCCTCCGACGACCGCACCCAGCCCAACGACCAGCAGGCTCCGACCGGTAACGACGTCCTTGCTCAGTCGCTCGCGTGCGACGAGGACGAGAAGGCTTGCGAACACACCCATGATCACGGTGAACCCGCCGACTAGGCCCAGCCCCCAGTAGAGAAACAATAGAAAGACCAGGAAGTTGCCTTCCGCGTCCCAGACCCCCGTTCGGATCGTGTAAAGCCCGAGGATGAACACCCAGGCGATGGGGTGGACCAGCACGCCGGTTATCAGCCCGACGAGGCCGCCGCGCTCGCGGGTCAAGTGCCCGGGTCGTTCGACGAGCAGCCACCAGCTGGTTCCGCCGACGAGTCCCGCGGCGAGCCCAGCCAGCAGGGGAAACTCACGGGTTGGGAGGCCGAAGCCGCCGTAGAAGACGAGAAAAATCAGCGTTCTCGTCAGGGCAGCGGCGGCGAGTCCACCAATCGCTGTAAATATCGCTGTGGCGAGCAACGCCCAGCGGAGCGTCTTCGTGTTCGTGCGGGAGTCCTTGGGCTGAGCCACTCGTCATGTAAGCCGGCCAAGACTATTAGTAACGGACAGCTTATCGCTCGCGACGGTGGGTGAGAGGAGGTGGAAAACATTCTGCACGCGAGTACGCACTAGAATTCGTAGTGGAATCAGCGACCCAATTTAATTTTCCGTGAGAACCACTATCGACGCCAAATCAAGTATCGCCAGTCCAGTGTTTCTCTGCGTATAATTGTCACAGACTGCTTGCTGATTCGGTGCGACGGATAGAACCCTTGATTACCGAAACGTACTTTTCGTGGTTGGGTCCACTACTAGTATGTCATTTGACGTGTTTCTGCGTAACAGCTGGCTAGTACTGTTTCTGCTCTTGATTGCTGGCGGACTTTTCGTTGGTGTGTGGAACCAGCAGGAAATCCAATGGTGCCACGACACATACGACGACGACCCTTCTCAAGTTGTAGAATGTGAGGATTCTTTCACGGACGTAGTGCACTATGGGTCGATGGTCAGTGTTTTCACGGGCGTAATTGGCGTGCTCGGAATTCTGTTAAGCCGAGAGAGCTGACCTAGCCATCGTGTGGTTGTGCGTAGCTATTACGCGCCCAAAGAAAATCTGCTGGTGACGACGCTCACATTGTTCTCACAAGGAAAGGGCGAGGTCGTCTTTCCCCACAAAATCTTCACTCTAATATAGAGTGCAAGGAATGCGTCGATGCCGAACAGCCCTCGGATTGCTCCAATGAGTAGCCAGAAGATCTCGACCAATAGGAGGACCACCAGCGGCGTGAGGAGACGATGGTACGATAATTGGGTGACTATCGTTCTTGGCAAGCAACGAACGCTCACGTAACGACGATGCCGCCGTCGATCTCCATGTAGGGGTGGCCGTAACCGCAGTAGGTCAGGCAACTCAGCGTGTAATCACCACGCTGTGTCGCCTCAAGTTGACGAACGACAGGTCTGGTGGCATTCTGTGGGAGGTCGACAGGATGCATCATCATGCCCCCACCCATGTGGACCTGTCCAGACGGCATGATTCCGAGACTGTGGTCGGGATACTGCTCGTTCGCCACCTCCAGTAGTTCGTGAAAATCGCCATCAGAAGGAGGCGGAATGCGCTCCTCGTTTCGCTCTTCGAGCGCCTCGTGGTCAGGAACGGCTTCACGAATCGATGATGGAAGAGCTTGTATGGCTTGACTCGAGAGCGTGTTGAACGCAACGACACGAAGAACATCGTTTCGTTGCAGGTTGACACGCTCTAGTTCCTCACCGGAGTCGTTGAACATGACGAAGCCCCAGTGGTAGGCGCCGACGTAAATCGTCCTGTCGACGCCGCCACTCCCTGGGAGATTCCCGATGCATCCCGAGAGTCCGACAATGCCCGCTCCGAGTGCCGTCAGGAACTCCCGTCGCTGTACTGTCGGAGACATGATGGGAGATTACTGCGACTCCTCGCGGCTGAGTCTCGCACGTCGCTCTTCGAACTCCTCGTTGGAGAGATCACCGCGAGCGTACGCCATCCGTAATTCCTCCATTGCCGGATTCTGAGATGTCTGAGATTCTATCACGCGACGGAATACGACGTATCCCCCACCGAGCAGGACAAGAAGGAAGATCAGTGGGACGAGCATCCCGATGAGTGGCCACCACCCGCTGGTCGTTCCGTATCCGCCCATCATTCCACCGTAACCCATCATTCCGCCGAATCCCATCCCCATCGTGAGCAAGGGGAGCACGACGATCGCTCCGAGGATGAGGAGAATGATTGTTGTGATAGTGCGTTGATTAGATGACGACATCGTCAGTCATGCCTCCGAGGTGGATTCGAGCTGGTCAACAACGCTTTCGAGGACGCGCTCGAATCGGTCGTGGACCTCAGTCGCGATCGAGTCGAGCGCCTCATTCTTGGCGACCCCAACGAGCTGTTGTGGGTCGACTGCACTCACTTTAACCTCGCCGTCGTCGGTTTCGTAGACGATGACGTTACAGGGCAGGAGCGCGCCGAGCTCGATCTCTTCGTTCAGTCCCTCGTGGGCCAGTGCCGGGTTGCACGCCCCGAGGATGCGGTACTGTCGGAACTCTTCGCCGAGTTTCTCCTCGAGCGTCGCCTGCACGTCGATGTCACAGAGGACGCCGAAGCCTTCGTCTTTGAGCGCGTCGATGGTCGTCTCGACGACGTCGTCGAACTCGCCGGACACTGCCTTTTGTATTGTGTACGTCATGCAATACTCTACTCGATTGAAGGACATAAGCGTGGGGTTTCACTGCGTTTGTGGCGGCTGGAGTCATCCACGATTGAACTGTTACCGGATTGCTCATCCAGCACGTTTTAACTGTTCGCGCCGTCGTTCGAACTCGTCGTCCGAGAGCTCGCCGCGCGCGTAGCGCTCTCGAAGGACCGACAGCGGCCGTTCGTCTGGTCGGTCTCCGTCACGCCCTGCGAGCGCGAAGACCAGGTAGAGCGGGACCGCGATGAGCAATCCCATCCAGAGGAGTCCCCAGAGACTCATCGCGCCGCCGAAGAGTCCCCAGCCGCCGCCCATCATACTACCGCCGGTGCTGCCGCCCATAGCGGCCGCCGTGCCGGTCGCCGCGACGAGTAGCGGGACGGCGAGCATCGCGAGTCGCCGAGCAGTGCGTCCGAGAGTAGTGGTGAATTGGGTCATGATCGTGCGTTGGTTGGTGCGTTTCAGTGTGGGTTCAATGCGTTCGGTACGGTCAGGGGCCGTCAGCAGTGGCCCTGTCCGTACATCCCGCCGTCGTAGTCGTCGTCAGCCATGTCCTGAGCCATCTCGTCGACGGTCACACCCATGTGCGACTCCATCCACTCGACGCTTCCGGGGCCCATGTGGTCGGTCATGTGGGCTTCCATCCAGGCCGCCCAGTCGGCGGCGGTCCCGTCGTACGGGGGCGCGTCGTCAGCGGTCGTGTCGGTGCCGTGTGCACTGACTACGGGCGCGACGAACGCGAGTCCGATGATCGCGAGCGCCACGAGTAGCCAGCCGCCGAGTTTGAAGGTGGTCATTGTCTTTCTCCTCGGTTACTCGTAGGACCGCTCGGGAGTTATCACGAAGGGTGTGAACCCGCACAGGAGAACGTTCGAGAACGTGTATAGGGCGCTCTAATCGTTTTTCAGGAATAGAATCGTTCATCTCCATCGAATTCACCGAGGACTAGGTTCGCCCGCCTCATTCATCACAGCTTGATGTTAGAGATAGTCACATGATTCTGAGGAGGAAGCCCACCCCTTTAGGGGTGGGAGGAATCCGACAAGGCCTACCCCATCATGCACTACTTCTACACCGACGATCGCGAGGCTGCCGCCGTACTGAGCGTCGCTCGTCTCGACGACGCCCTGACCCTCTGGCAGCGAGCGACGCCCGAGGCGAACATGCCGGGCCACTCCATCCTTGAAAACGCGCGCTCGAGTGTCCAGAACTACCTCGACACGGTCAGCACGTTCGCGACGCCGTCCGACGACGCGCTCAACGAACTGGAGGCTCGACGCCGAACCATGTACGGAGTAATCCGAGCGGACGCGCGCCAGTGGCCGAGTACCTCGGAGGAGGAGGAGGACCGAACGGCCTCGGACGAGTGATTGTCCTTGGGTCATCCAACTCCTCAGTGAAGATTGAACATCCACTTTCGTCAGGGCTGATATACTGTCTTCGTTGTCAATCCAAGAGCGTATGTCGGAACTCTATTCGCTGCCTGACTTCCTCCCACGACTGCAGTCGTGGGCTTTCTCCTAGGACTTCTGTAATAGACTTGTTCAATTCGAGCCTCGCTGCTGAGCTACCGATTGGACTGTCGTATCAGCAATTGGTCGGGTGATTGGCCAAGAGTGACGAAGAAAGTCGACGTCGGAAAAAACCGACGCAGTTTGTGGCTTACGCCATCGAGCGGCAGGACTCCGCGCACTCGCGGAGCGGCTCGACACAGGCCTGACAGTGGTCGTGGTCGTGCTGTTCACACTCGTCAGCACACGCTTCACAGACGTCTGCGCACGTCTCGGCGATGTCGCTGTTGAACTGCGAGCCCGACGCACAGAGCTGAGCGCACGTCGAGGCGACGGTGACCACGTCGCGGCAAAGTCGGAGGCACTCCGCCATCTCCTCGCCCTTGCCGATGCACTCGTCGGCGCAGTGGGCGCACGCCTTCACGGCTTCGTGACAGTTGTCGATACACTCGCGGGTCGAATCGTCGAGCAACTCGTTGATTTGAGCCATCGCGTTCAATACTACGGTCGACTCCTTTTCGTGAGTTGTGGCTCCCAATCCAAGCGATTCTCATACGATTCTTTCCTGTCCGCTTAGGGGCCCGAAACGGCAGATATCGGTCATCTGGTGCGTAGCTGAATCAGTGTCTGCCTTCACGTTGGAACGAATTGGCGCTCCAGTTGTTACACAACCCGAAATAGCAGGCTGCTCAATCCGGGGTTTGTAATAGCGGACAAAGATCCGCTTCAGACAGACACAGCTATTCGTCAGCTGCTTGCTTCAGGGATTCGTACTGCTCGACGATTTTCTCCGTGCACGACGAGCAACAGACGTGATACATGTCTCCAGAGTCCACCTCTACTTTTTGACCATCTCCCGAGATCGGGTTTCCACAGATCGTACACTCAATCGTTAGGTCGTCTGTGCCAAGCTGTGGTTGCCACGACGATCCCAGAATTGACTTCACGCGATAATCCTTGACCTGATCGTCGGTCAGGGTGTCAGTGAGCAGCGAGCGGAGTTCGGCCGGGGGAAGAACCGCTTTGGCGACGACCGTCGAATCGACTGTATAGAAGACGTGTTCGATGCCGTTGACATCTTGCAACTGGGAGAATACGTCTTCAGCATGGACGAGTCGCGTGTCGATGATGACGAGACACTCATCCTCGTCGGCGAACTTCGTTCGATCAACTTCAACGGTGAACCGCCGGATGACGCCAAGGTCACGCAGTCGGTCGACACGATTTGAAACGGTCGGTGGAGAGAGTTCTACCTCCTCCGAAATTTCTCGAAACGACCGACGGGCGTCCTCCAGTAACAACTCCAAGATAACTGCATCTGTTGAATCTAGTTCAGCCATAGGTACATGGATGGGCTGGGACGTTTTCTGACTACTGCTATCGAAGACGATGACGATGGAACCCGGATCTCGCCCTCGTGAGTCGTGCGAAACGCGGACTGAGAGAGTGGCTGTCCGTGTTCAATTCACCAACTGACTTCAGAATGTGGTGTCTCAGTCGCCAGCACATTACGGACAGAAAATACGACACCGTCTCACCCATGGAATGTTAGCCGTAACTCCGTAAAAGATCGAAGCCCAAGTATCCAATATGGAGAAAAAGGAATACGCGATCCTCGCGGTCATCGCGCTCGCAACGGTCGCACTCGGTGTCGTCACGACGTCGAAGCCCCTATGGACGTTCTTCGCCGAGAGCATACAGCAGTTCGCCCAGACCACCGCGGCGATGGCGTGGATCACTTGGTGGGCGCTCGTGATCGGCTTCGCAATCGCCGGCGGCGTCGAGGCCTGGACCTCCAACGAGCAGGTCGCGGACTTGCTTGACGGTCACGGACTGCGTGAGATTGGCTACGGGTCGCTGTTCGGGTTCGTGTCGTCGTCGTGCTCGTACAGTGCCATCGCGACCGCGAAGAACCTCTTCAAGAAGGGGGGCTCCGCCGCCGCGACCATCGGGGCATTCATGTTCGCCTCGACAAATCTCGTCATCGAAATCGGCATCGTGATCTACATCCTGCTGGGCTGGCAGTTCCTCGTCGCCGACCTCGTCGGCGGATTCATGCTCATCGGGCTGATGGCCTTCGGCTTCGTCTACCTCACGCCCGAGGAGGTCATCGAGCAGGCCCGAGAGAACATTCAAGACGAGGGCGACTCGACCGTCCAGGACCCGGTCTGTGGGATGGAGGTCGACCCCGAGGAGACTGACTACTCGACCGACCACGACGGTCAGACCTACTACTTTTGCTCGGAGTCGTGTAAGGAGAGTTTCGACCCAGAAGAGGCGAACACGACCATCCGCGAGCAGGCGACCTCCCTCTCGGGCTGGAAGGCGCTCGCGGACAAGCAGTGGTCGGAATGGGGGATGCTCTGGGACGAAATCGCCATCGGCTTCATCTTCGCCGGCCTCATTGCGGGTTTCATCCCCGAGAGCGTCTGGACGTCCGTGTTCTCAGGGCCGACGTTCGGGCTGCCTGTCTATGTCTTCTGGACGGCAGTCCTCGGTGCAGTCATCGGCGTCGCGACGTTCGTCTGTTCGGTCGGGAACGTCCCGTTCGGCGCCGTTCTCTACGCCAACGGCCTGCCGTTCGGGTCGGTCCTCTCGTACATCTACGCGGACCTCATCGTGCCGCCGATTATGGACGCGTACCGTGAGTACTACGGCACGAAGTTTGCAGCCATCCTCTCGGGCATGATCTTCGTCTCGGCCGTGCTCACGGGTGTCGTCATTCACTTCCTCTTCCTCGGGGCGGGCGTCATCCCGGACCCATCGAGCGTCCAGATTGCAGAGGTGAAAATCGAGATGAACTACAAGATGGTCCTGAACGTCCTCGCGACCGTCTTCTTCCTGTTCCTCTACTGGCTCCACCGCTCGGACTCGATTGGTGATAAGGTACACGGCGAGCACGCACACACCGCTGACTGATACCCCCCAGCACGTTTCTTGTCCAGTGGTGTACCGACTTCGAAATCGGATGCTCGAATGCTTCGATACACGTCAGTCAGCCGTGCCGACGAGAGGCGTCCACGAGGGCGATACACCGAGTGGGAACGCGAGTACTCCAAAGGTCGCTAATGCGTGTTTCGCGTACGACGATTCTCGATAGGCGAGGGACGTCACACCCACGCCCATGACCGCCACCCCGTACGTGACCCGTACCGATGGTAGGCATGCAACAGCACGAGTGGGAACGTGAAGACGATTAGCCATAGGCCGACAGTGTAGGTGACTGGCCAGTGTTCGATTCGTGGCTGGGTGTAGGCGACTCTGAGCGACTCGGGAAGCGTTGCCCACGGAAAGGATGGATCTGGAACCGGATTCGTGAGGAAGGATAGTCCCATCAGAAGTGGTTGGCTTCGAACGGGTAGATTCCCTAATCCAGCATTCAAGACCGTGAGTGAGGTTGAACTGATCGGCGATTATCGAGCGAGGCGGCTTCTGAGAGCTGCCAGCACTCCAGGCTGCTCTCTCGCCGCCTGTTCCCTATCGCGGGACTCTAACCCCCCTTCCTCCTCGTCTGCTTCGAGCCTCGCCGCTTCGTAGTCCGCAATCATGTGAGTGACGTGGCGATTGCACATGAGAGTGGATACGACGTCCAGCCACAAAGCTGTTCGACAGGTGCTAGCAGATACTAGCTTTGCGTCTGTTCCAGGTCGTCGCTTGGATAAATCCGGTACGTCCGTCCCTGGCGCTCACGGTATAGCAGGCCGCGCTTCTCGAGAGCACTGACCGTCTGGCTCACCTTGCTCTTCGAGAAGTCCGACCGGTCCCTGAGTTCGATCTGCGTGATGCCTGGCGAGGAGAGGACCGGTTCGAGGATACGCCGTTCGTCGTCAGGTAAGAGGTCCAGCACACGTGCCCGAGGCTGGGTTTCTGGATTGATGGTATCGTTCGATTGGGTGGTGGTGGTGATCGACTGTTCGGATTCAGATCTTCCCTGACCGATTTGATCCGATGCATCACTCCGTTGCTGATCAACCGTCCCAGTGCTGGTGACGTCGTCGCGAATCATCAAATACCCCCCACCGATGACAACCGAGACGAGGATGGTCCCGAGGACGTACCAGAGCGGATTCGTTCCGTGAACTGCTCCCATCGACGTCCCCATCATCGATCCCATCTGCTCGAATGCCTGCTGTTGTTGGTACGCCTGCCAGCTGAGCGCGCCACCGATGACAACGACAGCAGCGACGAGGAGACCGACGATGGCATCGGCTCGCCGTCGATTCATCCATCCCACCTCGATTTGCTGTGATACTCGTTCATGTCTGTGAATTGGCCAGACATCGCTGTACCAGTTGTGATTGACCCCCGCAAGACCCAGGGACGTCTCCGCGCACGCAATTCTGTATCCAGGCGTGGTACTCAGTGCTGCTCATGGCTCTGGGAGGGTCCCGTCCCTGAAATCTGTGGGTGTTTCTGTGCGAACTCGGCTGGGTTTTCCTCGAATGACCGCTTGCATCGATTCGAACAGAAGTGGTAGGTTTCACTGTTATACGACTCGAGGATTCCGTCGGCGAGGGCGGCTTGCATATCTAGACTATCGCAACCATCCGTTTTGTTGGTTGTCCTTAATAAAGTGGGGCAGTAGCCACTCTTCACTGTGGATTCGAAGGTATAGTCCGTTCTCGGCTGTGACCTACCGTTCGAAGATCGCGTCCCCCGCATATCGATTACCGACGGTCACTGGTTCTAGTTGTCGATCGTTGCTAACTCCTCCGATAGAGAGGGCGCAAAAACAAGGATGCTGTGGCGTTCTTTTTCCACTCAATGCCCCCTGTCTCAGGCGAAATGGACCCTGCTTTCGAATAGTAAGAGAAAGTCGATTGAATGAGCCAAGCGTATCTCTAGTCATGAGCACTACTACCACCACCCAAGCCGCGTACGGTACGGACGTCACCGCAGAAGCGATGCGGCTCGACGCGCTGGCACTCGCGGCCGCTGCCGCAGTTGTCTCCGCTGTCGTCATGCTCCTGCTCGGCGTATTCGGCGCGATCGGCGTCTACGAGGGCGCAGTCGCGATGATGGAACAGTGGCACCTGTTCTTTGAACCAACCGTCGTCGGAACCGTGGCCGGCATGGTCGAGGCCGCAGTGATCAGCTTCGTTCTCGTGTACCCCTTTGCGTGGCTGTACAACGTCTTCGCTCGATAGGAGACGAACTGGAGGCTATCAAATGTACGTAACCGACAAAGCCGAAATCGTCATCGATGCCACCCCTGCAGAGATTTGGGAGTATGTGACCGACCCGATTCACTGGACGGCGTCGAATCCGGAGGAACATTACGGGCTCGAATACGACACGCCTGACAACCGCCCGCGGGAGGGAGCAACCTTCCACCAGCGCGAAGCGGTCGCCGGCATGTACGCCGATTTGTATGGTCGATTCCCCTACATTGAGTATCCCAACGTGGCGGTCTGGACGGGGACAGCGTACTATCCGCTCCTTCGCGGTCTCGTCACCGTTCGAATCCCCGAGGGCGGCACCATCCGACTCGAAGAGACCGAGGATGGAACCCGGATGTCACACGCCGTCTGGATGGATTTCCCGAACAACCGTCGTGGTCGTTTCCTGAAGTGGGTGTTTACGAGCGTCCTCGACGGGAAGGCGAAGCTCTACGACCATACCAACAAGGAACTCGTCTTCTTCAAAGACCGACTCGAAACCGACGCTGCCACGCCGACGTCGTGAGCGCCACTGACGGGTCGACCTTCCGATTGTGAACCGGAGGCCGATCCACGAATCAACAGAGAAGTCGATTCGCACTCCCAGATCGGAGCAACCGGTAATTCCGAAACGGACCATATCTACTCTATGGAGAATCATTCCGAACACGGGAGTCACAGTCCGCCCAAGTGAGACAGGCCTGGTGGACACGCTACACTGGGCGGACTCTCGATCGACGCAGAGGGACTCCGCTTCGTCCCGACAGACACACACTTCACACCCAGTGACCCGCCCGACTGGAGCTTTCAAGTCCTCACGTCGAGTGGCAATGTAGTGACCGAGTTCGACGAGGCTCACGGACAGCGTGGTCGTCTGATCGTCGTCCGTCGAGACCTAACTCGATTCCAGCATCTTCATCAAGGTCGTGCATAGAGAAATGACACTGATAAAAAACTAAAGCAGCATACCGAGAGTTACTTCGATTTCAAAATTATTGTGCCCTACAGCCGCGTATTCGAAGGGAAAATCTGGATAAAAGGGGGGCGCGTACGTATTCCTGTATGACGACGACCATCACCGTAGACGGGATGTCCTGCGGTCACTGTGAACAGACGGTAACAGAAGCACTGCAAAGCGTCTCCGGCGTGACCGATGCCACTGCCGACCGTGAGACGGGGCAGGCGACCGTCGATGGCAATGCCGACGTCTCCGCGCTCATACAGGCCGTCGAGGAGGCCGGCTACACCGCCCACGCCTGAGACCGCGCAGAACGTTCGAGAACAACCACCCCTGCCGTTCTCTTTCGAGTCCGTTGCTCCCTCAACCGCACAGTGTCAGGGATCGAATAAATAATGCGAAACGGTACCAATACACACCTATGAGAAAACATCCAGATGACGAGCCCTCCGGACACGCGTCACACGAGCACACGACTCACGACCGGCCAGACAAGACCACCACCAAACCCGAACGAACGGACCACCATACACATCACTCGCACGAAGGTCAGTCGGGGCACAGCCACACCGAGATTGAGCGCGGTCACACCGGCGAAACCGTGCACGACGTACATCACGGTGTGCACGTTGACGAGGGTGGACACAGTGACCACACGGCCCACACAGACCACACCGGTCACGAACAGATGTTTCGCCGCCGATTCTGGGTGTCGCTCGTCCTCTCGATTCCAGTTATCTTCTTCAGCGAATTCATCCAGGGCATCTTCGGATACACGGCACCGACATTCCCCGGCAGCGTCTGGATTACGCCCGTCCTCTCGGTCGTAATCTTCGCGTACGGTGGCGTGCCGTTCCTCTCGATGGCTCGGACAGAGGTCGAAAATCGCGAGCCCGGGATGATGCTGCTCATCTCGCTCGCCATCACTGTAGCGTTCGTCTACTCTATCGTGAGCTTGTTCCTCCCCGGGACGACACCCTTTTTCTGGGAACTCGTCACCCTCATCGACATCATGCTGCTGGGCCACTGGATGGAGATGCGTTCGGTCCGGCAGGCCTCCGGCGCGCTCAATGAACTGGCGAAACTCATGCCCGACACCGCTGAGCGCCTCACCGAGGGTGGTGACACTGAGGAAGTCCCTGTTTCCGAACTGTCCGAAGGTGACGTCGTCCTTGTTCGTCCAGGTGCTTCGGTTCCCGCAGACGGCGAAGTCGCTGAAGGCGAGTCTTCCGTGGATGAATCGATGATTACGGGTGAATCCCGACCAGTAGACAAAGTCCCCGGGTCGGAGGTCGTCGCGGGGACGGTCAACCAGGACGGGAGCCTACGGGTCCGCGTGACTAAGACCGGCGACGAGACGACGCTCGCGGGCATCATGCGCCTCGTCGACGAAGCACAGAAGTCGAAATCACGTACGCAACTGCTCGCTGACCGCGCAGCAGGATGGCTGTTCTATATCGCGCTTGCCGTTGCCGGAATCACGGCTGTCGCATGGGTCGTCGCGACGGGATTCAACCTCACCGTCCTTGAACGCGTTGTCACGGTCCTCGTCATCGCCTGTCCACACGCGCTCGGCCTTGCCGTCCCGCTGGTCGTGGCTATCAACACTTCCACAGCTGCCCAGAACGGGATGCTCATTCGGGACCGGATTGCGATGGAGGAGGCTCGAAATCTCGATACGGTGATTTTCGACAAGACTGGGACGCTCACCAAGGGCGAGCAGGGCGTCGTTGGCATCCAGACGGCAGATGGCTGGGACGAAGAGCAAGCGCTCGAGATTGCCGCCGGTGTCGAGGGCGACTCCGAGCACATGATTGCCCGAGCGATCCGAACAGCCGCTGAAGGACGTGGTGTCCAGCGAGCCAGTGTGTCGAACTTCGAGAACCTCCGTGGGCTCGGGGTCAGAGCGACCGTAGAAGGAGAGACAGTGCATCTCGGTGGACCGAATTTGATTGAAAAACTCGACATCGAGCGATCCGACGAACTCGAGTCGTTCGCCGATCAAGCCGGCTCGAACGCCCAAACGGTCATCTACCTCATTCGTGACGAATCCGAGGTCGTGGCGGCGTTCGCTCTCGCGGACGTAATTCGTGAGGAGAGCCGCCAGGCCATCGAAGCGCTCCACGGGATGGGCATTGAGGTTGCGATGCTAACCGGTGACAGTGAGGATGTGGCACGCGCGGTTTCCGAGGAACTCGGTATCGACCAGTACTTCGCAGAGGTGTTGCCCGAAGAGAAAGATACCAAGGTCGAACGGCTCCAGTCAGAGGGGAAACTGGTTGCGATGGTCGGCGACGGGGTTAATGACGCCCCCGCCCTGACCAGAGCGGACGTGGGAATCGCCATCGGCTCCGGAACGGACGTCGCCATCGAGTCGGGTGATATCATTCTCGTCGACAACAACCCGCTTGATGTCGTCCGCCTCATTCGTTTGTCGAAAGCGAGCTATCGGAAGATGCAGGAGAATCTCGTGTGGGCGACTGGTTACAACGTGTTCGCGCTCCCGTTGGCTGCGGGGATTCTCGCCCCCATCGGAATTTTACTGTCGCCCGCAATCGGTGCGGTGTTCATGTCGCTGTCGACGATCATCGTCGCGATTAACGCCCGGCGACTCAAGGGAGTCGACCTCACGACATGACGCCCAAGCCCATCTCGATCGGTGGACGCACGATCCACGCAGGAGAGAAGCTATCATTCCGGTTTGCGTGTGGCGAGACATATCATGGAGATGCACTCGAAATACCGGTTACGGTCATCAACGGCGAGGCAGACGGCCCTCGTGTCTTCCTGACCGCGGCCGTCCACGGTGACGAACTCAATGGCGTCAAAATCGTCCAGGAGGTCGCCGCTCGCTACGAGCCAAAAAACCTCCATGGAGCGCTCGTATGCCTCCACGTGTTGAACGTGCCGGGGTTTCTCGCCCAGCAGCGCTATGTTCCCATCTACGACGAAGACCTCAATCGATCGTTTCCTGGAAACGCCCAGAGTACGCTAGCAAAGCGGCTCGCGAACACGATTTATGAAGAATTCATCTCGAAGTGCGATTTCGGCCTTGACTTCCATACGTCGACACGCAATCGAACGACGATGTACCACGTTCGCGCCGACATGCACGATCCGGCTGTCGCACGGCTCGCCCGGGCGTTTGGCACGAGTATCATCCTTGACGGCGAGGGGTCACCCGGGACGCTCCGGAGCGTGGCATGCCAGGACGGTATTCCGACAGTCACGATCGAGATGGGGCGTGCCCACCGATTCCAGACGGCGCACCTCGACCGGGCACTTCACTGCGTCGCGAGCGTCCTCGCCGAACACGAGGTGCTCCCGGACCGACCGGTATCTTGGCCCGGCTGGACGCGTGTGGTCTCCCGAGGCGGTGAGAAGAGATGGATTCGTGCCGAGACCGGTGGGCTTGTTTCGATGGAGTGGGGTCCACACCCGCTGGTTGAGGCTGGCGAACCCCTGTTCACGATTTCCGACCACTTTAAGAACCACGTGGAGACGATTCACGCACCGTCGACTGGCCTCGTCATTGGCGTTCTCGAAAGTGCAGTGGCGTATCCGGGCCACCCGCTGTGTCACTTCGTAAGTGTTGACGACACGACCGCTGACATTATTCGAGACGACATCAAGCGAGGTGTCTTCGATATCTATCGTGAGGGTGGTTTCCAATGGCCCGAACCGCGCTGGTACGCAGAACACAGTCAGCAAGAGCAGCTCTGAGACTAAGAGCAGTTATCGAGCCATGGACCCGACGAAGATATGAACAGGGCGATAAATATGAGGGTGATTCCCACACCCACCACCGCATAGGCGATGTCAACAGTGGCAATCAGCGCCGTTCCGATGAGTGATGCCGCAGCGAGTACCGCATAGCCGAGCGGGCGGGTGTTCTGTTGTTGCGTGTGAGCGAGGGCTCTCGTCCGCTCTTCTGCTCGTGCGTCCAACTCGCGTTCGAGTTTTGTCGGCAGGCGAAGCACTGCCCAGAGCGACCCCTCCAGTTCCCCCCCGTACTTCCTCGAGTTTCATCCGCGCGGCTCGTTCCATGAACCCATGCTCACGGAGGAATGCCTGTGCTGCAGCGAGGAAGTCGAACTCCGGATCGAGCTGTCTAAGAACACCCTCACTGACCGAACCAACCCGAAGCACGAGCATGATGTCTGGCGGAATACGAAACGGAAACTCGTGGAGCATGCCCGTCACTTCGTCGATAATCTGCTGCCAGTGCACGGTCTCACTCCCCTCTAGGTCCTCGATGACTAACTCGAGGACGTGTCCGACCGCTGTTCGGTTAGCGTCCGGGTCGAGTGCCCCAAGAGCGACAAGCTCATCGATAATCCCATCAACATCTCGGTTGACAGCAGCGAGATATAGGTTTACGACGCTGTTCTGCATGGCCTCCGTGAATCGGCCACTCATCCCGAAGTCGTAGAAGACGATTCGTCCGTCTTCGTCAACGGCGAGGTTGCCGGGATGGGGGTCACCGTGGTACACGCCGTGTTCGAGCCCCATCGTGAAGTACGCGTTCGCCACATCTCGGGCAACCTTGCTCGGGTCGTGTCCCTCGGCTTCAAGCCCGACGACATTGGTAATTTTCGTCCCTTCGACATACCCCATTGTGAGAAACGCTGAACCCGAATGGCGATTTCCACGCCTACTCCATTACGGAGTCAGAGGGGGAGTCCACTGACAAGCCCACGACTTCAGTCGTGGGTAACTGACAGACTGAGTTCGTACTCGAAAGCAGTGATGCCACCAGTAACGGCGTCCTTGCGCTCGTGTATCGACCGAAGAGCGAGCAGAAATCGGCAGACTCCGATCAATGACGCGGTGCCAAAGACATGGCCCAGGCGGTGACCGCCTGGCTCGGTCGTCGAGCACTCCACCAACCTGGCGAGATTTTCCAAGCTCATACCTCAGCCCGTAGTGGCGTCCTCTTCAGAGAATGGCTTGGGGATGCCCTGGCTTAAAACGGTGACCACCAAGAGTGTGGGGGCGACCAGCTAGGCTCCGTCGAGTTCCTCAGCTAACCCGACGATGATGCCTTCGGGGCCGCGCACGAAGCAGAGGCGGTACACGTCCTCGTACTGGGCGACTTCGCCCACGAGTTCGGCTCCGTGGGAGCGGAGGCGGTCGAGGACGTCGTCGACGTCGTCGACGGTGAACATGATGCGGCGGATACCCAGCGTGTTCACCGCCGATTCCCCAAATCCGTCATGGGTGGCCTTGGGCGTGATGAATTTCGAGAGTTCGACGCGGCTGTGGCCATCGGGGGTCCGCATCATGGCGATGTCGCTCTGGACGTTCTTGAGGCCCACGACGCGGTCTGCCCACTCTCCTTCGACGCGCGTCTCGCCCTCCAGCTGCATGCCGAGCTCCGTGAAGAACGCCTTCGCAGCTTCAAGGTCCTCGACCACGATGAGGACGTTGTCCATTCGCTTGATCGCCATAGTCCGAACAAACTAGGTGAGTGGTGCTCAAGAAGACTTCGTTGGCGGAGGAAGCGTGGCGGGGGAGTTTCGTCGCGACTGTAGACCGGCCCTGTCTGCTAAGGAGGGCGGGGCCGGTCCCAGGCTCTCCTTAGGCCCACTCTGGTCGGGGCGTCGATGTGGCCTTGAACTGAATCGCTGGATTCAGTTCATCAGTTGATGGAATCTGTCTGACCGACTCGCGCCCTCTATTCAGCACGGTCGTAGAAACCTCACCAGCCCCTGTCAGAAGCGGCGTGAGAGTGGACGACCGGTCGCGGGGCATGCAACGGGGCTTGGCGAGGGAGGGGGCTGTCACGGTGGTGGGACCGCAACTTCGGGCGGTTTTGAACCCCAAAGAGGGTCATGTGTCAGGGCTGGGTTGGGAGTCGGAGTTCATCTTCGACTTCGTAGAGGTAGCCTTTCAGGAGGAGTTGCTCGATGTGGTCGCGGGCGTCGGCAGGGGCGATGCCGTGGTCGGTCAGGTGGTCGATGGCGTCTGGGCGGGTAAGCTGGGTCGCTGCGTCGGTCGTCTCGGTTTGGCCTCGGAGGTGGGCGAGAACCTCCTGTTGGGCGGCACTGATCGGCGTCCTCGAATTCCGCATACTGTACGTTTTCACGAGCCATGGATTTGGAACTTTGGGTACAGCTAACAGCTACATCAGCTGGGTGGTTTCACCCTGTACGCTGAATGGAATCAGCATCCCTGGTCCGTCTCGATATATTAATTGGGTCGGTTCACCCAAGACGGTGCCTCACGGGTCGACTCTGTTGTGGTGGAATCCGGCAGAGGGTACGTCCGCGCCGCTTATGGGTCAGTCTCGGACGTGCCCAGATACTGCCGTTCCCATTGCTTTCGTGCAGTGAGTTCGCGCGAGCCACGCCGCGTAACCGTATAGTAATTCGTTCGTTTGTCGAGTTCACCCTTCTCGACGAGACCTTTCTCGACGAGGGTATCGAGGTTCGGGTAGAGCCGTCCGTGGTGGATTTCTTGTTCGTAGTACGCTTCAAGTTCGTCTTTGATGGCGAGGCCATGGGGTTTCTCTGTCCCCGCAATGACATACAGCAGGTCGCGTTGGAACCCGGTCAGATCATACATTGGTCGGAGGTAGGCCACGAGACACAAGGATTTATTGGCCAACGATTTGGGAAGTTTCCCACAGCTCTCGAGACTTTTTTGCCCCAGATACGTTCCGCGTGAAGCCCGATCATCAGTTCTGAGCCCCCACGAGTTAACCAACACAGAACCGCAGTCTTCCGCAGTGTTGGTTAACGGCGTGACAGCGAGTAGTTTGTCCGCGCCTGAGCGGCCGAGGCGCGTCAATACGCGCCGACGCGAGGCGAGTTCCGACCGGTGTAGGCGGTGTCTCCACGATTCGCGGTCCGTGGGGTGTCGAGGAAGGAGCATGGGGCTGTCCCTGTCGATAGCACCAGCCAGTCGACGTGTGACTGTTGCGGCTCGCCGTTCGCTCGGATACAGTGGCCTGTAGGGCCACGTATCCACACCCTTGAATTATAGCGGGTGCGTGTGAAGGCATACCATATGGAGTATACTGAAACTGGAGTCGGGCGAGAGCTGGGAGAGCGTGCACGGCAGTTCATGGACGAAGTTGTGCTCCCGGTTGAACGGGAGCATTCGGGTGACGGAGCTGTCTCCGAGGCGGTAATCGAGGAGCTCCGCGAGGAGGCGCGTGCGCGGGGCGTTTACTGTCCCCAAATCGACGAAGAGCACGGTGGTATGGGATATGACTTCCGTGACGTTCTTCCCCTCTTTGAGCAGGCGGGGCGGAGCCTTCTTGGCGGCCCGGCCATGCGCGTGGCCGCTCCCGACGAGGGGAATATGCACACCATTGAATTGATCGGGACGGACACGCAGAAAGAAAGGTGGTTGGAGCCGCTCGTCGAAGGAGAGATTACCTCGGCGTTCTCAATGACTGAACCGAAACCTGGTGCCGGTTCGGATCCAAAGATGATGCAGACAACGGCACAGAAAGATGGCGACGAGTGGGTCATCGACGGCCACAAGTGGTGGACAACAATGGGTTCTGAGGCGGACGTCTTCATCGTAATGGCGCAAACTGACATGGACGCCCATCCCTACAGTGGAACGAGTCTCTTCCTTGTCCCCGCGAACGCCAACGGTGTCGAAATCGTCCGCGACATTCCGCATCTCGGGCCGTCAATCGTCCATTCAAGCCACGCAGAGATTACGTACGATCGGGTACGGATTCCGGAGGACAACCTCCTCGGGACCGAGAACGAAGGGTTCACACACGCCCAGGAGCGCCTCGGCCCGGCGCGACTCACTCACTGTATGCGCTATTCTGGAATGGCACAGCGCTCACTAGATGTCGCGAAGGCGTATCTCTCAGAACGGGAAGCCTTCGGTGGCCCGATCGCGGAGAAACAGGCACCTCGCTTTGCCATCGCGGAGGCAGAGACGGACCTGTACGCCGCCGGAACGATGATTCGAGACGCCGCAACGAAAATCGCCCGTGGTGAGAGCGCTCGCAACGAGGTGTCTGCCTGCAAGGTGTTCACAGCGAACGTTACGCAGGACGCAATCGATACTGCACTACAGCTCTGTGGCGGGAGTGGGATGTCGAAGGACCTCCCCATCGCTGATTTCTACGCGTCCGTGAGGTGCTTTCGCATCGTCGACGGTGCCGACGAGGTTCACAAGCGCACGCTTGCGCGTGCCGCCTTCGAGGACGTCGACACGGCGGAAATCGAGACGCTGTCACAGTTCGAAAACTAGCGGGCACAGAACCGAATCGTCCATCGAACATCACCGGTTTTTCACGACGCGATACGTCCGACACGATGAGGGCGTACAACAGTAGTCACTGAGAAGGCGAATCGACCACCAACAGTCACGGCTCGTGGGTCGAAAACTCTGCAGTAGTCTCTCCACGAAGAACCACGTCGCCCGTTTGGCGAGTCACCGTCAGTTCTGCGGTCACCGCGGAGGAGTCGACACTGGTCACCGTGCCGCCCACAGTCAGCGTGTCACCCAGCCAGACGCGCGCGGTAAACCGTGTGGAAAATCGGCGAATGCGTTCCAGGCCAAACCAATCCGCGACTACGTTGCCGGCGTAGCCAGCCGTGAGCATCCCCTGACCGAACACACTCGGGTTCCCAAGCTCCTTTGCGTACTGCGCGTCGTAGTGAATTGGATTGAAGTCACCGCTCGCACCGGCGTATCGTACGAAATCAACCGGTGTCAACCCCTCTACGATAATCTGTGGCGCGGCATCGCCAACTGCAACGTCTTCGACCGAATCGACCTTGAACTCGGATGCAGGGTGACGCACACGTGCCCGCCCCTCGTTCGAGATATGCGTGTCCGTCTCACTGGCCCCGTTGGGTCCCTCGATGGCGCTGGCCGTTTCGATGAGGGTCGATCGCTCACTGATAACCTGTGTGCCATCTTCGTCTACGTATTCGGTGTTCAAGACGGCAAATGTCATCGTCCCACCTTTCGCCCCATCTCGCTCGTAGACATCAGTAAGCGTCGTTGTTCCAGAGAGTGTGTCCCCGACGTACACTGGTCGCGAGAACTCGTAGGCCTGTTCTCCGTGCAGTTCGTATCGGATATCGAAGCCAAGATCGAACCCAAGCCGTCCAGAACCTTCGGGTCGATATCGGGGGAACATCGACGTCCGAGTGAACGTGAGCGGTGCCGGAATCCGTTCAAATCCCCGTGTTTCACCACCAGCGTCGCGGAATATCGGGTTGTCGTCACCGATAGCGCCAGCAAACTCTGCTACCTTCCCTGCTTCGACCGTCAGCCCCTCGACTGAGTCGACGGTCTCGCCAACGCGAGGCTTCAGTCGGTCGAATGTTCGGTTCGACATTAGCTATGGTTTCACGATGATTTTCCCGAACCCCTCTCCCGCAGAGAGGCGTTCGTGGGCTGTTGGAATCTCTTCGAGTGGGATGACCGAATCGATGACTGGTTCGATATCGCCCGCAAAAACCGCCTCGAGCATGTCCTCAAACTCGCCCATTGTCGCGCCGGTCGCCCCGATAATTTCGAGTTGTTTCCAGAACACGTAGTGGAGCAGTGCGTGGTCTGCGTCGCCAGTTGTCGCCCCAATCGTGACAAGTCTTCCGCCGCGAGCAAGGCTTCGCACTGCCTGCTCGTAGGTCTCGCCGCCAACAGACTCGAAGATGACGTCGACACCGCGGTGGTCGGTGCGTTCTTTGATTGCCTCGTCGATGTCAACCTCGCCGTAATCGATGACATCGTCTGCGCCAAGTTCGCGAAGCCGTTTTGCTTTCTCCTCGGAGGAACTTGCGGCGTAGACTGTCGCTCCCGCGTGGGCGGCAATTTGGACGGCTCCGTGCCCAACGCCGCCGCTCGCTCCGAGGACGAGTACGTCGTCGGTTGGGCCAATCGCAGCGCGGGTTATCAAGCCACGCCATGCGGTTCCAAAGTTCGACGGAATCGCAGCAGCCGTCTCGAAGGAGACGGTGTCGGGGAGCTGAACGGCGTGTTTCGCCTCGACAGCGACGTATTCAGCGTGCCCACCGTCTCGTTTGACGCCCAGTCCGCCATAGTCGCGACACATCGTCGTCTCGCCGTCGTTGCAGAATTCACACTCACCGCAGTATGTCGTGTTCCAGTAAAGGACCACGCGGTCACCGACATCGAACGACTCGATGTCAGATCCAACCTCGGCAATTTCTCCTGCGACATCGATTCCGGTCACGATGGGTGGGTCACCTTCGTAGCCCCGGCGTATCCAGACGTCGGTGTGATTGACGGCGCACGCTTTCACCCTCACCAGCACGTCCTTGCGTCCGATTTTCGGTTTGGGAACATCTTCTACCGTCAGAACCTCAGTGCCTCCGGTTTCGGGTATGACTAACGCTCGCATGGTCGAGTGAACGAGAATTCTCGGTCAGGGACTTATACTTACCCCGCAGGCCGGACGCTGTGTACTCGACGCCGCAATCTTTGCGGTGGCCAACAGCGGACGGCGTCCCAGTTTCCTGACACGACATAGCCTACCACAACGTGTAAAGTCCCGGTTATCATTTGATGTGGCATGCTAACAGTACCCCGAATCGATGCATACCACTTCTACGAGCAAGCGTGGGACGACTACGAGGAACTTCTCGACGCCTTCGAGTGGGAGGTTCCGGAGTTTTTTAACATGGCAACGTACGTCTGCGACCGCTGGGTCGATGACGACTCTCGCGTCGCTATCTACGCTGACGACGGCGCCGATGGAGGGAAGACATACACCTTCGCCGAACTGCAGGCCGACGCCAACGCGATAGCAAATTATCTTCGCGACCATGGTGTAGAGCGGGGCGATTGTGTAGCGATAAACACCCGCCAGCGGCCGGAAACGGTCGTGGCTCACCTCGCATGCTGGAAGCTCGGGGCCATCTCCGTTCCGCTGAGTACGCTATTTGGAACCGATGCCGTCGAATACAGACTGACTGATGCGGGCGCAGTCGCCTGCTTTGTCGACGACTCTAACGTCGATACTGTTCGAGCGATCGTAGACGAGGTCACGTCGTTGGAGACAGTCATTACGATTGGTAGCGTCGACACAGCCGACGACGAAGCGAGCTTCGACGACGCACTCCAGACGGCTTCACGGGTGTTCGAGACAGTGCAAACCGAAGCTGAAGAGAGCGCCATCATCATCTACACCTCCGGGACGACGGGCGACCCGAAAGGCGTGTTGCATGCCCATCGGGTTCTCCTTGGAAACCTCCCCCTGTTCATCACCGGCTTCTGTAACATGGAGCTCCACGACAGCGACGTGTTCTGGACGCCCTCGGAATGGGCGTGGGTTGCCACGCTGTTCGACGTGGTCTTTCCCGCTCTCTTCTACGGGCAGCCGGTCGTCGCTTACACTGCAGACGAGACGTTCGACTCGGAGACGGCGATGGACATTATCGAACGGTATGAGGTGACGAACTATTTCGCCCCACCGACGGCGTTGCGGATGATGGAACAACTGGATGACCCTGGGCGGTGGGACGTCTCTAGCGTCAGGTGCGTCCCAAGCGGGGGTGAATCGCTCGGACAGACCATCGTCGAGTGGGCGCAAGATGTCTTCGAAGGCGCGGCTGTCCACGAAGCGTACGGTCAGACAGAAGCCAACATGACTGTCGGTGACTGTACGAAGCTCATCGAATCACGGCACGGAAAAATTGGTCCGCAGGCCCCCGGTCACGACATGGCAATCGTCGATCCGGAGACAGCAGAGACAACCATTGAACCCGGCGAAATAGGCGAGATAGCCGTCAGATATGAAGGGAATCCGGTGTGTTTCAAGGGCTACTGGAACAAACCGAAACAGACCGAACGGAAGGTTCGAGATGGGTGGCTTCTCACTGAGGACCTCGGGACGCTCGACGAGGATGGGTATGTTGAGTTCAAATCCAGGAAGGACACCGTCATCATCTCTGCGGGCTATCGGATTGGACCAGTCGAGATCGAAGAGGCGCTTGCGACGCACTCGGCAGTCGCGGATGCGGGTGTTATTGGCGTTCCCGACGCAGACCGGGGGGAGGTTCCGAAAGCCTTCGTTGTCCTGTCAACCGGGTTCGAACCAACTGAACAACTCAAAGAACTGCTCAGAAATGACGTCAGGAACCGCCTTGCAGAGTACGAGTATCCTCGCGAGATCGAATTCGTCGACGAGCTTCCGAAGACCAGTTCGGGGAAGATTCGTCGGGCGACGCTTGCAGAACGCGAAGATAACAACTGAATGACAACCTGCTGTTAGGCGCGTTATTTCCATTTCCATGTAGAGTTGTCATAAGGGAAATCGTTATAGTAATACGGAATCACCGTGGTGTATGCGACCACGCCTCAAGCCGGATGGAAAGATAGTCAAACAAGGAATCCCTCCTGTTGACCCTCACATTAATCGACGAACGGTCCTGAAGGGCGCCGGTGTTGCAACGCTTGTCGCATCGATGGCGGGCTGTAGTAATCCCGCATCGGATGACAGTCTCGGCGGTGGAAGCGATGGCGGTGGAGAGATACCCAGCGAACCGCTCCGCATGGCCTGTATCGGATTTACGTCCGGTCCGGCGGCCGTCTTTGGCACGCCAATGATGCAGGCCGCCCGAATGATCGTCGATCAGATTAACGAAAACGGTGGCATTCTCGGCGAGCGGAACATAGAGATGGACGAGGTGGACGAAAACGTCTCTGATGTCGTTCAGGTGTACCGACGGTTGGCAACCCAGGAGGACTACGACATCATCATCGGGTTCATCTCTAGTGCGAATGCACTCTCTGTCGCACCGGTCGCAGAGGAACTCAGCCAGCCGACGATTATCTGGGACACTGGAACGACGGAGCTGTTTGATTCTGCAGTCACCGACCCCAAGTACACGTTTCGAACCTCAGCAAGTAGTTCGACTGACGCAGTCGGTGCTGCGCGACTCCTTGACAACGCACTTCCCGACGTCCAGACGGTCGCGGGTGTCAACCAGGATTACGCGTACGGGCGAAATAACTGGAACCTATTCGAGCGCGCACTTCAGAGTCTCGGAACCGACGTCGAAATCGTCGATTCTCGGTTCACGCCGTTTCCGAACGAGGACTTCAGTTCGACCATCAGCGCCTTGAATGACGTGAATCCAGACTTCATCTTCTCTAGCCTCTGGGGTGGTGACCTTGTGAATTTCATGACGCAGGCGAACGACCGAGGCCTGTTCGATGACACACTCCCCTGTTTCAGCGGTGGTACCCACGTGTTTCACGACGCACCGAATGAAGTTCCAGATGGACTCATCTTCGGGCCTCGAGGACCCCACTTTCCATATGGCACGATGGAGTGGAACTCGCTACACCAGAACTTTGTCCAAAACTTCGAGAGTCGCTACGGTGACACGCCGTATGCTCACGGTGCCTGGCACGCGTGGACAGCATTGTACGGGTACGTCTACTCGGTCGAGCGGGCGTACAACATCAGTGGCGAATACCCGGATGATGACGCCTGGGTGAAGTCGATGGAGGGGATCGGTTTCGACACTCCAAGCGGGTTCGCCAACATCCCCAAAGGGAGCCACAACGCAGTCGAATCTGCGTTCTGGGGCTATTCGGACACCAGCGGGGAGAACCTTTCGCTGCGGGACACCGTCTGGATCGCAAAAGAGGAAGTGAACCCACCGGTGAACTTGACGACCGGCGAGTGGATTGACAACTTCTAGGAGTGTTCATGAATGATTATAGACATAATGGCACAACAGTTGCCGATACTCCTGAACTCGTTATTTAGAGCCTCCACGCTATTCTTGCTCGGAACCGGACTCTCGATTATCTACGGGATGCTCAACTTCATGAATTTGGCTCACGCGGCGTTTCTGGCGTTAGGGGCGTACGTGTCTGCAAGTCTCATACAAGGAGCCAGCAACGCCATTGGTGGGACGTTGGGGACCGCCGCGATGTTCGTTGTGTTTCTCGTAATATTATTTGTCATTGTTCCGGGGGTCATCTCCGTGGTTGGCCTCGGGATGGAGCAGACTATCTTCAAACCATTGTACGGCCTCGAAGACGACTACCAGTTGCTAGCGACGTTCGGCGTCATCCTCATGATGGAGGATTCGATGAAGTTCATTTGGGGCGGTCTTCCGGTGACTTCGTCGGCCCCATCCAATATGCTGGGTGGTTTCAATCTGGTCGGGAACACCTATCCGTACTGGCCGATTTTCGCTGTCGTCGTCACGATGGTCATTGCCACAACGCTGTATTACTTCTTCGAGGAGACGCGCCTCGGGAAAATCACGCTTGCCATGGCCGAAGATGAAGAAGTCGTCAGCGTCACGGGTATCGACACCCGGTCGGTGCACATCAAGGTGTACGTCATCGGCGTTGCGTTGGCCGCACTCGGCGGCGCGCTGTACCTCCCAAACGCCTCGATTACGACTGGACTCTCACTGGAGTTCGTCATCTTGGCGTTCGCCGTCCTCGTCATCGGCGGGCTAGGGAGCCTGAAGGGCGCGATCGTTGCTTCGCTGCTCATCGGGTTCATGCAATCGTTCGGGAGCTACTACGTCCCGCAACTCTCACTCGCCATTGTCTTCCTGCTAATGGCTGCCGTGATGTTGATCAAACCGACGGGACTGTTCGGGGATATCAAAGCATGAGTCAAAATACTGCAACCGGGGTCGCAACGGCACTCAAACGAAATCTCACCACCGCTCCTGGAATCGCGAGTATCGTCCTTATTCTCGGGGCGTTTGCCCTCCCGTATCTCCCCAGCACCGGACAGTTCGAGGTGTTCTTGACGGCCCAAATACTGGCGTTCGCTATCGCGGCGATTGCGTACAACGTGTTGCTCGGATACACTGGCCTCCTCTCGTTTGGCCACGCCGCGTTCTTTGGTGGGTCGGCCTACGCGGTCGGTCTCGTCATGCGGTACACGTCGATAAATGAGATCTTCTTGCTCATCCCTATCGGCATTCTCGCTGCGGGAGCAATCGCGGCCGTCATCGGCTACATCTCTGTGCGACACACGGAGGTGTACTACGCCCTGTTGATGCTCGCACTTGGCTTCTTGCTGTACATCGTCACGCTCAAGTTCTACACCTACACTGGCGGAACGGACGGGGTCCCCATCTCAACCCCGACCGTCGCCGGGATAAACTACCTCGAACTGTGGGGATACGCAGGTTATCTCGGCGGCGTACTGTACTACATTATTCTGTTATCGTTCGTGCTGTCGGCGGTGCTACTCTGGGTGTTTATGAACTCTCCGTTTGGCCTGACGCTCAGAACCATTCGTGACAGCCCCGAACGTGCCCGCGCAATCGGCATTCCCGTCCATCGATACCGCTGGTATGCGACCATCATTTCAGGGGTGTTTACCGGTGTTGGTGGCGCGATGTATGCGTTCCTCAACGGCCACATCACGCCTGACACCATGTTGCACTGGAGTCGGTCGGGTGAGCTGGCATTCATGACCGTCCTCGGGGGTACTGGCTCGTTCTTTGGGCCAGTTGTCGGTGCTGGCGCGTTCATCCTCATCCGTAGTCAGGCCCAGCAGATTACCGAGTACTGGCACTTCATGATGGGGTTCGTCCTCTTTCTCGTCATCGTCTTCGAGCCCCAGGGCATCACCGGCATCGCAAAGCGGGTTCGCGATGCTGTCACCACGAAATTGAACAACCGAGGTGAGAACTAATGGCGATTCTGGAAACCACCGACTTGTCCAAGAAATTCGGCGAATTCACCGCCGTCGACCGGATGAACTTCGAGATCGACCGCGGAGAGATTGTCGGTATCATCGGACCGAACGGTGCCGGGAAGACCACGTTCGTCAACCTGCTCACCGGCGTTCTGGAGGCTACCTCCGGAGAAATCGTCTTCGATACTAAGTCCCTCGGGGACTCATCGGTTCACAGTCGCGCACAAGCCGGACTCGTCCGGTCGTTCCAGATCCCACAAGTCTGTGATGACCTGACGCTGCTGGAAAACGTCCGCAGCGCGGTGTTATCGAGAGAGCAACAGAACAATTCCTTATTCACGATTCTTCCATGGGAGGATTCCTCTCGGGAGGAAGCGCTGGAGCTGCTTGGCAAGTTCGGACTCGAAGACCGGTCTGAGATGAAGGCCGAAATCATCCCGCACGGCGACAAGAAGATTCTCGACGTCGCAATGAGTGTCGCGATGCGGCCAAAACTGCTCATTCTGGACGAGCCGACGAGCGGTGTGGCCACGGATAACAAACATGAGATAATGCAACGACTCAACGATTACTTTCAGACCACCGATTCAGCGGTCTTATTCATCGAACACGACATGGAACTGATTGCGGAGTACGCAGAGCGCGTACTCGCAATGGACCAGGGTCAAAAGCTCACCGAAGGTACTCCAGAGGAAGTCCTCGAGAACGCGGACGTTAAACGTCGCATCCGAGGTGAGGAGTGATGGTGCTGGAAGTGGCAAACGTTCATGCCTCCATCGAGGGGGTCTCCGTCCTCCGGGGAATCGACGTCGCGGTCGAAGCGGGTGAGACAGTCGCCCTCATCGGTCGTAACGGCGCTGGCAAGACGTCGACGTTCCGCTCGGTGATGGGGCTTCGAACGGTTGATAGCGGAACGATTCGGTTCAAAGACGAGAACATCACGAACTGGGATACGTTCAAGCGAAAGCGCCTCGGAATCGGGTTTGCTCCCGAGAACCGACAGCTCATCTCTAAATTAACCGCCCGAGAGAACATCGAGATGTCACTCTGGGGCGCCGACAAAGCGTTCGATGTCGAAGCGCGGATGCAATCCGTTCTCGACATCTTCCCCGCCATGGAGGAATTTCTCGACCGGGACGCAGGAAACCTCTCCGGTGGCCAACAGCAGATGGTCACCGTCGCCCGCGCGCTTATCGCCAATCCCGACCTGGTGTTGCTGGACGAGCCATTCGAAGGACTCGCCCCGAGTATTAAAAAAGACCTCCAGAAGAGCATCTCAGCTATCAAGAACGAACTCGGAACGACCGTGTTCATCGCCGAATCCCAACTCAACCACATCGAACGCGTCTCTGATCGTCTGTACGTCATCGAGCGGGGCGAGATAATCGCACAGACAGACGAGCCTGCGTCGATAAGAGACGACGAAACGTTGATGCAGATAACTGGTGGAAGTTAGAACGCGTTGGCAACCGTTCTTATTTTCGGTAGCAATTGGTAGTGACCCGGTTAAAACGGGTCGTTCCAAGCATCGCTGGGCTTGATGCACAATGGATGCAGTTCGACCGACGAGAACCGGCACGCCATCTCATTTTGCGAGACCGTCAGGCGCACGAATAGCCACCGTCAATTACAAGCGCCTCGCCGGTAATCCAGTCTGCTTCGTCGCTGGCGAGAAACAACACTGCGTTTGCGACGTCCTCGGGTTGGCCAAGGCGCCCCAGCGGGTACTCCTCTGCCATCCGCGAGGCGACATCTTTCCACTCTTCTGCAGAGAGATTACCCTTCGGCATGGACGTCTCGGTGATACCCGGACAAACGGCGTTCACGCGCACGCCCTCAGGACCGGCTTCTGCGGCGATAGCACGGGTAACGTTGACTACGGCACCTTTGGTCAGCGAGTATCCAGCGTAGTTTGGCGACCCGATGATACCTGCCAGCGATGCCGTGTTGACGATCGACCCCGAGCCCTGGTTCTTAAAGTGCGGAAGCGCAGCCGCACAGCCGTTCCACACTCCGTTGATATTGACGTCGATGAGACGGTTGAGTTCCTCGTGGTCGAGCCTCTCCATCGGTGTTGCGTTGTGCATGAGGCCGGCGTTGTTCACGAGGATATCGAGCCCATATTCGTCAGCGGTCGCGTCGATAGCGGCCCGAACTGCCTCGAAGTCACGGACGTCGAGTTCGAACGCCACCGCCTCACCACCAATGCTGTCGACAGTTTCTTTGACGCTGTCGTAGTCTACGTCGGCACCCACGATAGTCGCCCCTTCGGCCGCGAATCGCTCCGCTATGGCGCGACCGAGTCCCGATCCTGCTCCGGTGATGAACGCAGTCTTGTTAGCAAGTCGCATATGGTGGCGATGCGTGAGCGAACCCTTAAAACGAGAGTATTCGGGTGAAATCTGCGTCTGCGTCTGTGTCTACGTCGACTTATCGACCTCTGAATTCGGGGTCACGCCCGTTCAGTCGCGCCTCGAACCCCTCTGTACGGTCGTGGGTCTTGTAGAGAGGCATTGCCAGTCGGTGTTCGGTCGCCAGCCCCTCATCGAGGGGGACATCGAACGTCGCCTGGAACGCTTTCAGTGCGTTCTGGATGGCAAGCGGTGCTTTCTCAGCCAGGTCGTCAGCCAGCAGTCGGGCCCGCTCGTCAACGTCGGCTTCCGGGACGACCTCGGTAACGAGGTTACAGTGTTCGGCTTCTGCTGGGTCGATGTACTCTCCGGTCAAAACGAGTTCTTTCGCTTTCCCGAGGCCGACGATACGCGGGAGCAGCTGCGTTGACCCCTGGTGGGGAAAGACTCCGAGAGTCACTTCGATGACGCCATACTTGGTCTTCTCGCCCAACACGCGGAGGTCTGTCGGGAGTGTTAATTCGAAGCCGCCAGCGATGCCAGCACCCTTGATGCCAGCGACAATGGGCGTCGTCGACTCGTCGATTGCGTTGAGTAGCGTCCGGAACGACCGCTGGAACTCGTCCTGTTCGCTGGCCGTTTTTTCGTACATCATGTCGAGTTGGAGTCCAGCGCAAAACACCGAGCCGTTCCCCAACAGCGTGGCGGCACGGATGTCGTCGTCGTCATCGATGCGCGTTATCGCTTCGGTGAGGTCTGCGACGGTTTCCTCGTTCATCGCGTTGCGTTTCTCCGGCCGGTCGAGAATCACGTCCGCGCGACGCTCATCGTATTCCACCCTTACGTGGCCGTTTCCTATTGCTGTCATACGTACGCATCGAGCATTGCGACAAAAAGTGTTCGTACGGGGCGGCTCTCCGACAGCCGTCTCTCATGTTACCATATCCCACAAAAGTAATCTCGGAAAAACCAGTGGATGAAATTTGCACTTCAAAGCCCGTGACGCTTGATTTCGAACCCTTAGCGTCTCTTCTTGACATGTAAGCGTTTATACGCTGGAAGAGTCAAGATTAGATTGATCAATGAGTCTTGATGAGGCGGTTGACGAAGCGCTCGCGACGTACAATATGTCGCGCAGCGAAGAGGCCGAGGAAACAGGCCGAACAGTCGCCACGCTCCAAGACTAACAGAGCTGCTTGGTCGAGGTTCCGAATCTTTTCAGCGAACGCTGCTTTCGATAGCCCCGGCGTTTCCTTCAGCTCCGGATAGTCTGCGCGTTCGACGGACTCCTCGGCGAACTCGATCCAGAGGTCTTCGTGCTGCTCCGCGTAGACGACCTTCGCCTCGCTCGGGTACATATCCAGCTCGTATGCAGTCAGGTCGATTTCGACCGCTTGTTTCCGCTCAAGTGTTCTCGCGCCGAAGCGGTACAGGTGCTTGAAGAGGACGTTCTTCCGCCGAACGGTCAACAGCCGCTTCGAGCAATTCCACCAATCGAAACGCGACGACCTGCCCCTCACGGGGGAGTTCGGCGATTCGGTCGCTGAGCCACTTCTGGTCGAAATCAATCTCGTTTGCGTCTTTGATCTCCGTGCCGCTCTCATACAGGACGTAGACGGGGGTATCAAACGGATAGCCGATGAGCTTCGTCGCGCCATCTGAATCTTCACGACGGGACAGAATCTCTGATTGAGAGGCCGAGCTATACTTCAGCGAGAAGTTCTCGGCTTGGGGATGGTGATAGTAGACGACACGAGCCATCTGTGCAGAGGGGTTGGTGACACGTGCTTAAATCAACTCGGCGTTCGCGCTATCAGGCTCTGGATGTGGCTTCGCAGTGACACCACAAGATATGGATGCATTTAGTCTGAGGATATCGAAGAACGGGACTTCTCGCGGCAGTTGTGATTATGGCCACGAACGTAATGAGAAATACTTCTCCAACGGTGAGAGATTAACCAACAACACAGGCCTATCTCGTAATCTGTTGGTTAAGAGGGCGCAGGAGAGATTCCTGTGAAGACCCGGTCACTCGAAAATCAGGACTCGACTCTCGCGTTGACAACCAAATTGAATTCACAGGTTGCTCATTCATCATGAGGAGCGATCATCTCCCGCACGAACCGGAGATACTCCTCCGTAACCCATTCACCGCGGCCAGTCAGCGCATACTCCTTTCGCCGTTTGTCGCTTTCCTTCGTCTGTTTGCTGATCAGTCCGGAATCGACCATCCGGTCGAGACTCGGGTACAGTCGCCCATGATTGATATCCTTCGGGTAGAGGCCTTCAAGCGCGTTCTGGAGGGTCACTCCTTCCGCGCCCTCAAATCGATGGATGAGACAAAGAAGAACTGTCTGAAAGGCGGTGAGATCTGTCGGAATATTATACCGAGAAAAATCAGTTGCCCCGGAGGGAGCGTCACCGTTGCTTGCTGTGTTCTCGTCCACCGGGTCTGAATCAGCCATATCATTTCATCCAAACACAGATGTATAAAATTCTGTGCTTCACAGACGTCAAAGCACAAACGGTGTCATACCAATCAACGTAGTTGTCTTGCGATTTATCGAAATTCTTCGCGTTACTAGATTAGTGTTTGGTGTGGTTCTCTAACTTCACAACCGATTCGCTGGCAACTCCATCGTATTGGCACCTGAATCCGTCGTAGCGCCTCATTGCACTAACACGCACTCGGTGGATGCCTGGGATCTGATCCCCTCTTACGTCACACATCTGAACACCACCGACATGCTGCACCTCAATTCTCTCTAACTCTTCCAACTTCTCGATTAGCCTCTTGAGATTACGTTTCGAATTCACACTAAACCATCTAAATTCAACACTTCAACAATGTTAACTAAGGTTTTTAGTGATGGTACGTTGATGAAATAAACATGCGCTCTCGACACGGAGTCCAAAGATTCCTGGTCGTCCTGACCGCGTTTATCACCAGTACCGGCGTCGCTGCTGCTCAACAGAACGAAATCAGCAGCTCGCTCACCCAGATCGAGCAGTTCGTCGCCACAACCCTCGGTCAACTCGGCGTCATCGTCTTCCTCGTTGGCGCTGCCGTCTGGTTCGTCTCCAGGCGGAGCGCCGACCGCGCCCAATGGGGCTGGCGCGGCATGTGGGGCGGCGCGGGGATGATTGCCCTCTCGGTCAGCTACAGCGTATTCGTCGGCCTCTTCGAAAACCTCGCCCCCGGGATACTCGTCCCAGTCCTCCCCTAAGAACGGCTTCGGGTGGTTCGAGAGCGGGCCACCGCTCGATACCCCCTATCACAGTGATTAATGACGGACAGACGTCCCCTCACCGGCCTGGTACTCGTCGCCCTGCTCGCACTCCCCGTCGTGAGTGCGATCACACCACCAACTGGTCTCACACCCAACAACGGGACGCGTGCGTTCATCTCCGACGACCGTGACCCAGACGCCGGGACCCTTCCGCCGTTCGTACTCTCCACCCTCGACGCTGTCGTCCGCGCGGAGAACGTCTCTGTGGCGAACATCAGTCGAATACGCGATTTCTCGTACGCGACGACCCAACCACCGTATCGCGTCGGGCCGAACCAGCAGACACTCAGCGAGTATCGTCTCGCTCAGTTGAACTCGATTCAGCGCAACGACTCGACGAGTCTCTGGCTCCCCGACTCAAAGCGCTCGAACGGCACGGTCGTCAAAGACGCCCATATCACGATCCTCGGGACAAACGAGGGCGTGCGGACTGGCATCGGTGCCGAAGAGGGTAACCACGCTGCAAACGACAGTGATCGACTGCTCATTCCCCGGAACGGGACGGTGCTGACGCAGCTCGATTACTCGACGCTTCTCCCAAATCGGACGTGTACGGTTGCTGGCGACACCAAGACCTGTCTCTCGTACGATCTCCTCGAGCAACAGGTCGACCGAAGCGTCCGGATCGGCACTCAGACGTGGGAGAGTGATTCAGCGTCGGCCCGGCAACTTGAGTACGAGGGAGCGAAGGCAACCGAGCCCACGACGTTGCAGGTTCGTGCGACGATTACCTCGACCGTCGCCGTTACGACGAAGACCTACGTCCGCGATGCCGTTGGCTGGCAGCTGTCGAATACAACGGCCGATGAGACGCTCAGCCTCTCGCATACGGTCCAGGACAGCACTCCTGCGGTCGTCACGTCGAACCAGAATCTTAGCGTCACGCAGACGGTCGTCCGCTCCGAAGAGGGGATCGACCGAATCATCCTCCAGTTCGAGGGCCCACAGACGCTCTCCGACCGCCGACTCTGGAGCTATGCTCGGTCCAAGGGGTCGACTGGACGCGTGCAGAACGTCTGGAGTGTCTATTCGCAGCGCCGGTACACGAATGCGACACGCGGTCGACGGCTTCTCACGACGTCGAACACCACCCTCTCGCTCTCACCGGGTAACACGACGCGACTCAACCAGACGCTCGCTCAGCAGCTTGCGGCCACAAACGAACGGCAGCGCACCGTCCCGTTCCCGAACGTCCTCGAACAGCGCCTCACCGCTCGCAGTCGGCAGCCGACGCTCCGCTGGACACAGAACACGAGCGTCACCGCTGCTCCCGAGATCACGAGACTAAGCGGCTTCAATATGACCGGCGATGCGACCCCGCTCGACCGACGTGTGAATCTCACCTCAGTGCCGCCTCGCGGCTACACGACGATCGTCATCACGAACGTCGACCAGCCGATTACGGAGGTCCGCGACATCCACAACGGTTCGATTCCGGTGACCACACAGACCGTTCGCGAGCAGAACGCGAGTCTCACCGCGACGACACTCAATGAGACGCACGCCCGGGTCCAACTCACAGACGCGCGTACTGGCCAGCCGCTGTCGAATCGAGCGGTCTGGCTCAGCGGAGCCGCCCAGGGACGAGTAACAACGAACGCCAACGGCACGGTCGTCGTCGAGCGGCGTGACCTCTACGTCACCGCCTCGTTCACGGGCGCAACCAACGTCTCCGAGAACGTCTACTACGGACCCGCACAGACACGAGTCGCGTTCCAGCTGGAACCATTCAACATCTACCAGCTCCTGACCAGTCTCGCGGGTGCACTCGTCTCGGTGGCGGCGTTCCTCGTTTTCTTTGTACCGTTTGCGTACATGCGGAGGGGAACTGGCTAGCACCCGTGGCGTACTTACTTGGATTTCCACGCTGAAGCTCACGCAACAAACACACCACCGAACTCAGACCAAATGATGGCATATAATCAAGCGCATTCCCCTGCCTTCAGGCGCGAGTCGAGCGACCACAGAACGACGCAATCCACCGACGGCACTCAGTCTGGGGTCTCCACGTTTTCGAGTCCCCGCTCCAAAATATCTACGTATGCCTCTGTGAGATTCATATCGTTTTCATCGGCGTATTCGTGGATTCGACCGTTCAACGACCACGGTATATCGACGTTAGGGCGCATGGTCCAAAAGACTTTTAGTCGATTTGGTCCAAATATCTATCGGGATGAGGCGTACCAACACATTCGTCGTTCGACCCCGCTCCAAACAGGATGCGGCGTTGCTACACGACCTGTTGGACGCCTCAGCCAGCCTCTGGAACGAACTCACCTACGAGCGCCGCCAGAACTACTTCGACGGCGAAAGCGTCTGGGACACCGCCGACTACCGCAAACAGTACGTCGGTGTTCTGGGGAGCGCCACTGCCCAGCAACTCATCCGAAAGAGCAAGAGCGCGTGGAAATCGTTCTTCTCGCTCAAAGAGAAGGGCGAGCAGTGTTCCCCGCCCGGCTACTGGGGCAACGAAGACGACGGTCGCACCTTGCAAACGTGCATCCGAAACGACCAGTACACGCTGGAAACCGGCGACCGCTCACGCCTCGAAATCCCCGTCGGAAGCGAGCTCAAAGAGAAGTACGACCTCGGGTACGCAGAGCGTCTTCGCCTCGAAGTGGCGGGCGTTCCGAAGTGGGATGGCAAACAGGGTCGGCTGGAACTGTTCTACGACGAGTCCTCGGACCAATTCAGGGCCTTTCAACCAGTCACCGTGGACGATTCTCGACTGGATTCACCACTGGCTTCGGAAGAAGCCGCTCTGGATATTGGTGCGAACAACCTCGTCGCCTGTACAACCACAACCGGCCAACAGTATCTGTACCATGGACGCGGCCTGTTCGACCAGTTCCGCGAGACGACGCGGGAGATTGCCCGGCTACAGTCCGAGCTCCGCGATGGGCGCTACTCCTCGAGCCGGATTCGACAGTTGTACCGTGGTCGGACGCGACGGCGCGACCACGCACAGAACGCGCTGGTACGCGACCTTCTCGAACGCCTGTACGAGGACGGGGTTTCGACGGTGTACGTCGGGGACTTAACCGACGTGCTGGAAACGCACTGGTCGGTTCGGGCGAACGAGAAAACGCACAACTTCTGGGCGTTCCGGGCGTTCATCGACCGACTCGTGTGTACCGCCGAAGAATACGGCATCACGGTCGAAGCACGGTCGGAAGCGTGGACGAGTCAGACGTGTCCGAATTGCGGTTCCACGACAGACACGATTCGCCACCAAGACACGCTTACGTGTCGGTGCGGGTTCGAGGGTCACGCCGACCTCGTTGCAAGCGAGTCGTTCCTGAGACGGCACACAGACGCACCAAGGCCGATGGCACGGCCCGTGCGATTCGAGTGGGACAGCCACGAGTGGCTGGAGTCACCACGCTCTCCCCGTCCCAAAGAAGTGCGCACGAACCGGAGTATCCACGGATAGGAGAAAGTCGCTCACGTCGGGGGTGGCGCTAATGCCAGACCCCGAACGTGAGGTTTCCCGCGCCTTTAGGCGCTTGGAGGATGTCAACGGATCGAGAGTCCACATCCCACTCGACGTCGTCCATGACAGCATCGGTCCCGATACCCTGGCGTCCCTCCAGCACGGCATCGCGACGCTGCCGACAGATGCCATGCTGGTGCCGCTCGCCGCTGGCTTCACCGACTGGATTGCGAACTTCTTCACCTACATCCTGACCGGAATCCTCGGCTTCATCGGCGAGCTCATCGCCAACGGGATGCGGACGTTCATCATCTTCGACAGCCCCTACTCCGACCCGACGATGCAGGCGGCCTTCCAGCACAATCTCGATATCTTCCCGCAACTACTCGTGATCATGTTCATGGCGGGGGTCGCGACGAAACCGTTCGCCGACCAGCACGAGGCAACGAACTTCATGCTCGTCTGGAAGGCGCTAAAAGTGATCATCTTCGTCGCCGTCGCCCGCCAGATAATGCACTTCGGCCTCCTGCTGACGAACGCAATTATTCGCCACATCTTCACCGCAGACTACGGTACTGCGTTCGGACCGGAGGTGCTGCAAGCCAGTCTTGACGGGGCTGCGGCGTCGAGTGCTGGCGTAATCATTGGCGGACTGATCCTGAGTATGGTGTCCGTGGCGGGCATCGTGCTAGCGCTCGGGGTCTTCGTCCTACGGGAGTTCCTGTTCAATGCGACGTTCATTCTCCTGCCTGTCCTCGGGGCGATGCTCTTCCTGGACTTCGGGCCGCTCCGCTACACGTCCGAGATCGCGAAAACCGCTCTCCGGGCGACGGCGTTCATGCTCCTCGCCGGGATCGTGATGGCCGGTCTCTTGCAGACCGGCGCTGCGGCTGCTGGTGCGTACGCGGACATGGCCGGACAGGGTGCAGCAGCGGCACAGAGTCAACAAGCTGGTGACCCTGGGTTCGGGGAAGTCCTTGAGGCGTACCTCTTCTGGTTGATTGGCCTCGTTGCGCCCGCACTCGTCGGGATCAAATCTGCGGCGATGGCCGGGCTGTCGCCGCGTCGAATCTCCGGTCGTCAAGGGGCGAAAAGCAAATCGAGTTCCCAGAGTTCGTCGACGAACCAGTCTGGTGGAAAATCGACTCGTACCGCCCTGATGGAACAGGCGAGGCATGGAACGTCAAAGGGGTTGCGAGGAATCGACAAACGAACTAAAGGAGTGGGAAGCACCGCTGTGAGGAAGGCAGGCTCTGCTGCAGGACGAACAAAAAGTACGATTGGGAACGTTGCTACGAGCGTTGTTTCCGAAGAGAAGGTTGAGAAGGGAAAGCGAATCGGAAACTCCGGAAAGCAAGGTGGGAAACGAGTAATCTCAGATGCACATGCAGGTGCGGACTATGCAACGCGAAATCTCCATCAATCCCCGGTTGATTGGGCTGAAGCAGGCCTTGAACGCTACCGAGACAACCCGGTTGTCGATACATCAGATGATACCGGACCGAAGCAACGTGAGCTGAATGACTGGTCTGACAGCTCTTCTAACAAGGGCCAGTCAAAGTAGGGTTGACCGAATACATATACAACGGGATTCCATAAATTAAGAATAACAATGGACGGACAAGAACACACTACGTCCACAAACGGGGGGAGAACCAGTAGTCAGCGGAATTTCGATGAGATATTCAAATCAATTATCACATCTCTATTTTCAACTATTGTACTTTCCGCGTGTTACCTTCTGGTTCCGTTAGGCGTGATTTGGGTAGCGGCCAAGATGCCTAACTCAATCGGGTGGATTGCAGCAATCCTTAGTGTGCCTGCTATTTGGTTCGTACCGAGTGTTATTGCAATAGTCGCGACTACAACTATAGAATTCGTAGTTGGGCAGGACGACGAAGATGTGGAAAGGGGATGGTTTTTAGGAATAATCGTGGGGTCAGCGGTGTTAACTGCGGTCTGGCTCCTTCCGCTTTTAGAGGGGTCCTGGCCATTGGTTGAAGGAGTAATTCAGCCATTACGGATTGCTGCCCTATTTGACGATCCTCTGCTTGTTGGCCTGAGTTGGCTAGTTACCGTACCAATGATGGCGTATGCTAATCTTGCCGGACTCACGGACCCTAGCCCAGAAAGTGATACCTCGAAAACAAAGGAGAAGCAGCGCAGCCAGTCAGGTACGTGGTCTGCGAATCCATCTGCATCCACGAATAACACGGATGGCCGGGACAGGAAGGCACCGAAGAACGAAGATCAGCCGAGAAATCGAAGCTATCAATGGGAGGCTGCACCAGAGACGCGGTTTGCAGATATTGGTGGGATGGAGTCGCTGAAAACGAAGATCGAGCGATCAGTCCTCCGACCTCTGACCCGAATCGACGAAGCCTACGAGCGATTCAAAGTCTCCCCACCGAATGGAATCCTCCTGTACGGCCCACCTGGAACCGGGAAGACCCTGTTCGCCCGAGCAGTCGCTGGTGAACTCGGCCATCCGTACCTCGAGCTCTCTGCAGGCGATATCAAATCTCGGTGGATCAATGAATCAACCGAGCAGGTCAACCGACTGTTCGACGAAGCCCAGCAGTTTGACCGGTGCGTCATCTTCATCGATGAGATCGATGCGCTGCTCGCCGGTCGTGGAAACGACCTCCACCGTGAACATGCCCAGGTCGTCAACGAGTTCCTCGCGCACCTGGATGACGACGATCCGAATTTCCTCGTCATTGCAGCGACAAACCGTGCCGACCTCCTCGATGAGGCTGCCACCCGCCGAGGGCGATTCGACCAGCAGTACGAAATCGGCCTCCCTGACAACGATGCTCGTGAGGCAATTTTCCGCGTTCGACTGCGTGAACTGCCGACCGCGCTCGACGAACGCGACTATCACGAGTTAGCTCACCGCTCAGAGGAGCTCAGTAGTGCTGATATCGTGGGAATCGTCGACGACGCTGCCATGCACGCCGCGGAGCGTGATGCAGAGGCAATCACGCTCGATGATCTTCACGAATCGTTCCCCAACACATCGATTCGATGATGTGGAGTGGCTCTGTTTTACTCCTTAACTAGTGATCGCTATCAGTAAGCGTGCTGAACAGAGAGCGCAAATCGGTCACAAAATGAGGCCCGAGACGCAGAGCCTCGTGGCTGGTGTGATAGAGTGGTGTAGAACGAGTAGTAATTCACTGGTAAGAATCATTAACTTATGGACTGTGTGAACCAATCGTTAATCGCTCTATGACAGCCCGAAAACTCTTCATTCAAATTCGAGGAAGTAATCTGCCTTGAACTCTCGATGACCCTCGGAGAGATAGCTACCAATACTCTGTGAGGCAAACAGTTCCACCTCTGGTTCAGGGTCGTCTTGAAACTCTAAGAGCCTCTCGAATTCACGATCTCTTCTACATTTCCTGACGTAATACGTGAGCCTGTTCCGCTCCGGTGAGATCTCGTGAGGGAATATTTCACTGCGAGCGGTGACCGCTGTATAGCAGTAGATTGGAGTCGAGTAAGACTCCTATAGGTGTGTCAGTAGGTTTCGACTTCGAGGTTCGGAATCTGGTCGAAGTGGCCGACGTTCTTCGTCAGCACCGGCTCCTCGTGGACGAACCCTGTCGCACCAATAAGTTCGTCGCTCGGGTCGTTCAATGGCTCGTCTCGGCGAGTGAGTTCGCCTGCAATTCGTCCCGCTTTCCGCGCGATAGCGGGCGTCACCGGGTACACCTCCTTTGTGCCGAGAATCGCGTCGACGTTGTCGCGTTCGGCCTGCGTTCGATCGACGTAGCCGATGCCCCAGTACAGTTCATAGAGCGTCATCACGGAGAGGCGTTCTGGAATTTGCTGGTCTTGTAGTTCGATGGCTTTCTCGAGGGCGGCCGCATCCTCCCGTCCAACATCTTTCAAAAATAACGTATACAGAATCAGTCACTCGCGCTCCTCACGGTGGCGAGGGGAATAGTCGTCGTAGGCTCGGCTTTGGGCCGTCCGGATTTCTTCGACCTCTTCGTCGGTGAACAGTCCGGCAAGGTCGCTGATCGGTCTGTCGCGTGCCAGCCGCGCGACTGCCTCGGAGACGGTCTCGCCCTCGCGTTTGCGCCGTTCCAGTGCGTGATAGGCGTCCTTCGTCAGGCGGACATTCTTGTAGTCCGTGCTCACGTGTATACATATGTATATAGAGTGGATATTGCTACCGGTCACTGCTGACTACCTTTTCTGAATTCAGAGAAACTAGATTCCTATCAATTTCTGAGTCTTCGAGCAAAATCTATGAAAACCTTCGGCCAACTGACGAAATATCTCTGCACGAGGTAAATATATTAGTCTTGGGCCTAAATCGTCCTCCATGCCCGAACCAGACACTAACCCAGTGGCGGAGTTCAACCTTGCCGCCGAGTTCGGGGCTGAGTTGGCTGCAGCACCGACCGACGAGCGTGTCTACCGGGTCGCCCTCCAGCTCTACGAACCGACACGCGTTGCGGGAGTTGCTGAACGGGCAGAGTGCTCACCCGATACTGCACGTCGGCATCTCACCCGGCTCGTCGATATCGGCGTCCTCGACCAGGTCGGCGACTCACCCGCAACCTACCAGCGGAACGAATCGTACTTCGAGTGGCGAAAACGCAACCGGCTCAAACAACTCTCGACGGGTCAACTCCAAACTCGCCTCACAGAGCTAACCGCTCGTGAACGAGAGTTCCGCGACCAGTACGGCGTCGCCCGACCTGACGATGTCGACGCGTTCGACCACGCCGACTACGATCAGCTCGAAGACGTATGGTTAGACCTCAGCGAGTGGGAAACCGTGCGGCGCCGCATTCGCCGACTGGAAGACGTCCGTCAGCAGCGAACGGGTGACTTCCCATCGGAGGCCGCCTGACTGTGGGCGAGCCGGGAGACAGTCAGCGAACCATCGACGCGGCAACGCTTCGCTATCTGGCACGGATTCTCGCACAGCAATCGGAAGTGAGTGGAACATCGCTCTTCCCAGCGAACAAGCAGGAAAGCCTCATTGTGCATCTCAGTCGTGACTACTATCCAACGGCGATGACGGCTGTCTGGTTGGAGCTCCGCGTCTATACGAACGGAGAATTCCACGTCTCATATCTCGAACGGTATCGTGGGGACCAACGTCGGTGTCGGTGGGACCGTCACGACCAATCACACAACAGCCGTGATCATTTCCATCCATTCCCGACTGCGAGTACAACCGGAGCTGAAGATCGAGAGTTCCCCCCAGACCTCACGACAGTGCTTCAAACGGTCGTCCTCCCATGGGTTGAAGACCGCCTTGGAGAAGTCTGGGAAGAGTAAAGCGGGTCGCGATTGGCGGAATCGCTCCGAGACCAACCACGTAGCCAGGTCACCAAACTCGGCAATGGTAGCACAACGAATATATCGAAAATCTAATACTATTTGGAAAAGTAACGTAGTAGGGTAAATATTAACTGTCTGACTTTGTAATGAATTACCACATGGAGACCTTCCCCATCGCAGGTCGAATCATCAACACCAAGTTGGTCTTCGGCCTCACCGCCCGCGAAGCAGGCGAGGTCCTCATCATCCCCTTTCTCGCCCTCGGCATCGCTCAGAGCCTCGGGTTCACCGGCACACTGTTCATGATCGCTGGTGGCATCGGTCTCACCCTCGGCATCCTCATCCTCCTCGTTGCGCCCGCTGGCCAGCGACCAATCAGCTACGCCCGTGCTGCAGCTGACTATTATCTCTCGTCGAATACCTACTACAATCGCCGTACTCGCCCCGAAGAGGAAACACCCCTGGTCCAGGACGTCGTCGGCGTCCGGCAGGACGGCCTCGACATCGAGACGATCGAAGCAGAGCAGGAGACCGAATCGAGGTGACTGTGCATGGGCTCTGCCTCCTCCGACGAGACCACCGACGGAACCACCGCCGAAAGCGATGAGGAACACGCAGTAGACGAGACAACGAACGGGAACGCTTCATCCGATACGTCGCCCGGACACTCAACGAGTGCGTCAGCGAGCGAGTCGGGGTCCACTTCGGACCCCGAGCTACAGAATGATGCCCAGCCGACCGCTGCGCTTCAGAACGACGCATCGCCGACAGCACCGGAGTCAGACCTCGAAGTCCTCCAGGCACTCGATACGTTCCTCGACGATATCGATACGGATCTCCCGACCGCTCGCGAACGGGCTCGGGCTCGCGACCACTTCGACCTCGAAAACCGGCTCGGCGAGTCCACGACCACGCAAGAGAAACTCGGCTTTGACTACGTTCGCGACGACGGCATCGCCGTCGACGAGAACAGCTACATCGGGCTGCTGAAAGTTCATCCGCAGAACTGGCTCTCGCTCAGCGACCAGGCGAAACGCGACACGATGAGCGCGTATATGTCGTTCCTCATGTCGCTCGAGTCCAGCGTCGCTGTCCCCTGTTATCCGAAGACCTTCGACCTGACTGGCCACCTCGAACGCTTCTACACCGCCGGCGCGAGCATGGCCTCGCGTGGTCAGACGCCCATTCTCCAGTACGGGCGCAAGTTCTACATCCAGTGGGCGAACACGAACATCGAAGACGAGGACCTCAAACAGCGCGATTTCTACATCGTCACGCGCGTCGACGCCGATCAGGTACACAAGGATCTTGAGACGGGGAGTGTGTTGAGCCAGCTCGGGACGCTTCCAGTCATCGGGACGGTCTTCTCGGGGATTGTCGATCGAACACCACTGGGTGACTCCCATGAGGAAGCCCGGACCGAACTCTGTATCCGCGAGGTTCGGCAGCGCCAGCGACGGATTACGAACAAGCTCGGTCGGACAGATGTGTCCATCGAACGAGTCACCAACCGTCAGGAAACGATGGAGATCCTCTATCACTACTACAACCACGTCGACCCAACGTTCGAGAAGTTCTCGCATGCGACGAAAACGGAGGGTGAGCACTGATGGCGGGGCGATTCAATCGCCTTCTCTCGTGGCTACCCGTGGGGAATCGCGAGCAAAGCATCGATGATATCGACGACGAGACGTTCGACCGGGCAGCGGAAATCCTCGAAGCGAACGGGGACGACCTCACGAAGGAGAACATCCGCGAACAAGCCCAGTACCTGCTTGAGGTCGAGGACGTTGACGAGGGTGAACTCCGAATCGGCATCGTGCAGGACGAGACCGAGCAGACGCTTGCCGACCGGGATGTCATCGCACCTCGCCAGCTCCAGGAGGTCTCGAATCTCTTCGAGTCGGGCTACATGGTTCGCAATGACCAGTTCGTCCGTACGCTCACCATCCACGGCTACCCCGAGCGCGTTCCCCTCGGGTGGCTTACGGACCTTTACACGACGAACGACCAGGTCCGCGTCACCCAGCATATCGAGCCACGCGATACCGGATCAGTGCTCCGGAAACTCCAGAAGCGTCTCACCCAGTTGCGAGCCCGCCTCCACAAGAAACACGAGAAGAACCAGACCGACACCCACGAGGCAGAGGCGGACCGTGACATGGTCAAAGACCTCATCTGGGACATCATCCTTGGTGAGACGAAGCTCTTCGACTTCGCGATCTATATCGAGATCATCGCTGACACCGAGCAGGAGCTCGACGACGCCACCGAACGCGTCGTCGAAACGCTCGGCACAGCGAATGCCAAGGCAGTCACGCTCGACAAGCGCCAGATCGAATCACAGGACGCCCTCGCCCCGCTCGGCGACGACCCAATCAAAGCGACCCAACTGATGCAGGAAACCGCTGTGGCGACGATGTTCCCCTTCATCGAGCCGGCTGTAGCCGACCCTGAAGGCGTCTTCTATGGGTTCGACGGGACGAACACGCCCGTGCTGCTCGATCGCTACCGGCTCTCGTCGTACTCGAAGGCGATCGCCGGGAAGATGGGGTCGGGTAAGACGTTCGCCGAGAAGCACGAAATGTACCATCGCATGATGATGGACCCCGAGATCGAGATGCTCGTCCTTGATCCGCTCGGGGATTTCGTCGACTTCGCGAACGACCTCGGCGGCCAGGTCATCCGCTTCGGTGGGCAGAATACGGTCAATCCACTCGAAATACGGCGCGGCATCGACGACGTCGCGGACGACCCGTTCAAGAAGAAGTTCCGCTCGGTGATGGAGCTGTTCCGCACGCACTTCTCGGCGGTTGCCGACCAGTCACTGAGCAAGGAGCAGGAAGGCATCCTTCGTCGGGCAGTTCGTCTCGCCTATCTCAAACACGGTATCACTCCCGACCCAGCGACGCACGAAAACACGAGCCCGACGATGCAGGATGTTCTCGACATCCTGCACGCACTCACCGACGGCGACCGACCATCGGCGTTTCTCGAGCTGCACGCGGATGCAGACGAGGAGCGCGTTCGCCCGGAGATCGAACAGCTAGAGCTGCGGTTCAAAGAGGCCGACGAGAAGTACGCCTATCAGCTTCTCCTCGGCCTGGAAGCGTTCCAACACGGTGGGGAGAACGACAATCTGAACGGGCAGACGAACGTCGAACTCGACAACCGGCTGGTCGTCATCGACATGTCGATGTTCGCCGACACGGGACAGGCACCGCTGTTCATGCACGTCATGTTCGACTGGATCTACCAGCGCGCCCAGAGCAGTGACCGCCGGACGCAGGTCACCATCGACGAGGCCCACTACCTCCTGCGGCGAGCGGCGACGACGGACATGATCGACCTGTTCATCCGGCACAGCCGCCACTTCAACACGGCGATCACGCTCATCTCACAGACCGTCGACGAGTTCATCGCGAAGTCCGACAAGAAATCCGAAGAGGCCGTCGAGAAGGCGCGGAACGTCTACAATCTCTGTGACATCAAGCAGATCTTCCATCACGAATCGGTCAGCGACGCAATGGTTGACTTCCACGGTCTCACGCCCTCTGAGCAGAACTTCATCGCGACCGCCCAGACCGGCGAGGACGGTGGCTACTCCGAATGCCTGCTCGCGGTGAACGACTGGACGAAGTCGCTCGCCCTCCACGTCAACGACTACGAAGTCCAGGTCCTCGATGACGACCTCGACCCGTGGGAGTATCTCGTCGACCAGCGATACATCGACGCCGGCGACGTCGAGTATCTCGCCCAAGAGGGTCGTGTTGACGACTACGCGATTCCGGACTCGTTGCTCGATGAGGCCGGTGTCTCGACAGCACCGCAAGAGGCCGATGACTAATTCGCGTCACTACATTCGAATCGAGCCATCGCGGGAACGTGTCGACCCTGCGGATATCGTCTCCCGGCTGGCTGGCCTGCGCAAGCTTCGAACGGGCTGGAAGATCAAATTCGATCCACGGAAGAGTCCCCCCACGTTCGAATTCCTTGCCCTCACCCAGGGGACGGATGCGCCGGTTCGATTCTATCTGGGCGTTGATGACGAGGGATTGCTGCCGACGCTCGAATCCGAATTACAGACCGCCTATCCAGCGAGTTACGATATCTACGAGGAAGCAATCGACCTCCGAACTGAACTCTGCAACGATGACCACCTCGGTGACGGTGGAGAGAACACGGAGGCTGTCGATGATGGAGGCGACACCTCACTTTCCGAGCGGACGCCACTCGCAGCCCGCTGGAGCGGTATCGGTGAACGGAGTCGCGACTGGATGACGCCGCTCAAGCAGTACTCACAAGTCCAAGAAGCGGGAACCCAGTCGGGAAATCCGGCACGAGCACCACTCGCGACGGCCGTCGAACGGCTTACGGAGGCCACCGCACCCACCGCGTTGCAAGTGTTGTTCACCCGCTACGGGAACTGGCAGCGAGCTGCCGAAGGTCGAAAAAAGCAGATCGAGACCAAACACGATGGCGCACTCCAGTCCGCACGAACCAGCCTCGCCGATATGGTCTACGGTGCCGACCAGGAGCGCATTCGCGATCGTCGACGAGGTCGTGACCCACCGCACGTCGGCGAGAGCACCCGGCAGACGTCGAGTGCCGCGAGTGGAGCGGTTGCCTCCCGACAGGCACTCATCGACCAGAAGGGGCCCTCACAGACGTTTCTCGTGAACCTCCGCACCGTCACCGTCCTTCCAGATACTCCCGAGGACGCAGTCAGAGCCCAAGCTGCGAACAATATCGAGACGCTGGCGAACGCGTTCAACCACCTCGACGGCTACTTCTATCACCTCGACGGCAGTCGCGTCTCGAAGAGCCTGACGAACATTCGCGACCCAGCTCGGAAGGAACTGAGCCGACTGCTGAATCGGTCGTTCAACCAGTCGTGGATGGGGAAACGTCGCCCGCAACTCGTGTTGAACGCGGACGAACTTGCGAACTTTGTGGCGGTGCCGAGCGCGCAGACACTCACAACTGAAGGGTCACGCGGTGCTCGTGGCAAGGAACGACTCCGCCAGCCACTGCCGTTACCCGACCCGGATCTTCTCGAAGCGTTCTCGGGCCCAGGCATGGCGGTTGGGAAGCCGCTCCGGAACCGGAACGAATCGCTGGACGAGCCGATCCGCATCCCACCAGATCTCTTGACGACGAGTTACATTCGGGCGGCGTCGACGGGGAGCGGGAAGTCAACGGCCACGCAGGCCGAGATGCTCTCGCTTCACGAGCATGTCGACGGGCCGACTGTGCTCCTCGAGGGGAAGGGTGACGGGATGGCCGAGAACTATCTCCACGCCCACTACGCCACGAACGGAAACCTGGACGACGTCTACTATTTCAACGCGCCAGACACCCTGCCGGCGGTCTCGTTTTTCGATATTCGCCCGGCGCTTGCAATGGGGCGTTCTCGTGCGGACGCTGTCCAGGATAAAGTCGAGCATTTCCACGAGATCATGCGACTCATCCTCGGTGAGGAGCGCCATAATCAGGCGTACGTCGCCAACGAAATCCTCACGTTCCTGATCAAGGGGCTGTTCGACCGGGAGTACGGCCACGACGCGTTCAGCCTCGAAGACCTGATACAGGCCGTCTTCCGAATGAGCCGAGAGAAGACGCTCCCCGAACTCTGTGATGCGAACGCGCACATCGAGCAGTCGCTGGTCCAGAAGTGCCAGGTCGATGAGCGTCAGTTCCAGCAGACGATGGGTGCGGCAGCGAATCGACTCGACAAGCTCGTCGAACACGAACACCTCTACCAGATGTTCACCCACGTCCCTGAGTGGGACGACGAGGCCGAGGAGTACGTCGGGAACGCCTTCGACTTCCGTGAGTTCGTCGACGACGACGCCGTCATCCTGTTCGACCTTGGTGAGTTCCGGGCTGAATCCCAGCACGCCCTGACGATGATTCTGTTGAGCAATCTCTGGGACGCTGTGCAGGGTCGCCGCGGAAGGGGCCGGTCGCTGACCGGGGATGGCAACGACGACGAGGATGCCGATGATACGATTGTGAATATGATCATCGAGGAGGCTGCCCCAGTCGCGACGTCCTCGCTGGTCTACGAACAGTTCATTCCTCAGGGGCGCGCGTTCGGCGTGAGTCTCGGGTTGATACTACAGTACCCCGAGCAAGTAGCGCAGTACAGTACGTCCGATCGGGCGTATACGGAGATTCTGAACAACGTCAAGACGAAGCTCATCGGGAATATTGCGACGGATGCGAAGCTCGCCGAGTCGATGGCGCACGAGAATCTCAGCACGTCCGAGTTCCGTAATCGCATCAGTCGGTTGCCGGACGGCGAATGGATCGCTCAATTACCGAGCCCTCGGTTCGGAGAGACTGGTCCGGCGCCGTTCTCGCTCGCATCGCTGCCAATTCCCGAGGGGCACCCAGAGAGCGAGGCACCGCTTTCGGGCGACGACCGGCATCTCTTCGAGGAGCAACAGATTCCCCGGGTGATGCGACGAACGCAGGACGAGTGCAGTTTACCGGGACGGACGAGTCGATTCGCTCGCGAGGAGGTTCGGGAGACGCTCGACGAGGTGGGCGATGACGTCGACGGAGAGTCTGCGTCGGCGAGCGAAAGCACAGCCGCCGCTGAAGCAGCTGCCGGCGGCACCCCATCGGAAACCTCATTCTTCGGTGCACGTAGCGCGAGCGACGACACAAGCGCGTCTGTGGACCGCGAGCAAACGACCGCGACGAACGAGGCCCAAATGTCATCGACTGAGGAGCGCTCCATCGGTAGCGCGCCCATGTTCGGCGCAGCTGCCGACGAGTCACAGGATGCTGAGAGAACTCCACAGTCTTCGACTCCCGAGCCGGCAGGCACGACGGCTCAAGAAGAACGGGCCGACGATACAGCGGAGACGTCGGAGACGACAGAAGCATCGGGTGGGACGTCACTGCCCGAGCACATCCGCCATGATGCGGATGCCGATCGCTACATCTGTGGCCTCTGTGGAGCCGAGTATACCCCGTCCGAGGAGCGGAAGGCCAGTGCGTGCTGTCAGTTCGCGTCGAAAGACGACGTCTTCGTCGCAGCCCGCCGAGCGCGGTCCACGGCCGAGAGCTCCAGCGAACTGTTCACGCGACTGGGGAACATCACCGAACATGCCGACACGTACGGTATCGAGATGACGATCCAGGACTTCGCGTCGTTGGATGCGTCCGCTGGCGAGACCGCCACCGCCCCCAACAGCGGTACAGAAGCATCACCAGAACCAGAGCAGGACCCGACCACCGACAACTCACCCCCGACTCGGTTTCAAGCGGCAACGACGACCATTCCGGATGAGACTCTCCGCGAGGAAGGTGTCACACGCGATGAGGCGGCATTTCTCGGTCTCGTGCTGGATGCGATGAACCACCAACTCGAGGAGTATTCGCTCACGGAGAGTATGACTGCGCTCGAAGAGCCCTTCTCAAATCTCGACATCGAGACGCTTACACAGAAAGCGTTCCTCGAAGAACACCGCTCGTTCCGCCAGAAGTACTACACTGTGTTACCGGCTGGCCGTGAGTTTCTGGATCGCTCGCTTGAGGCCAATCCGGGCGTCGGCGATCTCGGTGAGAAAACCCCACACAAAGCTGGCGTCGTCTTCCTCGAAGCCTGGCTCGCCCAACAGGAGGACGTCGCTCGAACGGAGATCTACTATCAGCATGGGGACGACACAGTCTTCGACGTCGCTGGCTTCGATGCTTCTGACGATCTTGCCTGGGTTGGGGAAGTGGAAACGCCGAGCAATAATTCCGAGGCGCTGCTCGCGGACTACGAGAAGCTTGCGAGCGTCGACGCGGCTGCTGTCTGGGCCGGTGAAGATAAGGCATTCATTCTGGACGCGATCGAGACACTCACCGACGCCGGGAAAGTCGATTTCTCGCTGAGTTCGACCCAGCGACGGACGATTAGCTCGCTTCGCGCAGCAATCGGCGAGTACGACGATCCGGGGATGAAGGCACTCCACACGTTCCGAAGTCTCGAAACGGAGGTGCCTGAGTAACGATGGCCCTCTCATGGCGAGAGGCGACACGAGAGGAACTCCACACCTACTACACGGAGGCGTTTCCCGAGTACGTTGACGAACTCCCCTCATTCGTTACCGTCGATGGGCCCAGAGAATTCGCTATTGCGTTTCGTGAGGGATACCCGATCCGGAAGCAGGACGCTCCGGATCGGTCGTTCATTCGCCGCAATACGTGGCAAACGAGTCGGTCAGGCGACCGGACAGTGCAGCAGTTCGAGGCGACTGAGAACTTCGTCGAGTTCATTCAGCACCCCGCACGGTACGACCCCGCTCAGGGCAGTGCCTACGCCCTCGCCGATCCGGACCTCTTGGATCGACCGGAGCCACGCCCCGACGCGGTCTACTATGCGCTCGATCACTGGGATCGGCCGTGGGTGCTCGCAGTCGATATCGACGCGAAAGACATCGCCGCAGAGCGCGCTTCCCGTGAAACCACCACTGGTGAATCAACCGACGATGTCGAGACTGAGCAGCTTCGAGCCGCCGGGATACTCGACAGCCCCCCTGAGGGATATCCCTACTCGTTCGACGATATCGAGCAGGCCCTCGACTACGGCTTTGCAGTCCAAGAGATCTTCGAGGATGACTTCGCGGCCGACGAGACGATGGTCGTCTACTCGGGCCAGGGCTGTCACGTCTACCTGCTCGATACGGATCGCGAACACCACTACGACGAACAAAGCCGCGAGGTCATCAACGACCTGCTGCTCGACGAATATGAGATTCCCATCGACCCAGTCGTCACGGCCGATCGACGCCGGGTAATGCGGCTACCCTACTCGCTACACGCCGATGTCTCGCGTGTCGTCCAGCCCATCGACGGTCCAGGATTCGACTTCCGAACCGAGGCGACGCCCAACTTCCTTGACTCATGAGTCGAGACACTCCAGTAGACGACGAGTATACGGCGTACCGAGTGGCCGCCCTTCCACGGGACGAAGGCGAGTTCCAGCTCACGCAGCTGTTCGAGCGTGGGTATCAGCGCTGGATGGTCGATGGCGAGCAGCAAACGGAGAAGATGCTTGCAGATATCGAGCGGTTCACCACCGAAGCGTTCGCGCCGAGCACGCGAGAGCAGGCAGCCGAGCGCCCCTATGTGGACGATCCGGGAGCGCTAGCCATCCTCACGACGCTCGGGGCAGTCTGCATCATGGACCATCCGAAACTCGCGGATACGCCGTCCCGTCATCTCGCGCTCCTCGGTGATCTTCGCGAACTCTACGTCAACAATATCGGGTCGCTCGTTCGCGAGTACGATGACTGGTCGCTCCATCAGGAGATCGCCGAAACCCTCTACGCGAAAGCACCCGGCGAGGACGGCGTCCATCCAGGACGTGTCTGTACGGACATCACGACCCGTCCTGAGTTTGGCGAGGGGTACTATCTCGAAATCCCACTCGTCGCCGCCTCACGAAAATGTCTGGCTCGTGCAGAGGGCGATGAGAACCAGCAGGGAGAGATTCAGGCCCACATCGCGGACAACCACCTGTACGTCCCCGTCTCGGATTTCATGGAGAAATACCGCGAGTACGCAGAAGACGCGTTCGGACGTCTGCTCGCGGTGCAAGAAACGGCGCTGACTGCAGACCAGCGGAGCTGGCTCACCGCGAACGAATCAGCGATCACCGACCGCATCGACCGGTTCTTCCAGGCCGGGCAGACCCACCGTGTGTGGGAGAACTGGAGTCGGCAGAAGCGCGATATCCGGACGATCATCAACGCCGTCAAAGCCGCGGACGCCGACACTGCACAGCTCGATGAGCCGCAGACAGCACGAGATCTGCACGAGGCGCTGGAGGGGTACGAGCCTGACCGGACGTGGGAACGGCATGCCTGTAACTCCTTTTCGACGCCACGGAGTCTGGGGAACACCCTGACCGCGATGCAGAATCACGCGAGCGTCTCTGTCGAGCACAAGTGGGAGAATCGCTATACGCTCACCGAGTACAGCGATGGGGCGCGCCCCATACACGTCGACGGCCTCGAGGACTTGTTCGAACTGCCCTGTCTGGCGGCGATGGACGACCGTCTCCACGAGAAGAAGCCTGTTCGGAAGGATCTGTTCAATTTGGTGCGGATGGCGTGGTGGCTCCCCCAGTACCGGGACGCGAGTACGGAGGAATTCATCAGCGACGTGAAAGCCCTGTTCTCGCGGTGGTCCTGGTATGACGACGAGGTGACGGAGTACCAGATCCGGTACGAACTCGACAACGATATCGGCGGTGAAATCCCCCTCCCGATGAATTGTGCGAATGATGATATGCAGCGGTACTGCATCGGACGTGACCAGTGCCCCTACTCGATCTATGGGAGCCTTCCGTTCCCAGAAGAGATGTACGAGCAGATCGACGACCAGCCGAAACACGCGCCGCAGTAGCCGGTGTGGAACCACCCTATCTATCAAAACTCAAACTCACTCTACTCATGGCTAGTCCGCTCCCCATGAGGTCCGTTTTGCAAACACGATGTAGGCGTTCTATCCAGTAAGAATAGCAGCGTGAGCCGTTCTCCACCCTTCGTTTTCATATAGAACGAGTGATGGTTTTCATATACGATTGGAAACATGATTCGGGCGTCTGACCGCAACTCCGTAATTCCTCGGTGAGAGCGTTGGATACTGTGCATATACCATCTCGTGGGTTCGAACTCGTTTGCAAACACGATTTGAGGGGACGAGAGGACCCCTAAGCATGTCTCCAAGTGTCTACGTTTATTATCACCCTGCCTGTACCTCGCAAATCGTCCAAAGAAAAGGTGGGGTGCAGGGGGGAGAATGGATGGTGTGTGCAAGGAGGACGAATCAACCGGGTAGCGATGACTGAAATCACAGACCTATCAGCAGTCGTATCTAAACTGATGCGACGATATCTGGAACTGGACTGTCGGTGGTGGGGGAGAGCGTGAGCCAAAGAAGTACAGAGGAAATGGCAGTTGGACCTGAGCGAAATACAGCCGCTGTCTTTCGGTTGAATGTCCAGCCACTATCCTGATAAGTTGGTTGTGCGTGGTTGCTCTCTGCGCCGCTCTGAGTGGTGGTGACCACCACGTGAGTGGCGGTGGTGACGGCTGGCGCTGACACCGGGACTGTCTTCCCTCACGGATTCCGGTCAGCACCAAGCACTGCGGTGTGGGACCTTCGGCCTGGGCGGCGACTGACCTACTCGGCTTCCGGGTACTCGACCAGACGGGCCAGGTTCTCCAGACTCATGCCCCACCCGGTGGCTGCGTCCTCTGCAGGGATCGGCTTGGGGATGCCCTCCTGGCGTACGGTCACCTTGGTTCCATCCGCAACTTCTTCGAGGGTGATGGTCACGGTCATTTCGCTCTGCATCTCGGGGGTATCCGTCTCGAATTGGTCTGTCTGGACGATACGCTCGTTGGGCACCAGCTCGACGTATTCGCCGCTGAAGCTGTGCTCGTCACTCTTGTCGAGCGAGGTGAACGTCCCGCGGTACGTGCCACCGACCTCACCGTCGGCGTGGTCGTATCTTGCGGTGTAGCCTGCCGGCGGCGAGAACTTCGCCAGCGCGTCGGCGTCCAGGAACGCCTTGTAGATGCGCTCGGCCGGTGCCTTGATCACGCGGCTCACTTCGATGCTTCCAGTCTCCGGTTCGTTAGGTTGGTCGCTCATGGCTGATCGTCTTCTTCGACTTCTTGCGCGATGGCCTCCAGCGTGTCCTCCCAGAAGATCCGGTATTGGACGATCCAGGAGAAGGCTTCGGACAGGGGCTTGCCCTGGAGTGCGCACCGGCGCACTCGGCCGTCGCGGGTCTGCTCAAGCAGCCCAGCGTCTTCCAGCACGCGCAGGTGCTGGCTGATCGCGGGCAGGCTGACGTCGTGGGGTTCGGCCAGCTCACTCACACTTTTCTCACCCTCCGAGAGCTGCTCGATGAGCGAGCGTCGGGTGGGGTGAGAGAGTGCAGCAAAGACCGCGTCCAGGTCAACGTCAGGATGCTTAAGCATCTTCTAAACTATCGCGTCCACTATACTTAAGCATTTGCTTAAACGAGAATAGAGGCCAAAATTCTGACCCCGGCCAACGTTCAAGCATTCCACGTGGTCCGGACGTGACGAACCCCCCTGCTGAACTACTTCTGGGAAGGCACCCGATCCAACCACTCTCTCGATTCCTCTGGTAACTATGCACCCTGTATCTTGCACCCCCGTTCTATCAGCTACAAGAAGTGTGCCAACCGAATCTCTGGGTCATCCGCGAATCCCTATGAGAAGCGGCATACAGAAAAGCGAAGTAGGCCTCGCTCCGTCAGATCCTCGATGGCAGCCGCAGTTCGTCATCGACTTCGTAGAGATAGCCCTTCAACAACAGCTGCTCGATGTGCGCTCTCGCGTCGGCACGTTCGACGCCCTGCTCCATGAGATGATTGACGGCGTCCTCCCGGGTGAGGACCTCGTCGTTTTCCGCTGTGTCGAGGTACTGCTCGATGTGATCGAGTGCAGCTTCCTCGCCGGAGTTGATTGGCGTCCGCGACTCCCACATTGGTCCATATACGAGGACGACAGATTAGGAATTTCTGGTCGCCGTCACTAGACTGTGACTCCCCGCTGATGCGTCACGCAGAGACAGCTACGTATCTTAAGCCGACTGATTGTCATCCCTCTCTGAGTCTAGGCCGTTGAGGAGACGGACGCGGAGCCGCTGGCCGTGTTCGAGATGGCCCGGTGGACCCTCAAGGCGGAGCAGAATCGCCCCATCACCAGCATCAACGACGCGGGCGTCGATGTCGTGGCCCGTGACTGCCGATTCGATTCGGTCGAGACGGGCATCAATCCCTGACAGGACGGAATCGATATCCGGGTCACCGTCAGTTGTTGGTAGCTCACCAGCCATCCCGTCGGTCATCACACGACCTGTGGAAGGCACCGGACTGTCAGTCGCTTGCTGCGGAGCAGGCGTTTCACTCGACGCGTGCTCGGTGTGTTCTACTGAAAGCCGGTCACGAAGCGCGGTCAAATCGAGGCCTTCCGTGCCGAGATCAACATCGTCGAGTCGCGTTACCGTCGGGAGCGGTATCTCCGCGTCCGCAATCGCATCGCCAAGCACTCCGCCCATCGTGGTCGTCCCGGACTGCACCCGACGCTTCGTCGACTCCGTCACCCACGGTGGCGGTGTCCAGCCCGACTCATCCAGAAGCGTGTAGCAGTCCGTGTTATCGGTGACCCAGACATAACTGGCGTACTTGTCCTTGTACTGGTTCGCAGCGGCGCCCTGTTGATGTGTAATCACCACGTGGACCGGAGAGAGTGCCTCGACGACGTCGTCGATCGTTTTCGGGATGGGGTGATTGCTGAGCGAAAAATGATGGGTCGTACACGCCGCACTCGTCACCGGGGAGCTTCCGCCATTGATGAGCTGAACGAGCGTCGCACCTGGGTCGTCCGCGATCGTCTCGAAGAGCCGCTTGGCGCTCCCGTCGATCGGTACCTCTGGCCCTGCGATCGTCACCCCATCCGCTTCCAACACTGCCGACGGGTCAGCAAACTCGGGGGTCGTCGAGACGTTCGGGACGCTGTAGTCAAGCCGGTCGTAGAGCTTTGCCACGTGGCCAACAAGCCTGATCGAAAGCCGTTCGTCCCACTGCTCGGCGAGATGCCCGAGGAGATACGCCACCTGCAGCCCGGTCAGGCCACTGGCTGTCGTGAGAACAGTCGAGCCGGCCCAGACGCGTTCACAGATCGTTCCGACAGCATCAGTGAGTGTCGCTTCGAAGTCCTCGCTCGTGGCGGCCGTCAGGACGAGAACGTCGACATCCACGGGGAGGTCGAGATCGAAACCCGGATAGCCAGCAGTACGACGGGTCGTGAAATCGCCGGTGACGAGAATCATTCGGCGCTCGTCGTCGGCAGTGACCTCGAAGAGAAAGCCCGCAGCCCCCGGCGTGTGGCCAGCTGGAACGGGATGGACGCGGAGGTCAGGAACGATCTGCGTCCACTCATCAATCGGTTCCAGCTGCTCGAGGACGCGATCCGTATTCGAGAGGTCGTAGTGGTCCGCACCGGCCGCGAAGACGTCCTCGAGGATGGTGGCCGTATCGGTGGCGGCGTACACTGGCGCACCATGTGTGAGGGTGTCGCCGAGCGAGTGATAATGATCGAGATGAGCGTGTGTGAGACAGACTGCCGTGAGATATTCGTTGGCCGCTTCGTCGAGGAGCTCATCGATTGCGACGTTCTGTCCAGCATCGACCAGCACACAGACTGTTTGGTCGGGAAGTAACCCATCAATCCGGAGGACAACCGACTCGCGCCCGGCGTACGGGTTCGCGTGCTGGAACTGGATCTCCATCGATGTCTCCCTCTTCAGAGCCCGACAGTATATATCATCACCACGACGGTGGAGCAAACCGCCGTGCAGGTCTGATGAGGTGCAACGACCGAGTCGGAGGGTCGCAGCGAGTCCTTCTGGATTTCGATATCGTTAGTGATGTTTATCGGCGCCAGGAGGCGCGAGGCGCACTTACGATCGTGCCTCGCGTGAGTTCCTATGACTGGTCCAGACATACTCGACGACACTGCAGCCGATCACGAGCGGCTCGAAACCGAACTTCTCGCACAAGACCGGGATGCAGCCCGGGTGGTGACAGCGGATATCGACGAGACGACGGCGCAAAAGCTCGTCAGTGACCTCGTCGACGATGGCGTCGTGACGGCGGTCGCCGAACAGCGAGTCCTCGTTCACGAACCAAGTACCGAAGCCTTCGACTCAATACGACAGCTAGCTGTCTTCCATTGTGGCTGGTCGGCGGCCCGCGACGGTCACGAGGCAGACGAATGATACAGCAGACGCTGTCCGGCTGTGCTTTCTGTGAAGCAGTGCCCGGATCCACGACGGGAGTAGCGCATACGTGGGGGAAAGACGACCGAATCACTCACCAGATCTGCGTCGACTGCGCCGTCCAAGAGCATCCCGATCCCGACGAGCGTGATTACCACGCCTGCGATGGGTGCGGGCTCGTGGTCGACACGCTCACTGCACTGACGCGATTCCGTGTTGAACTCGGGCATCTCGAAGGGCCGGTGCAGCTGTGTACTCGCTGTAACCCCGGTGGGCCCGCGACGTACTGGACGCGGGGCCTCGAGACGCACGTCGTCGATGAATAGCCCGCTCGGCCCACCACTCCCAGTCAGTCAGCGAGAACGAACTGGCTCAGAAATACGTCGATACATCTAATACATACAGCGACAAAGCAATACATATGCCCATCGACATCGAGACGTTCGAATCCTCCCCCGAGGACCACCTCCAGCACTCCGGGGAGACGAACGCTGATCGCGTGATGCGATTCCTCGCTACCCATCCTGATCAGGCGTTCACGCAGAGCGAGATCCGCGATGCAACCGACGTCAAAGCCGGGAGCATCAGCGTCGTCCTCTCCCGACTCGAAGATCGAGGGCTCGTCCGGCACAAGGGCAACTACTGGGCGCTCGGTGAGGCCGACGACGTCGCCGCGTACACCAGCATGCTCGAGAGTACGCGAGCGGCCAACGACCGCTTCGGCGAGGAGGACATGGACGAGTGGTTGGAGCACGCCGTCGACGACGAGGACGAGGCGACTGAATGAGCTACCAGCGCGGGGATGTCGTCTGGGGACCCGATCCGTTTAAGTCGGGTGAGAACCCGCGTCCGTGGCTGATCCTCAACAACGACAGCCATCCGTTCGGTGATGAGGAGTACATGACGGTCACGCTGACGACGACGCCCCACGACGAGGGGGTTCCCCTCGAAGACGGCGACTGGGTTGAGGGTGGGATGCCCAGGCAGAGTTACGCCTCGCCGTGGACAGTCGCGTCGCCGAAGCACGCTGCGATCGTCCGGCGGCAGGGTCGAATCGACGAGCTGAAGACGTAATCTCGGACCCTCCAGCCGACACTCGATAGCGAGTGGCGTCTATGGAGTGAAACTCGCCTCAGCCCCAAACAGATTGAACGCATCGTGCTGCGAGAGGAAGTCCTGGGTGACCTACTCATCGCCCTCGTTGAGTTCGTTTTCAGTTACCCAATTTCCGTCAACATACTGTAAATAACAGGAGTACTACGAGACAAATCACTGGAAAGAAATGGTTTCTACTGTCTTCAATTTTTTAAGATCCTATTGCATGAATAAAAACACTCTCACTCTGTATCTATCGACATGAATACGACGCGACCACGCCACCCGGAGGACTGGGGTAGCTCGATACTTTGAGACCGACTAAGGTTTGATCGTCGCAATTGGCACTCGCCCACGCGAAGATTTCGCTCTTGTTAGTGGACACGACGACTACGAGGGCACCGTTTTGAGGGAAGTTCTTGATAGAACTCTGGTTTTCCTGGCCTGGTTCAAGTGTATACTGGCCTCGAAATTGAGCCGACTCCGTAAAGTCAATTTTTGTCACCGTACGCGGGCCTGTATCGTGGTTAGATAGCCCTTGATCGATTTCAGAATCAACAATCGTCCCGTCTCGATATTGGACCTTCATAGAAGCTGGGAGTTCAACAACGTAGACTTCGAATGTGTTGTTCACGTTCGCTGAATTGTTGACGACGAGTTTGACCGGCTGCTCTTGTTCAGTAGAACCACTGAACGGTGTGGTACAACCCGCTATGATGAAGAGAGTAACGAGGCAAAGTACTGGAAGAAAACGCAGAACGGACATATTCATTGTTATATTGTGGTGATTTTTACTACGTTCTCTATTCTCTTAATCCTAGTTCAGATTGGGGCTAGTGAGCCAGGAAACAACGGGTTCGATAATTGATTCCTGACAGCATCCGCGGTAGTCTGGGTTCCATCAAGCTCATAATCCATTACCGGATGGGGCCCAGACCCCGATCTAAATGCGGTCTTATAGCCCCACGATCCCAGCCTATCGAACGGCGTGTACAGAGTGAAACTCGCCTCAGCCCCAAACAGATTGAACGCATCGTGCTGCGAGAAGGGGCCTTGGGTGACCCACTCGTCGCCCTCGTCAAACTCGTTTTCGTCTCTCAAGATCCCGCCCACATTCAGCGTGTGAGCCGGATAGACGCTCGCGTCCCAGACTCGAACGAGCCGGGCGCCGTCGGCCAGTAGCATAACCCACGAGAGATACGCCGGGAGCTTAGAAGAGTCCGCCCTCACAGTTGTACGCCGATCCCGGCCCGTACTCGAACAGGGTGACGTCCAGGAAGACCAAATCACCGTCACAGTGAGCAGTCACATACGAGATGATTTCGGCCTCGTCCCGGGAGATGACGACAACCACGGCGAAGTCCGCGGGGAGTTCCTTGACGGAACTTCGGTTCTCCTCGCCGGGGGCGAGGGTGTACCGCCCGTGCAGCCGGGCCGAGTCGGGCAATTCAACCATCCTGAAGGTGTGATTATCGCCTGGATCATGTGCGCCTAGTCCCGGGCTAATGGGCCCCGTTGCAGTAAGCCCGTCATCACGTCGCTCCGTTACATTCGCTGGGAACTCAACGACCCAGACCTCGAAGGTGTGCGTCACGTTCGCCGAGTTGTTGACGACGACCGTGACGGGCCCCTCTTGCCCGGTCGGCCCGAATGGCCCAAGGGTGCAGCCCGTGAGGACGAGGAACACGCATACGCACAGGATTGGGAGAGGACGCATGAGAATATTACCTGTCGCTGTGGTTGGTGGGTGCTTCGTCGCGAAGTTGCTTAACCTGTGTCATGGAAGCGATGGGAAGAGGGGGTCCGATAATGTATTCTCGACAGTCAGGGCAGAGAGGATCGCACCATTTTCATTATGGAACAACAGTGGATGGTCACCAAGCCCGCTGCGAAAGAGGTTCGCGTACCCCAACGACCCGAACGTGATGTGGGTGGCTGTGAATGGTGGTGAGATGAGGTTCATCATCGAGTCACTCAGAAGAGCCCTCCCTCACAGTTGTATGCCGATCCTGACCCGTACTCGAACATGATGACCTCCACGAAGACCAGGTCACCGTCACAGTGAGCTGCCACCAGCTCCCGGACGCGGTCACCATCATAGATGACCACGACAACTGTAGACCCCGTCTCGAACTTCTCAATGGAACTCCGATTGAGGTTCCCCGGATCAAGAGTATACCGGTTGTGGAGCCTAGATCGGTTGGAGGGCAACTCGATGGATGTGACGAAGCCGTAATCATCATCGAGCTTGTACGTGCTTAGTCCCGGGCCTGGTGACGCTCTATCGACCGTTCCATCTTTCTTCCGAATGCGGACCTCTTTATTGATTAATTCTCCCTCAACCACCCACACCTCGAACGTATGCGAGGTATTCGCCGAATTGTTCACGACGACTGTAACTGGCCCCTCTTGGCCAGTCGGGCCGAGGCTACAGCCTGCGAGCACGACGAGGACGCCCAAACACAGCAGCGAGAGGAGACGCATGTTTCTGCCTTTATTGACCTCCGTCTTTGTTACGGTCTTCATTCTACTCTCACGTACTTGCATATCATGGAAGCGGTGGGAAGAGGGGCTTCGAGAGTGTGCTCTCGAGTGTTTCGATCGACAATATCGTCCCAGGATCACTAAAGTCCAGTAGAGGATGGTCACCATGCCCGCTGCGAAAGTGGTCCCCGTACCCCAACGATCCGAACGTCTCGAAGGGTGTCCGCCCGAGCAAGCGGCTATCTAACACGAACTCCCCGAACGCCGTATCCTGCGTCACCGGCCCATCCCGCGTCCACTCGATCCCTTCCCGAAACGGCCGCTCGTCTCGCCAGAGCCCACCCACGTACAGCGCGTGGGCGGGATATCGACTTGCGTCCCAGACCCGGACGACCTTTGTCCCGTCGGCCATCACCACGACATCCAGGAACGCGTAAAACGACGGGATGTTTTGCCAAAACAGCAGTACCGCCAGCGGGATGTTCCCGGCGAACAGTTGGGCGAGCGTATACCCATCTTTCAAGGCGACGATGTAGGGGTCGTTGCCCCCGAGGATGATCGAGGCACGCACTCCCTCGACGGTCCCGCCGCTGCCGTCCGGCACGGTCACGAGCTCGTCGGTCGTGTACGGCCCCTTCACGTTCGCGGGGAGGAAGTTATCGGCCCCATCCAGAGAATCCAAGATAGTGACGAAGAGGGTCGACTCGCCGGGACCACCCTCTCGCGTGATCGACGAGACCGAACTCGGGTTCTGCATGCTCGGGTCGTCGTACAGCGCGTCGTACTCGCCATTGAGGACTGTCCGGCCGTCCGTGTCGAAGCCGATCTCGACAGCTGTGTTGATCCGGAAGTTCGGGAACGGGTCAGTGTACTCCTCGAGAGTTTTACTCCCAAGGGCGGTCGAGATAGTACTGGGCAAGCTCTGTCTGTCATCGCCGTGGAACCCCTCGTCCAGAAAGTCGGGGATGGCGCTGTTTCGTGCTGTCGCGGTGGGATCGTTGGGATCACCACTGTTCTCGTTATGTCCGAAGATGGACGTAACTACGTTCGCCTCCTCGGTGATATCCCAGGGTACTGGGAGGGTCATGGTGATCCCCCATGGAACCGGAAGGTCTCTCCATCGATCGTCACTTCGCAACTTTCATCTGCCAGAATCTCCGCCTGATAGGGAACCTGGGTGCCGTCCTGATGATTGAACGTTCCCTCTCGAAGCGAATCGGTCTGCGTCTGGACGATTGTGTCCACACAGGGACCGTAGGTTCGCGCGAGCGCCCGGCGTTTCCGGGACATCCGCGTGACAGCGACATCATCCGGATTGTCGGTCAGGTGGACGTTATCAACGTAGACCACCCCGCTGTAGTCGAAGCCCGACCCCGGCGGGTAATCTTCTGGATACCACACGAGTTCCAGCTTGTCAGCCGAGGCGAGCTTCGTCGCACTCAATCCGCTCAGATCCCACGCGATTCGGCCGCCGAGCCGCTGTGCGACCGTCATCTCAGGAGATTCCTCGACACCACCCGGATCGGTGTGATGATACCGGAAGCGGAATGTGACCGCCGACTCCGAGTTCTCGACCGATGCTGGAAGCACATCGGCCAGCAAGCACGGATAGTTCACGAAGTCAGCCCGGTAGGTCGCCTGCTGGGTTTCGATGCTCGGCTCAGGGTCGCTATTAACGCTCACCTTGAGTGCATACTCACCCTGACTGACGCAAGCAGGCTGCTGGGCTCCACTTACTCGGCTACACTGATTCGTGCTGTTCGCCGTCCACCCATTTAGTCCGTGTTCGAATCTGCCGAGTGCCGTCGTCTTCACGAGCTTCCAGGTGTCATAGTACCGGTCGACGGAACTGGCCGCGGGCAGGAAATAGCCGAAGCCACCGCTCACCCAGGTCGTATCCGAGGCCGTAAGTTGCGCTGTTTGGGTCCCCGAACTATCGAAGTGCGTAATCGTGAACGTACCGTCAAGCCCCCACTGGACCTCGATTCGGTTCCACCCGACGATCGAGAACGCCGCCGTCGAACTCGCGAGTTCTGTCCACTGAATTCCATCATGGACATAGAACCGGAATTGTCCCGCCGATTCGAGGCGAATCCGATACTGTTCGCTCTCTGGTTTGTCGTTGGCGTCTCCCTGTGCGCCGAAGATGACGAGGTGTTGATCCGTGTTCGCGGTATCTTGATAGAACCAGAACTCGAAGGTATCTCCCGCCTGAGGGGCCTGCGGAATCTGGGCCGGCATTGCAATCGCGTAATCGGAGCCGCCATTCCCAGCCTTCGCCCGGAAGGCGTAGCCACCCGAGTGAGTGGGACTTTGCACCAGATCGAACGCAGTGCTGTCGTCAGTCGTGTATTCGGCGAGCGAGCCATCGTCGTAGTCGTCGATGACCGTGATTGCTGCGGCTGCAGGCTTCGATGTTGCTGCGAGGAGGGCACTCCCGCCTCCGATAAATCCTGCAGTGAAAACACCAGCTGTTTTTAAATAATGACGTCGCTTGAGCGGAAGCGGTTTTCCGCTTGTCAAGAGGGAAGGAGTCTCAGACCGATGTCCATCGGTGGATTCGGTTTTATCGGGTGTGTGGTCGGCCTGATTCTGCGAATTACCCATCTTCTAACACCAAACTCACCAAAAACCTCAAAATACATATAATTATGTATTTTCTATAATTCACTCTATCCAACTATTCTTCAACTCGATACAATCAAACGAGTCACCGCTTGGGAGTGACCCATTACTGGTTGCGCCCGACACCCGGACTCGGTCTGTCGGCACATTCGGTGAACAAACGCCGAAACAACCGAACGTCGGGTGCTGACTGCACCCTCTGTATGTGTCACGCTTCCAGTCATAGTCTGATCGTTTCAGCAGAGCTCACGGCCTCACTCTCTCACGATCAGATCGTCGTTGAGCGACGTTCTACACGCCCATCGGTTACCGCGACGGCGTCTTTTGCTTCCAGCCGTCGCACAATCTCCTGTACGTCCGCTGCTGGCCAGTCGAGTTCCTGTTGCAGGTCAGCCACCGACTTCGGGTCGTCAAGCGCGTGCAGCACTTCGAGCTCCTCGTAGACGCGCTCAGTGATCTCGGCCACGGGGTCGTGCAACGGGGTCGTCACGTTGTGTTGTTCCGTGAGATCGGCCAACGCTTCGTTCACGGTCTGACTGTAGACGGTCAACTCACAAATACGCCCTACAGACAAGATATATGTGTTTGGGCCGCGAACGAACGAATATGAGTGACGATCGGTCGCCAACGGTTGACGCCGCAGAGCAGTGGCGTACGGACCGAACGACCTTCCAACGTGTCTACGATGTCCTCGTTGGGACGGATGAGCCGGCGTCTGCACAGCAGTTTGCAGAGTGGGCAGACTGCTCCGAGAATGGAGCCCGACAGGCACTCCAACAACTGACCGAGATGGGTATTGCAGACAAAACCGACACACGGCCTGCAACCTACACCCGTAACACCTCGTACCTCCGGTGGAAGCGAGTTGAACAACTCGCCCGTGAGCAGAGTCCGAGTGACCTTCGGGCACGGGTTGAGGAACTCATTTCAGAGGATCAGAGCTTCCAAGCAACCTATGGTGTCCCAGAGCCGGACGCTGTGGTCACGACTGAAACGGCGGTAGCTGATCACGAGATGCTTCACCAGCAGTGGGAGGACCTCTCTGACTGGCGGACCATCCGCCGTGACATTCAGGTCATCCAGCAAGCAGTCCACCGTGCAGAAGCACTGCGCGACGACCGAGCACGAGTCTGACCCGTGACCGAACGGACAGAAGGGCCAAGCGGCCCACTCGACATTCCAACGCTCACTGTGTTGGCACAGCGGGCGGCGACACACCCACTCATCACCGAGTGGCAGTTTCGGCCAGATTCACTCAGTCCACGTCTCCTCAAACTTCAAATCGATCCAACCCAGTACCCAGCGTCACTGAGTGGTGTGCGACTTGACGTCCGATGGTTCGAAGGCGGAATGTATTCATTCCACTATCTAGAGACTGCGTCGAATGAAACATGGCAGTGCCGCTGGGATAGACATCCGAAGCCACACGCGCCGACTGCTCACTTCCATCCACCCCCGGACGCAAATGACCTCGTTGAGCCCTCACCTCTCGAAGCAGACCACCACCTCGCGGTTCTGTTTGCTGTCCTTGAGTGGCTCGAAAAGCGAGTGAGTAAGCACCACGACATCTCGTGACACTCAGATCGTCACCGGAGGAGCGATGAGGTCGATATCTTTGGTCGTTTCCTTGAGTCCACGAAACGCCATCGATCCACCGCCGATAAATCACTTCCGTAAAGATGGGCTCGACGATTGAACCCCGGCGACTTCACGGGTGACTCACGGAGACTGAAGTGAGGCTTTTGGACTGAGATACGAACTAACGACGGACTTAATCGATAGCTTCAGCCGCTGTGATGTTTTTCGGACCAATATAGATTAGCAGGCTCTCTGGCCCGGAATAGTCGAACGTGTGAGTAAGCTGCTTGCCTTCCGATCTCGCAGTAATGTTGTATACTCCATGCCCGCTGTTTAGGCTGACTTTCTTGTTTTCTCTTCCGTCGACAGTATAGGTGTCATCAGCGATTGTCGAGTTGTTTTTCGTGACGGTCAGTGAAACCTCTGTAGATTGGTTCTGTTCATTGTACAGATATATTGTCGGGCCGGAAGGGTCATTGGATCCCCCGATACCGCCTATACAGCCCGCCAGTGAAACAGTACTAACCAGCAGCAAGCCGATTATGATTTTCTTCATATTCGTTACTACTATTTATTTTCATGATATGGTTTGTGGAATAATATATGTGCTGGTAACTAAACACCTCACTCATGACATTCCGAGGTTATAGACGACCTCTTGATTCACATCACCATACCGGTGGGTGAGGATATTCCGAAATCCGACTGCTTCTTCCAGCTGTTCCTGGACGTCGTGTGAGATAATATCTGCATTCCCGAGCGACTCAATCTCCTTTTTTGCGGTCCCACTGGGTGAGAGCCCCTCCGACGCGCGAATATGCTGGGCGAGGTCGATACAGGACTGAATAAGATTCATGAACGTCCGCTCAACCGCTCGCTGGACGATGATCTCGTCAACATACGCCGCCTTCGACAGTCCCCGCATTTGCTTCAGGTCATTCGTGTACTCGTTGATGTACCGGAGCTTGTCAACAACAATATCCTCGTCGACCACTAGACGTCACCACGAGCCAACCGATCGATGAATTCCCGTTGTTCTCGTTCTCGCTCGCTCGCACCTGCAGTATACGCTGCGTCGACGTGCTGTTTGTACGCGGTAATGACCGCTGGATCACCACTGATGCGAATCCCATCCCTGAGCGCAGCGTGCGCAACGTGCGTTGGCAGCAACTCGATATCGCTCACGTCGACGAATCTGTCTGCGTATGCTTGGAGGTCTGCGTCGATACGGTTGCGTCGGCGGAACCGCTCGGCTTCGGACAGGTCATCCGGGAACTGGAGGGCAATATCGACATCCGATGTCTCCTCTGCCGTTCCTTTCGCATGCGACCCAAACAGCACTGCGGAGATGACCTCGGTTTCATCGAGATAGTCCCTGATTCCTTCGAGGTCGATTGTTTCGACAGCGAAGTCGTCCGGTTTGGGCATACGAGTACTTCACGGTCTTGGGTAATATATGTCCGTACTCTCTGGCAATCGGTACGGCTCGCCCCGCTCGCCGCGTTCCGCCTTCCGGTGAGCAAAGCTCACCGTCGTCTCGTTCGCTTCGCTCACGAGCCCTCCGCGGCGCTCGCGACCGACCATTCCGGGCTGTCGCGGTCTCGTTCCTCCGTCACTCGACCGCGTTCCGGGCTAAAGTGCATGTGCCCTCGACGCCTGCATTAAGCGCGTTTTCGGTTGCGCCCCTCGCGGGCCGGACACGAGAAACGGCTTAACGCTGGCCGCTCGCTCCGGGCGGGTCGTTGTCGCACTCACTCCGCTCGCGCGACAAGCCTCACCTCGCTGCGCTCGGTGAGACGGCGCGCGGTGCTGGTTGATTGTCCGCCTCAGACGCGCTCTCGCTCGCGCCCCAAGGGGCGCTTGCGAAGGCGCGAGCGAGAGCGCATAGATGGGTCTGTCGGTCGGTGTCGTCGAAGAACCGCGATGTAATGGCATCGCGGTGTCGGGCGCTGAGCGCCTTCGGAACTAGGTTGAGTTCCAATGTCAAGTAAGAACGTTACCACTGATGTAGTTTCGGTCGACGAACAGGCATTCGAAAACGCGGACGAAGCGGCGGTCGACGAGGACGGCTTCGAGGTCGTCGATGAGACGCCGGCATTCCAGGCGACGGTGCAGATGGAAGTTCAGGCAAAGGTCGATGCGAACCACCCGGACGGGATGGTCGACACCAGTGACGAACGGATCTATGGGGCGACCCTCGAACAGGAAGAGCGCATTCGGGCGCGGGAAGCCGAACTGGAGCGCATCAGTGCCCAGGCAGAGCTGGGGACGCAGGACGGTCGGGAGAAGCGGACGCGAGACATCGCGGCGAAGCGGAGCGTTGAGCGGCGTGCAGCGTTCCAGAAGCGGGCGGCGAGCGTGAACCCGTGGGCAGACCCGAAGCGAGGTGATCCCCGTGCAGAACTCACGCAGGAGCAGTTGGCGGCGGTGAATAAGCAGTCGATGCGGCTGTCGAAGAAGCTAGATGGCTGGTCGCGAGCGGCAATTGGTCGGCGGCTGGGTGAAGCCGTCGTCGGTGGGAAAGACCTGATGAGCGCGGTCGTCGGGGTGTTCGAGGAGTTGCAGACGGCGCCCGGGACGGTGGTTCCCATCGGGAAGCTTGAGGACGTCAATCGTAAAGAAGTGAGCATCGAGGGCCGTGTGACGCAGCTTTGGGAACCTTCCAGTCCGAGCATCGCTCAAGTTGGGCTCATCGAGGACGAGAGCGGTCGTACAAAACTGACGAGCTGGAAGGCGTCGGATGCTCCGTGGATCGAAGAGGGCGAGCGCGTGCGGATTCACGGGGCGGCGAAGAACTGGTATAACGGGCGCGTCTCAGTGGCCCTCACTGGGTGGAGCACCGTGATGTTCCCCGAGCGCGGTCGGTGGTGGGAATAGCCAGTCTTCGCACCCTTCTTTTTGCTAAGTCCCGAACCGACCCGGACCCCACCTCCCCACCCTCCGCTCCGTGCTCGCTTCGCTGCGCGCGCAGCCACGACCTTGTCAGGACGTATCCAATCTTTTTTCATGGTCGGGATGTCGTAGCCGCAAAATGTATCATATGTTGTTCAAATTGCTGGATGTCTTCTCTGGTAACGGAATCGTTGCTTTGTGCGAGGTCTTCTAGCCCCAAGCACCAATCCTCGAATGCTTCTTTGATTCGGAAGACTGTGAACGGATTAGGTCTCATTTTATTTGGAGTTCGTAGTCGTTGTCGATCAGTCTCTGGGAGAAGTCCCAGTCTCTTCTCCAGGTAATTGTATCTTCGTCGAATTCGCGTTGACAATCTCACTGAATTTCAGGCAGAAGAGGTGGAGGAGCGTGATTTAATCCAGTGACAAGTCCGGTGCGGTCAGACGTAGTATATACTAGAAATTCGTTGCTGTCCATCGAGAACCATTTCCATGTTCGTTCACTGTCTAGGGAGGAGGCACACCGGCAACATCTCTTGGTAGAATTGGAATGTAATCGGAATCTCCGGATACCGGTAGAATAAGCAGGATATCGATAAAATACTTGTCCAAAACATTTTGATTGTTTTCCTACTTGTTTGATTTGTTGGGAGAGTAATCACTAGAATATATATTTTTAAATAAAATGGTATATTGTTTTTCTCTCTGAATCTAATTTAAATTTTGTATTTTATGCCTATTTTATTGGTGTAGCTTAAATAATATCGTATATTAACGGTGTATCAAGACATTTAAATTCCAGAAATTCAAATGGCACAATAAATTTGTCATATAATTTGTCAAAATATAGAAAATTATGGGTGTCAATGCTAGCACGTATCGCGGATGCAAACAGGCGACTGTACGGGCGTTTTCTTCAAGCAGTGTGACAATAAGATAATCCGCGTACTCATCGAAGTAGTCCACCAACTGTGAAGTACGGACAACGTCAAACGCTCCAAGTGGGTTGAACACCATGAGTGGCACTTCCTCGGGTACCTCGTTAATAAGATACACTGCAAGCCCGAACACGAGACCCGACACCTGTCGATCTGACTCCCAAAGGGGGCAAACAGGAGCCATCCTAACTCACTCCCGCGTCGCTCGTTTGGCTCAGGTATCCCTTGTTTGTACTCCGATAACGCTCCTTCGTACCCGAGAAGAATTCTCCGATTTCGTCCTCTGTGAGGTTCGCGACAGACGTTACAGCAGTATGAATCAGCCCCTACAAATAAAAATTTGTAAATATCAAAACCAATATTTTCAGATAAAATGAAAATTACAACCATACTTTTGTAAAGGATTGATGGAGTGCAGATACGCACTATCTCCAATTTTCCAATTGGAGGCTTGCTGAGTCGAGGTGTGAGTGCGATTTCTCACCGTAGAATCACGCTCCCAAATCTATTAATTGTAGACAGAATGCCAAGCTAACTACACCTACACATCAATAATTACTCCCGGCCCTCCAATGAAATTTGTTATATACAAAACCAACGGGTTTTCGGTCGATATCTTGCAGTTGGATTGTACCTATTCCCTATAGAGCTCCCCAGTCTGAACGTTTACTTCGATAATATTTGCTGCTTCCATTACCGCCTCGGGATATTCTTCGACGAAGGTATTTCTCTTCAATCGACTCGATGGGGCGGAAATACTGATCGCTCCGATCGGGTCTCTCTGAGAGTCCAAAATTGGGGCCCCCACTGCTCTGATTCCAATAACAGCCTCTTGTTGATTTACGGCAAATCCGCGTTCTTGAATTGTTTCCAGTTCGGCGGCGAGTTTGTCAGGGTTGGTGATCGTATTGGGAGTTTTCGCCATTAGACCGTGCTTGTCGATGATATTGTTGACCTCTGAACGTGGTAGGTGAGCAAGAATCGCCTTCCCGCTGGCCGAATAGTGAAGATAGCGATCAGAATTTTCTCGATTTTTAATGTAAAATTCGATCCCGACGGCATCTTTTCCGAATGATTCGTAGAGAATCACTTCGAGTCCGTCGTCTTCGATGATGAGGTGGACCGATTCACCTGTCTTGTTGGCCAGGTTGTCTACTACTTTACGTCCATGTCTGTAGAGTGTATTGTGGTTCTTGACGTACTCACCAGCGAGGACAAACCGATATCCAAGGTAATACTCGTGAATGTCTTTGCGGACCAGACAGTGGTCCTCAAGCGTCGAAAGGTACGTATGGACTGTCCCCGGAGATAACCCAGTCGCCTCTGCAATTTCTGTGAGTGTCGCTCCGTCGTGGTCTTGTATCGATTCGAGGAGCTCCACTGCTCTGTCCACGGATTGAATCTTGCGTGGTTCGTTAGTGGTGTCTTCCATAGTATGAGCATCAATAGCATTTGCCATAATGGTTTTGATATATCCAAAATTCATTGGCCTCAACCTGCTGCTATGTTCGCTCCAATAGGCTCCCAATTATTCGAGTACCATGGTAAAAGAAATCATACGGACCGTTCGACACCCAATCACCCGAACTAAAAACTTGCAGTAGTGTGGTAAATGCAATCCGACAGTGCAGTCACTACAGAATAGTTCCAGAGAACCAAAACTGAATCCACGCTCGAGAAGTCAGTGAGACAGAAACTGAACCTACCGATAGGGACGAATCGCTTCGGTGACCCACTCGATGTTCTGTTCGGGAAGGAGGCCGTAATTGTAGAACGAAATCCGTGGCACTCCTTCCTCGATAAGTCCGGACACGATATTATCGAGAGTGGACGCATCATCGACGATTGGATATCCAGGGAGTACGCCCGCGTGTAATGGAATTTCAGGTGTAAGTTGGTCTGCTTCGCGTACACAGTTTACCGCATCTGCTCTCGTCGCTTCGTACGCTGCAACCGTATAGTAATCGACGAACTCGGAAAGTGCGTGGAGGTCCGCTCCTTGCATCCACGTTTGACCGACAGAAACTAACCCGACGTAGTACCCAAGGTTCGCACTTCCTGCAGCAGTTGCAATGTCCTCGTACAGTCGACTCAGAGTTTTGAACCGAACATCTGCGTACGCTGCGACGGTTGGGTGGCTCTTGAGCCACGCAGCCATGTCGGCGTCGTGCGGAACCGTGCCTCCGGTGATTCCATCGACAGTCTGTTGTGTGGTTGTCTTTGCCAGGTCGGAGTTGACTCCAGCAGATTCAGCATTCGCTTGACACTCCGAACAGAAGCACAAGCCAAAGAGGAACTCGCCGAGTGTCCCGAGTTCGGTGTGGAACTTGTCGTGGTGCCAGCCGAATCCAGAACCGTAGAAGTAGTCGAACATCTCCAGTTCGATTGCAGAGAAGATGTCCCGACCAGCTAGGTCTTCAACCACGTTTGTGAGGTATGCCTGCACCATTGGCTTCGAAGGACAGAGGCCAAACGCGAGAGAGTCACCGAACGCGTTTTCGATAGTCGCCTCGGGATGGTTCAACCCTAATCGAGAGTTGTGGACACCGACTGTCCACGAGTTCAATGCAATGTCGACGTCTCGAAGTTCGTCCGCAATGGTCTCGATCCAGTCGTTATCTCCCATCGTCTCATTCACGACCGGTTGGAGTGTCTCGTAGTGGTCCCCCGGTTGGAAGTATGAACTAGCCTGTGCGAAGAATGTTCGACGCTCGGGATTATGTGGTGTGAAGGCCTGTACAGAGTGGTAGTTCGTCGCGAGATTGAGTTCTGTGATCCCAGCATCTACCAGACGATCGGCGACAAACTGTGGATCTTCGTCGAGGATGTCCCACGGGTATGCCCAGAATGCAAATTCCATACTACTTCCTCTTGGGGCTAGCCCTTACTATTTATCTAGTAAAACTGCCAACTCGTCGCCCTTCTTTCGGAACCTGAGACAGAGTTAAGTGAGCGTAGAGAATGGGTAGTGATAGGATTTGTCATGGGAGAACTCGAACTCGAACACGTAACGAAAGTATACGGGGGTGACCCCCCGATTACGGCGGTCGAAGACATCAACATCGAGATTAAAGATGGGGAATTCCTCGTCATGGTTGGTCCTTCCGGATGTGGAAAGTCGACCACGCTTCGAATGATTGCAGGTCTCGAGGAGGTTACTGACGGCAATATTAAGATCAACGACGAGATCGTCAACGAGCAGCAGCCGCAAAAACGGGACATAGCGATGGTGTTCCAAAATTATGCACTCTATCCGCACATGACTGTCCGTGAAAATATGGAGTTCGGGCTTCGACTGTCTCACGACCTCTCTGACGGGGAGATAACCGACACTGTCGAAGAGACAGCGAAAACCCTCGAGATTGCGGAATTACTCGACAAACTCCCGAAACAACTCTCCGGGGGCCAACAACAGCGCGTCGCCCTCGGCCGTGCGATCGTTCGTGACCCGGCGGTGTTCCTTATGGACGAACCGTTGTCGAACCTCGATGCGAAACTTCGTACACAGATGCGGACGGAACTCCAGCGACTTCAATCAGATCTCGGAACAACCACCGTCTACGTCACGCACGACCAGACGGAAGCGATGACTATGGGTGACAGAATTGCGATTCTCGACGATGGCGAACTCCAACAAATCGCTCCTCCAGAAGAGTGTTACGACAACCCGAATAACCGGTTTGTCGCCGGATTCATTGGGAGTCCGTCAATGAATTTCTTCGAAGTCTCGGTTACCAACAATTCAAGCGGAATCTCAGTAGATGGTCCCGGTTTCAGCGTGGGGCTCGACGGTATCAACCTCGATTCGGGGGAGTATACTATCGGAGTCCGACCAGAAGACTTCAGTGTTGTCGAAACAGGTGGAATCGAAGCCACAGTCGACGTCGTCGAGCCGATGGGGTCGGACAACTTCCTCTACCTCAATACACCTACTGAGTCCGAGTTCACTGCGCGTGTCGACAGCGAGTTCCGGCCAGAGGAGGGAGACACTGTGCGAATTGGATTCTCTTCGTCGGAAGTTCATTTCTTCGACGACACTGGGGACCGGGTCAACTCCGATGTGGAGACACAAGTAAATACAGCAGCGTGAGACGCGGGTAACGATTATCGAACTATCTATAGACTTAAAATAACAATGTACGAACATATAGGGTCCTCGAGTGTGGATTGGGCTGGAAAGTCGTATCAGGAAATCAAAAACATCGGCCAACAGGATGGATCAGTGCTTATCATTCCCGTGGGGAGTATCGAACAACATGGACACCACCTCCCAGTTTCTACGGATACCATCCTCGTCGACGCAGTCGCCCATCTTGGAGCGACTCGCGTCGAAAAAGACGTTCCCATCATGGTCACTCCAACGATTTGGACCGGATACTCTCCACACCACATGTCCTTCGGAGGAACCTTCACGCTCGAACACCGAACGCTCCTCTCAGTATTAGAAGAGAGTGCGTCATCAGCGCTCGAAAACGGGTTCGACGCTATTCTCTTCCTGAACGGGCACGGGGGGAACATCTCACTCATCGGATCCGCGGTCAGTACAGTTGGGACGGAGCATCCAAATTCGCAGGTTCTCGGACTTACCTACTTCCAACTCGCGGCATCTTTCATCGACGAAATTCGTGACAGCGAACTCGGTGGGATGTCTCATGGTGGAGAATTCGAGACGTCTCTCATGATGCATCTTCGGCCGGATCTCGTCTCCGAAGGGGATGCCAAGTACTTTCACGAACCGTACGAACACGGCGGGAAAGATCTTGTTCAGGGCGGCCCGCTCTCGGTGTACCGTGGATTTGACGAGTACTCACACACAGGTGCAATTGGCGCACCGGAGCTCGCAAGCACAGAGAAAGGAGAAGCGATTTTCGAGTTGTTAGGGGACGAGATGGAATCCATCCTCACTCAAATCCACGAACTGAACCGATAGACTCCTACGGCGTCCGAGCAATGACTTCGATTTCTACACCGATATCGATTGGGAGGTCTGCAACCTCTACAGCACTTCGTGCTGGGTACGGTGCGCTCATGTACTCTCCATACACTTCGTTTACAGCGTCGTAGTTAGCCATATCTTGAACGAACACAGTCGCCTTCACAACGTCGTCGAGCGATGCCCCTGCCGCTTCGAGGACTGCAGCGACGTTCTCCAGTGTCCGCTCAGTCTGTTCCAAAATCGTCGCGCCAACGATATCGCCAGTCGACGGATCTACTGGCCCCTGTCCGGAGACGTAGATACGATCGCCATCGATGATTCCCTGTGAGTACGGACCGATACTGGCTGGTGCATTGTCTGTCTGTATCTCTTGCATTACAATACCAGTTTTACAGTACTGTGCAAAAAAACTGCGGACGAAACGGAGTGGAGAAACTTAGTCCTTGACGGCACCGCTCGTCATTCCGGCGACGATGTACTCTTCGAGGAACGCGAAGAGGAGGAGGAGCGGAATGACCCCAATGACCGCGACTGTGAGCATCATGCGCCAGTCGACACTCAAGACGCCGACCATCGAGAAGATACCTCGCGGCACGTTGTACTTCCCACTCGACGTAAGGAACGTCAGCACGAACAGCAGACGGTTCCAGGCGTAGAGGAACGTGTACGTGATGCTCGCGACGAGAGCAGGCTTCGTCAGTGGGAGCACTATCTTTCGGAGAATCAAGAATTGACTCGCACCATCGATGCGTGCCGCTTCTTCAAGTTCGACCGGAATCGTCTTGAAATATCCATACAACATCCAGATGTTGAACGGCAAGGTAAACGCGGCACTCGGTATGATGACCGACAGATACGAGTCCATCAGGTCCAAGGTGACAATGATGTCGAACAGGCCGACGATGAGGATGACCGGTGCGAACATCTGGACCACAAGGACTGCCAGCAGGAACGTTCGCTTCCCGACGAAGTCTTTCCGTGCACAGACGTAGGCAGCAGGAATCGCTAGCGAGAGCGTCAATAAAACGGTACTGATGGAGATAATGAACGAATTCATAACCCACGTAATGACTTCTGTTTCCCCCCATACCTGGAAGTACGCAGAGGGGTTCAGGTTCTGCGGGATGACCTGTGCAGGTGAATTGAATATCTCACCGGCTGGCTTGAGGGTCGTCGAAATCATCGTATAGAACGGGAACATCATTATCCCGAGAATGATAATGAGGACCCCGTAAATTCGTACCTGTTGGAGTGACGAACGCGATTCAGAGAGCTTGATGCTCATATCTCCTCACCTCCCTGCATGTAGATACGGAGATACAGGATGGCGAACACGAGGAGGATGGCGAAGCCAATAGAGCTGTAGGCGGCGGCCATTCCAAGGTTCCCGTTCTCGAACCCAGTCTTGTAGATCCAGATAACGAGGGTTGCCGTCGAGTCGAGAGGGCCACCTCGGGTCATCGTCCAGATAACGTCGAACCCGACGAAGGTCCAGATAGTCGATAGGAGAGTGGCGATGAGAATCACCGGCTTGAGCTGCGGGATAGTGATGTATCGGAACTGCACCCACCGATACGCACCGTCAACTGCCGCTGCCTCGTAGAGTTCTTCCGGGATAGACTGAAGCCCTGCAAGGAAGATAATCGCCATAAACGGCGTTCCAATCCAGATGTCTGCGGCTATCGCACCAAGCCACGCGATACTGGGGTCACCCAGGAGGCCAATTTGCTGATCGATGAGACCGAGTTTCAGTAGGATTGCGTTCAGGTACCCGTACTGAGGTTGCTCGATCCACCGGAAAATCACAGCAGAGATTGCGTACGGTATCCCCCACGGGATGAGGAACGCCGTCCGGAAGAACTTCCGACCTTTGATGTCCTGGTTGAGGTGAACGGCGATAAGTAACCCTAGCAGTGTTTTTATCGTCACCGCGAGCGCAACCCACCGGAACGTCTGCCAGAGCAACTGGTAGAAGAACGGATCGGAAAATATCTCATTGAAGTTTTGGAGGCCGACGAACACCTCGACAGTCGACGTTCGGGGTGATTCGTAGAACGCAAGTCTGAGCGTCTCGAGGATGGGATAGAGAACAACAGCTGCGAGGAACACAATCGATGGCGTAATGAGTGCGTACTCAGTCCAGTGGTCCTGCAGGTACGACACGGCCCGCTCGACGGTTCCTTGCGATTCACTGTCGTCCTGTGCATACTCAAATGAAGACATAATCAATGGCAGAGACCAGTTAGGCCTCGATCATTTCCTCAAGGTCGGCTTGTGCCTCGTTGAGGGCCTTCTCTGCCGACTTCCGTCCAGAGACAGCTTCTTGGACTGCCTTCACGAGACGGTTCGTTACCTCGCTCAAGTTCGCCAGCTTTGGCCGTGACCGGGCGTACTGTGACGCTTCGATGAAGGGTGACCACAATGGGTCCTCAGCGAAGTAGTCTCGGTTACCGACCTCTTCCAGCACAGGCATGAAGCCTTTCTTCTTCGAGTACTCGAACCGGCGGTCCGTGTCGAAGTAGAAATTGAGGAGGTCCTTGACTGCGTCTTTGTTTTCGGCCGACGAGTACATAACCATACTATCCGTCGTCGCAAGACTGTATCGTCCATCGGGTCCTTCTGGCATTTGGACGATGCCGTAGTTGGTCCCTGTCTTGTTCTCTTCGATGTTGATACCCACGTAGACGTGACCGATGTGCATCGCAACGTCACCCTGCTCGAACAGTTTCCGCACGTCGTGTCGGGTCGACGAGAGTGGAGACGATTGGGTTACCTTGTGCTCCGTGACAAGGCTACTGTAGAACTCAAGCCCTTTCACGCCCGCGTCGGAGTTGACGGCCGGTTTGCCGTCATCGTTGATGATGTCCGCACCGTGGCTCCAGTGATATGGCAGCCACTGTGAAACGGTCGTGAGTCGGTCTGCAGCGGGAAGGCCGTATGCAGGCGTATCGGTGTTCTCTGTGACTTTCTGTGCTGCAGCGAGAACGTCGTCCCACGTGTCAAGTTTCGGGTTCTCCGGGTCGAGGCCTGCTTCCTCGAAAACGTCTTTGTTGTAGTAGAACGCCTTGTTCGAATAGGCCCATGGGACGCCGTAGTAACTGCCGTCTATTTTGGTCGTGTTTGCGACTTTCGGGTAGAACTTGTCTAGGAACTCCCCTTGCATGAGGTCGTCGAGTGGGTCGATGGCCTCGAGGTTCTGGAACTGTGGAATCCACCGGGATGGAAGCCGACTCACGTCTGGGGCTTTGCCACCCTTCACTCGAGTGACTAGCGTCGATTGGGCGTTATCCCACGTGACGCTGGTGAAATCAAGTTTGTATCCGTTCTCTTCTTCGAATTTCGCGTTGTTCTCTTCGAAGAATCCCTTGATATTGTCCCCGACACCCATCGTGAGGAACTGGACGGTTTTTCCACTTGAGCCGCCTCCCGAATCGTCACCGCCACCGGAGTCACCGTCTCCGCCACCACCTCCAGTACACCCTGCAACAGCGATCATACCCCCTGCGCCCCCGAGCGCACGCATCAGGGTGCGTCGAGTGACATCTCCGCTACTCTCGTCAATGTTGCTAGCTTGCTCCATCGACAAAACCATACTCCTTATCAGATATATAGGTTTGGGAGGGCATCACATAGCACTCGAAGATGTCACTCAAAATGAGGAATTACGTCGGATTCAAACACGTCGATCGTCTCGTATGGATCTCCACAGTTCGATCCAACGAGGACGCGAGTGACGCCCGCATTTGAAAACTCCTCTAACTTCTCGATAATTTCTACGGTGTCGTCGGTAATCGTATTCAGTTCCCTAATCTCTCGGTCACTCATATCACTCAGTTCTCTATTTGCCACCGCTTGGACGCTCCGTGGGTCGGGGTTGGATAACTCAGCGTGGTCGGGGATGTACTCACCACGCTCTCGAATCTCCCGAACGAGTTTGACGGGGTCGCCGTAGTTCACCGAAACCTCGGTGGTCACGTCGACATCTTTTAAGGAACGCCCAGTTTCGGCCAGCCCGGCCGATAGGTTCGGGAGTATTTGGTCCTCGATGAGTGAGGCAGATGCCGCCGTAATAAGGTGGTCAGCATACTTCCCCGCTGCACGGGACGACTGTGGGCCCCAAGCGGCCCAGTGGATGTCGATGTCTGAACGGGGGGGCGTGTGGATTTTGATATCCTCGTACTCGTAGTACTTGCCCTCGTGGGTAATGTAATCGTCTTCGGTCCAGAGACGCCGCATCAACTGAATCGTCTCGATGAGCATTCCAACACGTGTCCCCCACTCCGGCCACTCACCATCGACGAATGCAGCTTCGTTCAGCGCTTCACCGGTCCCGACGCCGAGTTCCAGACGGTCGGGGAACATATTGTCCAAGGTCGCGAGTGCTTGTGCAAGCACGGGTGGGCGGTACCGCATCGTAGGACACGTCACAGAGGTTCCCACCGGAACATCCGGAATCTCGCTCATCAAAGTCCCGAACCACGGAAGGATGTGGTGGGTGTATGGCCGAGAATCGAGCCACGGTTGAAAGTGGTCACCGATCCAGATACCCTCAAATCCCGCATCTACAGCAGCCTTCGCCAACTCGATATCCTCGTTTGGTGGTCGAAAACAGCCGTAGACGTTGTAGTGTATCTCCAACGTCATCACCCGATCAACGGGAGTTTCTCACATAAAATGCAGGGGCAGGGTTTATGTTGACACATTGCACATCAAACCTCATGGAGGTAGCTAGCGTTGACGTCACTACTGTCGAAGTTGAACGAAAGTTCGGGTTCGGAACGAGCACTTGCACCCTTATTGAACTTACAACGGATACCGGTGAGTCAGGGGTCGGTGAGATACCAGACATTGAGGACCCCGAAGCAGCCCCATCTGACACCGAGATAGAAGCCGAAATTGAGTCGTTTCTTTCCGGGCGTGATCCACGCCAAATTCAATTGCTCACAGATGAAATGTACGACGCCGTCTCGTTCGGAAAGTTCGAGTTCCACTCGTTCCAGCAACTCGCCTTAGGTGCCATCGATACCGCTCTCTATGACCTCGTGGGAACTCATCTCAATACACCAGTTCACCAATTGCTGGGTGGTCGGTCCCACGATGTACCCATTACCTGGGTTGTGTTCACGAGAGGTGGAGAAGACGAACTTACCGAACTGCGTGCAGAAGTTCAGGAGAAGGTCGAAGAAGGATTCACAGCGTTCAAACTCAAAGTCGGGGAACGTGAACCATCGGTAGACCTCGCACGCATCGAGGCTGTACGAGACATCGCAGGCGACGACGCGACAGTCCTCCTCGACGCACAAGGACTGTGGAGTAAGTCGGAGGCAATTTCGACGATTCGCAAGTTTGAACAAGCAGGCATCGATGGTGTCGAGACGCCCGTCGGCCACCCGGACAAACAAGCCGATGCACCGGGATATTACTACGACATTCCACTGTTCCCCGACGATATTGCTGAGGTTCGTGCTGCCGTCGACACGGCACTCATCGAGCACGTACTCGACCCGGCGTTTGGACTCGAACTGATCCAAGCAGACGCTGTCGACGTGTTCACTGTGGAAGTGTGTTCAGGTGGCATCACACGTGCAAAACGAATCCTCGACATCGCTGCATCGGCCGGTGTCGACGCACGTCTCGGGAGTACCGTCGAACTTGGCCCGGGAAGTGCAGCGGCGACGGCACTCGCGACTGCGTCGACGGCAGTGACGTATCCATGTGACCTTATCGGTCCAGCACTTTACAAAGGAGCAGTTCTCTCGAATCGCATCGAATATCAAGACGGGTGTCTCTCAGCACGTGACGCACCCGGATTTGGAATCGACGTCAATTGGGAACTTCTCTCTCCATGAGAGAAAAGCTACTCGCCGACGACGTCGCGATTGTCACTGGTGCAGGTCAGGGAATCGGCCGTGCGATTGCAGAACGGTTTGCCGGTGAAGGTGCGTCTGTGGTCGTCTCAGATATAAACTCCAAAACGGGGGCTGAGACTGTCGACCGAATCCACGCCGACGGCGGTAAGGCGACGTTCGTTCGAACAGACGTTAGCAACCACGAGGACGTCAAAAACCTCATAGATATCGTCGTCGACGACTACGGGGGCCTTGACATCCTCGTCAACAACGCAGGTGGAAGCATAGACGACGATAATCTTCATCGAATCGACGAGGAGACCTTCGAGAAGAATGTGAACGTGAATCTCAAGGGAACGTTCTTCTGCTCGAAAGAAGCACTTCCGGTCATAGTCGCAGATGGTGGCGGGCGCATGGTCCACATGTCGAGCGTCAACGCACTCACGGGAATCGGATTGACCGCGTATTCGGCGGCGAAAGGTGGAATCCTTTCCTTGTCTCGCAATATCGCCACTCAGTACGGTCGACACGGGATTCGGTCAAATGCACTTTGTCCGGGAACCATCGAAACAGAGAGTCGGCGCAAGGAAATGGCCGAGACTGGCGACACAACTGCACACGTTGAATGGTTAGAAGAATATGCCCTCGGTCGATTCGGCCGACCAGCAGACGTTGCCAACGCAGCACTCTACCTTGGATCGGACCTCTCATCGTTTGTCACCGGGACCGAACTCGTCGTTGATGGTGGACTTACGTCGGGTCTCAACCACCGACTCGAACAAGAAGTCTACGACGTAGACGAGGTTCCGACCCGTGATTAGAGACTGATTCGGTACTGTTCGACCTTGTCTTCGTCGACGACCACTCCCAGACCGGGGTCGTCAGGGACCTGAATTTCACCCTCATCGATAGTGAATGGAGTTTCGATGATGTCGTCTTCCCACGCGTAGTATACCGTGTCCGGTGGGAGGTTGATTTCTGGGGTCGATGAAACCGCATGGAGAACTGCAGCAGTCTTCACGCCGAGGTCAAACGCATTGTGGTGCGACAGGGAGATACCTAGGTCACCTGCGGTGCCAGCGAGTCGTTTCATCCCGAGAATTCCGCCGGATGGGATGATGTCGACGACGCCTACGTCGATTGCATCCTCTTTTCCAAGTTCGAGGAGGTTCCGCTGGAAGTACATATCCTCATTCGCACAGATGGGAGTTCGAAGACGGTTTCTGAGCCGTTTGAACGTCCCGAAGCTGTCAATTCGAATTGGTTGCTCCATGTACTGGAGGTAGATGCCCTTGTCTTCGAGCATCGCACCGACTCGAACGGCATTTTCAAACGTCCACCCTTGATTGGGGTCGAGGCGGAACTCAAGGTCGCCGTCGGCCTCGTCGTGCATTGCTTCGATACGCGCCACGTCCTGTTTCCAGTCACGACCAGCCTTCGTTTTCAATACAGAATACCCTCTGTCGAGTGCTCGTTGGGCGTGCTCCCGAGATTCAGAGGGACTGAGGATACCAACACAGTACGCGAACTCAACCACATCGTCACATTTCCCCCCAATGAGCTCGTGGACGGGCGCTTCACGATACTTCCCCAGGGCATCCCACATCGCCATTTCGACGCCCCCAATGAACGTGTTGATGTCCATGTACTCGAAGAAGAAGCTGTCAGTGAAGTCTTCTATCTCCCACACCTTCCGTCCTTTCACATGGGGTGCGATGTCGTTCTCCAGAATCGTCTTCGTCGCCTCAGGTGAGAGCGTGTTCCGCATTTCTCCCCAACCTGTGATTCCGCCCGACGTCTCGAGACGGATCAACATCCGTCCCATCGTCTCAACTGCGCCGTGATTCGTTACGTAGGGTGCAAGTCCCTCTGGTTCGTCTTTTGATTTTACACCCATCTCAATCGGAATCGCCTCTAGCTGTGTAACTTCCATCTTGTATTTCACCGTGTGGGGGACTATCATAAAACCCTACGCTGACAGAAGTTCTATGACTCTTCATCGAAATACCGTACTATGCATCGGATTACTCGAGAGCAACAAGCATCAGTTGGGTTTCGCTACGCGTTTACTGACGACGATGACCCGCTTATCGAAATTCAGCCCGGAGAGACTGTCGTTGTTGAGTCTGAGGACTCATACCATGGACAAGTCTTGAGAGAAGGGAGACGTAATCGGAGTACTGAGCCACGGTCAAATCCGCTCTCGGGTCCGATATACGTCGATGGAGCAACACCCGGGGATACTCTCGCAGTCCACATCGAATCTATCGAACCGCTCGACGGGCGTGCGTCGACATACGTTCCGAGTTGGTGGTGGTTTCTCGGTGGCGTTCCACTCCGTGAAGCGATGGACGAATTCCTCGAGAGTACCCATCCGGATGCTGGCGTCTCGTTCAGTATCGAAAATGGAACGGTGTCGGGTGGGGGGTTAGAAATGGAATACGACCCGATGCTCGGGACGATCGGAACTGCACCACGCGGCCCACCTGCACCGAACGGTCCTGCGGGACCGCATGGCGGAAATATGGATCTGCCGTGTATCAAACCTGGTTGTACGGTGTATCTCCCGGTGTCTGTCACTGGTGCAAATCTGTCCCTCGGTGATGCACATGCTGCTCAAGGCGAAGGAGAGATTACAGGTGTTGCAGCTGAGATGGCTGCTCGGACGAAACTGCAGATTGACGTTATCTCGGGTGGGAATCTTGCTGCACCCCGCGTGGAAACGGACGACGCGTTGTTCGCTGTCGCTCCTCGAAACCACTTCGCTTCATTCGAGGAGACGATTAGGCTGGCATACGTCCTTCTCGTCAACTGGCTCTGCGAACGTGGTGACGAAAAGTGGGATGCGATGCGTCGGTGCGCCCTCAGTGGAAGATTAGTCGTCGGGAACACGAACTGTGTCGCAGCAGGATTAGATAAGTCACGTCTCCCGTACCGTTAGGAACCTTTTTCCCAACGAGTCGTGATAGCAAGCCACATGAGCTACGAGTCGCTGAAAGCGAGCCTTCGAGAGGGAGACATTCGACCCAATCGGAACTGGGGACGCGTTCGTCGGTGAGCATCTCGCAGCTCGGATTACCGGAGACGGTCAGTTTGAGGCACTCGAACAAGGAACCGCAGCTGCTGCGCTCAAGCGTACTCATGAAGGTGACCTTGCCGTAATCACACAAGATGAAGTTGACTGGGTTCGAGAGTGCGTGAGATACGAAGTAGTTTTGAAGAATTATCAAAAGATAATTTATTAGCTATTATTTGTCATGAGTGCGTTGATGATACTCCCAATAAACCACATCTTCCGAAGTTGTTGGCTCGCCTGGATAAGAATACCCATATAGTGTTTTTCACACATATTACTTCCTACATTTAGTGGTATTGTTTGCTAATTTACGGTGCGTATCTCCCATTTCCCCATGGCAGATACATCAAATATTATCCTTGTAGAACGATGGCGTTCTCAAGTCCAGAATGGCCCTTCTCTCCGGAGAATCAGTCTTTGACATACTCCCACGACTGAACTCAAGGGAGTCCAATCACAGACTTGGTTTCCACGACGACGTTCCCACCTCACCGATGGGTCGGTTGAGGGCCGAGTCAGTACGACCCCCGACCGAGATAGCGGACATCAAATATGGTCTCGATGAGGGCATATCCCTCCCTCAGACTGGGTTGCACAACCAAACGCAAGGCAATGGTTGTTCCGGGAAATGTCCGATTTTCACGACTCAAGCCGTGGGTTTTTTCTCCTCGATTCTATGTAACCCGACTATTCATCTTGTACGGACTCGCTCAACCGATATTGATGTAAAAATTCTATTGTTTCATGCTTCCTCTCAAAATTAAATCTCTTTCGAGGTGCTTTACTGGAACTATCGGAGAGAGGGTGTTCCGTCGTTCTCCTCAATCGATCCCCTCCGCTAGCTACTGATTCGTGTTCTGACCGAGTATACTGGAAACGCTGGGGTCTAGGTAGTAACTAATGGAGCCTTTACTGGAAATGCTGGAACCTCGTGGTCTCATCCTCTCGAATTGACCTCTTCCAGGACCTAAAGTCACGGGAATCCAACCATGGGGTTTCAGGCCGAGCGCAGCCCTAAGTTTTCAAGACACATTTGTTCCAAGCGTCTCTTGCTGGGTATCATCGGCTTGACTGTCTTGTGAGACGGTCAAACGCCCCCCTTCCTCAGCCAAGTAATCGCCATTCGCAAGATGACCGAAGAACAATACGACAGTGAACGCAGCCTCCAGGAAAGTCTGACAGACTTTCCACGGTTACTGGCTGGCGACCAGATGACTGAGGGAAACGCTCGTCGGTGAGAGTTAGTCGCGAGATGGCTCCGAGTCGGAGGACAAATGAAACTCCGGAAATTCAACAAATAGTCCCAAATACGTGAGACTTCGATCCCTTCGTCGGAACACTCATTCCATGTCTATCCATCTTTGAGGAAGGATGTCGAGCGAAAAAGAAGGAGCCGATACAGCGGAGGTAGGAGCAACGCTACAGAAACTCACAAAAGCGTTCGAGGAGATGGGATCTGAGGTAAGAGTCCCCTCAATTTTCAGAATTCGAACTCGTGAGCGGCGTCTCACGCGCTTTTACGCGAGGATCAACGCTCTCCATAATACCAGCGAGTCTTCCATCGGTGTACTCGCCGAGGACTATGCCAAGAGCTGAGAGCGCGGTCGGTGTCGATGCCTGCCCATATGGGTGGTTCGCGACTGTCCTTACCGGGGGCAGCATCGAAACGGAGCTTTACGAGGACTTCTCCGCTGTTCATTCAGATTACCAAGAGGCTCGAGTGTTGGTGGATATTCCAGTCGGGCTCCCCACGGGAGGCAGGCGCCGCTGCGACATCCAGGCGCGTGACCTCCTCGGCTGCCGTGGGAACTCCGTGTTCTTTCCGCCGTGCGAATCTGCAGCCTCCCTTGCGAATTACGACGAGGCGAACGCGAAGCATCAAGAGGTTATGGAGCACGGTCTCTCCCAGCAAGCCCACGCTATACGTGAAAAAATCAACGAGGTAGGAGCGGTCGTGGGCGAGACCTACGACGGACCAATTTACGAGAGTCATCCAGAGCTCTGTTTCTTCGCGCTCAACGGGCAGCCGATTGCCTACTCGAAGTCTTCGGAGCGAGGCCTCGCGTTCCGTCGGCACCTCCTCGAACAGAAGTACCCTGGTATGAAAGACGAGTACGAGCAGGTACTTGACGACACTCTCCGGAAGGATGTTAGGCGAGACGACATTCTCGATTCGATGGCTCTCGCACTCGCCGCACAGAGTGAGGAGTTACAGAGCGTCCCAGAAGATCCAGAGCCGGAAGTCCCGCGTATCTACTACCCGACCACACCCGCGCTTACAGATAGCCCGTGGAGTAAACCATGACGGTTCAGGAGGCAATCAATCAACTGGACGCTGAGTTTCAAGAGATTCCTCTGGGGTTCACAGTCGAGACCGCGCTTCAAGCCCGGCTCCTTGAACTCCTACGGGCCAAGGTGGGAACGACGATTCAGGTACGCGGTGGCTACAACACGGCCGATGCGACCGGGTACAAGCGAAAGTATCTTGATCGAATCGCAAAGCCACAGTCCATCAGTAGTGTCCAATCGGAGGTGAACTTCGGAATGTCCGGCGACGGGAATCGGAGCCTCGATATTGCAATTCTAGAGCCGTGTCACGAGTCGGAATATGACGACCTCGACTATCTGCCAGAGGTAGAGGGTCCGAGGGTTACAGTTCGCCTCGTCAACGGAAGCAAGTACTTCTCTGCTGCATCGATCAAACACGCGATCGAGCTCAAGTACATCAAGAACGTAGACGTCGCCGGTGCAAGGTTCGAATGTGACAACATCGACGAGTGGTCGCATTTCTCAGCGGATTTAACCAAACTCGGCGACCTTCCGGGTGCTGAATCACGACACCTCATCGTCGTCTCGAATAAGAATCCATTCCAGCAAGGAGAGGCCGACAGTCGGAGCACGGCGAAGGCTCGGCGTCGCTACGAGCGAGTCGAAATGGCGTGTGCAAAGCGGGGCGTCGAACTCACCGACATCCATCCACGGGACTAAGCCAGTTAAACCAGTTGAAGAGGTGTGCTCTATTAGCGACCAAATTAATTTGGTCTGAGCCACAATTCAACTGACCCGATGTCCGTACTAGATTGAGTTTATCGACTCTTGGTGGATGAGGGTACGCCGTACTGGCAAATGTCCAGAAACCCAGTATCAAAACAGGGCGATGAAATATGTCTACGAAACGAGCACCGACGAGAATGTCCACCAACTGCCGCTCCTCACAATTCAGGCTGACCAGCTTGTGCACCTGTTCGTTCAACTCCTTCTGCAATTCCAAAATTTTATAAACGCCGCATTGGGAGCCTAGGAATACAACGCCTCAGCACTTGATTTTTAGCTTTGAAGGAAAATCGTTTCCCGATTAACCGCTGACCCCACCAGACTGAGTTTTATGTTCCCACCGGTACCTCTGAATAATATGATGAGAGCGGGTGCGAAATGACTCAGGATAAGCGACCGACGGAGCGAATGCTGGACGAAATCGACGACGGGAACTACGTCATCCCGCATTTCCAGCGTGGCTTCGAGTGGGATCCCGGGATGGTCTGTGACCTGTTCGCCTCCGTCCTCGACGAGTACTACACTGGGACACTGCTCCTCTGGGATTTGGAATACTACAATGGGAGCGGCGAGATGTGGGACGTCGTCGAGGGCGTCCCCGAGGACCGGCTTGCTGACAGTCCGAACTACGCCATTCTCGACGGCCAACAGCGGCTCTCGTCAATTTACTACGCTCTTCACTCACCAGCGATGACCTTCCCCAGCCGAAAGTCGTACTACTACTTCTTCCTCGATATGGACGCGTGCCTTCGAGAGGAGTACGACGGGGCCGTCGAGTACGAGTACCGCCTCAATCCCCGTGATACGGCAGATTTCAAGAAGCGGCTACCAGAGCTACTGCCCGAGCAGGGTCTGTTTCCACTCTGCCTACTCCGAGACGCCGAGTTTCGGAATTCGGAGACCTTTGAGGAATGTCTCACAGCGTACCACGACCGGCGGAGCGAACGGGGACACCCGGTCTACGAGATGAGTCAGATGAACCTCTACCGGGAGTTCAACGGTATTTTCGATCGTATTCTGAACTACCGCTTCTCCGTCGAAATCCTCGACACGGCAAAGCTGGAGGAGGTTTGTGAGATTTTTACCCGAATCAACAAGAAGGGCATGACGCTGTCGACATTTGACCTGATGAACGCATTCCTTTACCCGGAGGGCATCGCCCTCCGCAAGGAGTGGGACGAGCTTACGGGTTATGATCAGCTGAAGGCCGTCGACAACTCGATGAGCACGAACGTGCTGAAGACCATTGCGCTGCGCCGGCGTGAGTATTGCTCCTCGAAGTACATTTATCAGCTCATCCCCGGCACTGAAGTCGAGCGTCGGGACACTCCAGGAGAAAGCCGGATGGAAGTGCCCGTAGCGACCGTCGACGAGTTCCGCGAGTTATGGGATACCGCAATCGAGTACAGCGAGGCCGCCCGCCAGCGCATCATCAACACCGGCACGCACGACTTCGGTGCCATCAAGAATGGGTTCATTCCAAACACCACCACCTTGTCCGTGCTGGCCGCGCTCCTCTGGGAGTACGACGAGCGGCTCACCACGGCACTCGAGGAGCCTGAGTTCAACGATCGTCTCGTCCGCTGGTACTGGTCGGCGGCCCTCTCACGGGACTACAGTGGCTCCTCTGACACCATCATGTCGCAGGACTACCGCGAGATGCGCACCTGGTTCGCCGACGACAGCGAGGTGCCCGAACGAATCCGAACGGTGGACGAGGACTTCGTCTCGAACGCCCTCGACCTCCAGAGCGTCACGCAGGGTGGCCGATATAAGGCCATTCTCGGACTGTTCGGCCTCAACAACCCCAAGGACTTCCACACAGGCCGGCGGCTGGGAACGTACAACGCGTCACAGATAGACGACCACCACATCTTCCCGAAGAACGCGGAGGGGCTGTCGCTCACGGGCGAGCGTAAGCACTCGATTCTCAATCGGGCGCTCATCCTTGATGAGACAAACCGTACGGCAATCAGTAACCGCAAACCGAGCGACTACCTCCGGGACATTGAGGCGACAGCGGACGAATCGGTCGAAGAGCGGCTCGCCGAGCACCTCATCCCTGCGGATGGCGTGGATGCACTCTGGAACGACGATTTCGACAGCTTCATTGATGCGCGAGAGCGGGCAGTGCTGGACGAGGTCCGGAGGCGCCTCGGGATTTCGGAAATCTACGGCAGGTGAGTAACTAATCAGCACTCACCATTGATACGGTATTAATATCGGTGTCGACTGGGTGGGAAAGGGATGTTTTGCGGTGAGTGTTCGTTCGAGAATTATCTATTGCACACCCAATACGTTTTATTTTATTGACCAAAATTTCCAGTCGGATGTGTACCGGCGCCGGATTTCGTAGCCCCCAGGTTATTGGCTCACACTACCAGTTTCGAATGTATTGGGGACATCGTATTTACCCTGATACTGAGATTGGGAAACATTGGCTAATTGTTAAGTAATTTGGGAATGTATTGAGTAAATAAGAATATTTTCTGAATGCCATGGTTGACCAACCACCAATAAAATCGACTGAAAAGGATGAGTTCGACACTACTGATGAACAACTCGATTTCAGACCTTCAAAATCACAAGAGCTGGACCATTCTCCAGACGCGTTTACCGTAGGCTATGATCCAACTGGCAGTACCCGCGTGGGAAGTGGTCGTTCGAAGGGACGGACGCTTCGACTAATTCGCCTAAACGAAGGCCGTCATCACGCAGATGGAAGGCATAGTATTCGTGAAGCAGCACGAGATAAAAAACGGATTATTCAGTCGTTTTGCTCAATTCTGGAAGTTACTCCGCACCAGCAACGTGAAGCGGTCGCAATCATTGGTCGACTCAATCTGGATAGATTCGGTCAACAAAAACGCCTCGAAAAAGTCGCCCTTGGAATTATTAGATTTGTCGTTGATAGTGACCGGGAACGTCACTTTTTCGAGGGGCAGGACCCCACAAAACTCAACTTCCGCAATGTAGACCTGTCTCGTTTCCCTCCTAAGTTCGCTGAGAATCCTCAGTACCGTGCACTCTGTAAGCAGTACAATCTCTCTGGAAAGGACCAGTATAGTATTTCCCAACTAATAAAACGAGAACTCAAACGTACTGGATATTTTTCTCGCGCCAGGTCAGGGCGACGTTGAGGACAAGTGAGTCAAGATACTCACGAACATGCACACATATTCTCTAAACAGTATTCCAATATCCCCTATCTATTACCCTCACGCATTTTCCTTTAAGCCTTTCCTGCAACAATAAATTGGTGAGGTCGGTCGGCCGGGGGGGTCGCCGAAGGCGAAACGGCTGACCGGAATCGGGGCCCGAAGCTCCGGCTTCGAGTATTAACCACCGAAGCCGAATGGCTTGAATAGCCCCTGGCCTAGAGTAGATGTCCCAGAACCCTCTGGCTACTACTAAACCCTTAATTGGAATCGATTGTCGATTAGGGGTTAAAGCCTTTTTACTAATCGCGCTATCGTATCCCGCGCGAAACTGAATAAAGTGACTGACTCATCCCTAGGGGTTGTCCTCAATACGCTACTCTCTTTGACGTAGCGAAGCCAATAGCGAGGACTCCATCCTTCTTGCTACTTCGACAATAAATCGACTCAACATTCGATTAGTGGCAATACTGTAGCGAACCCCGATTCAGTGCCTCTCAGAGCAGTCAGCACAAGGATACTTCTTCGACAAATGTCAATACATTATACACACTTAGAGTCATACGTACCGCCAATAAACGAACCACACGCGACCGATAGATGGTGTGAACGCACACCCGCAGAAATCTCCATTGAACAAGCCTGGAAATTAGCGATTCCAGTCGAAGCACCCACCATAGATGCCCAAGACGTTCGCCTCTATTCTCCCTATGGCGCAGTACTAATCCTTCGTGCAGGACTGGTCCGAACAACTTACCTAAGTGATGAGAACATCGATATCTCCAGCTTGGCTCCGTGCAAATCGTGCGAGGATTTAATCGATCCGCTCAGAGGAGATACCTGCCCATGGTGTGGAATCGAGATTCGCGGCCAGTTCCGAATCAGACATGTCATAATCACACGGAAGGGTGACCGTCAATGAGTGGGTTGCCGTACGTCGAGCTCGGTGATCTCGATGGCACCCACGGGTTGATTCGCACGAGCGGCTTCGTGAATTGGGAGACCGATATTTCTACGTACAAGCCGTTTCAGCGAGTTGGGATTGGAGATAGTTCGATAAACCCTCGGTCTGTCGTTTGCACGGTCTGGACGCCAGATATTGACCTCGAAGTGGGTGTTGGGTACTATTTTGTTGGCGTCGACACGGTGTGGGAGAAGGGAAACGAGATTCAATTGAAGCTCTACGATAGGTGCCGAGCAACCGAGTTCTGGCGACGGGAATAGGCATGCAATCGCCAATATCTGTTTCGAGGCGGTCAAGGCGGTTCAAGAACCGCACCAATGACACATACGTATTGTACTAGCTCATGAATCTCACCCGGAGACAACTGAACAGCAAGATTTCTCACCTCTTCGAATTCCGGCTGTTCCGTAAATTTGAATCTGTAGCCGTACGACTGGCGGTATTGGGCGGTCCGTCAGTAATGCCGTCACCGGCCAACTTGACGTGTCAAGACGAAGACTACCAGCGCGAAGAAGAGCACACCCAGCCCTGTCTCGAGCGTCGCTATCACTTCACCAGCAGGACTCACGCTGAGTTGTCCGTATCCAAGCCCGGTGAACGTTGAGAGACTCAGAAGGAGGCCGAACAAAGGCGCGATATATCCAACCTCGAGGTACCCCACCGGCCCCAGATTAGTGTGTGTCAACCCCATTGCAGGATAAACGAAGGGCATCACTCCAATGACGAGGACTGCCGTCCGCTTCACTAATCGTGAAAGCGACTCTCCGTAATCCGTCGTAATCTGGGAGAACCGGTTGATATAGAGTGGGACAGTCGCTCCCTGTTCGCGGTGGAAGCGTTGTTCGAGCTCTTTCCTGTTACGGAAGTAATGGGTAGCGAAATCGCCGAAGGCGTTGTCCCTCATGACTTGCTCGAGCGTGCCGTAGACGGACATCGCCTTCCGAATCGATGATGTTTGCGTAGTAGCAGTCTCGTGGACCTCGGCGTCGGAGCGCGGGTCATAATTGACGTACAAGTTCGAATTGATTTCAGCTAGGTTCTCTTCGGTGTTAATCTCATTGAACTCGGTTCCCCCTCCGATGCGTGCCGATTCGAGCATCGCCCCGTACATCGATGCGCCCTTGAAATCGGCGCGGAAGAGCTCGGTCTGATCGAACGCGACCCGTTCAACGTTCGCGTTGACGAAGCTAGCACCACTTGCCTTCGCGTCCGTGATTACCGCGTCGCTGATATCCGCACGGTCGAACCGAGTCTCGACGAGCCGAGCCCCGGAGAACCGCGCAGCGTCCAACCGGACGTCGCGTAAATTACCACCACTCAAATTAGCGTCGGTGAAGTCGAGCCCCTTGGCGTTCTGCGATTGTAAAACAATACTCTCGAGGTTTGCATCCTGGAACGATGCCTCGTCGAGGATTGCTTCCGTTAAATCGGAACCACTGAGATTGGCTTCGTCGAAGACGCTACCCTTGAGATTGCACATTCCGAAGGTCGTATCAGGGATGGAGGCATTCCTGAAGGAGACTTCCTGGAGGTTCGCGTCTATGAACCGTGCATTGGACAACGTCGCATGTTCGAAGGAAGCACCGGTCAGCGTCGCCCCATCTAACAAAGCGCCAGAGAGGTTCGCACGGTCGAAGCGAGCTCTCCTAAGAAACGTTCCGGTTAGGTCCGTACCCTCTAGTCGTGCGCCGCTCAAATCGACGCCCTCGAGCGTCGCCCGTCTGAGATTCGCATCGTCGAGGATGGCCCCGCTGAAGCGGCATTCCGCGAGATCCTCGGTCAGGGTCGCGTTCGTGAGGTTGGCGCCACGAAAGTCTGCCCCCTTGATTTTCGCGTAGGTGAAGTCCGCACCTTTCAGCTCTGCACCACGAAGATCCGCACCCTGGAGATTCGCGCCGCGGAAGTTCGTTCCGGCAAGCTCCGAGTAGGAAAGGTCAGCTCCACGAAGTTGTGCATCCTCGAGTTGCAAGGTTCCGAATGAGGATCCAGAGAAGTCCATTTTATCACCGATGATTTGCTCCCTGGATTTCGAAATTGCATGGAGCGTCAACGGCTCTTCATTGGAATTCTTCGTTTCCTCTGTCACGCCATCGTCAGTCGAGGCGACGTCTGCGACCGTCTTGGAGTCATCAAGCATATCCAGGAGAATCTCGGCTTCGAACTCATCTTCCGGGGCACCACCTGCAGCGAGATCCTCCCTGCGCCAATCATTCTCGATTGGGGCAACCTTCAACGGGTAGTCGATATCGAATGGTATTTCGAACGATTCTTTGGAGTCGTCGGGTATTGCGCCCGTCAACGCTGCAGAGATTGCAGCCACGAACGGGCCGACGATTTCTGCCGTATCAATACGGTAGACGATGAGTGGGTCGCCCGATTCGATATCCAGCGGCTCGGGATAGCGGAGCACCCCGTCTGCGATGGTCGTTTCGAGGAATGACTCGTCGCCAGGGAACACCCAGACGGTCATCGCCCACCCACCGGGAGGTCGACCAATCGGGCGCTTGCGAACACCTCATCGAAAATCGTCGCGATATCGTCCACCGGTGGACCTTCGATAAGGACGCCCACCTCGAAGTTCGACCCCAAGCTCGTCGTCGTTAGGTTCGCGCTTCCGACGTAAGCGATGGAATCATCGACGACCATCACCTTCGCGTGGGTCGCCACCGCCTGTCTCCCTGATTCGTCGAGCTCGAACAGTTCACGGACGTCCAACAGCCGCCGGGCTTCCGCATCAAGTTCATTGTGCATCCGGTTGAATGTCGCCCTGTGGCTCGGCTCTGTCACCTCGCGCGTCAAGATTTTCGTCACCGCCCCCTTCCGTGGGAGGCCGATGATGTCACCGATAATCCGTTGTTGTGGATCGAAGTACGGATTCGCGATACGGACCGATTCGCGAGCTTCAAGCAACAACCGACGGAGGCGCGATGGCAGCGGGCCCACGGTCTGACTCGCCAATCGGGTCACGGTCGTGCCGGGGGGGACCGTCGTCAACGTCTCGACCTGAGTCAGGTCGGACTCCAGGGGACCTTCGCTCTCGAGCGCTCTGACCGCGATTCGTTGCTGGGTCAGGACCTCGAGGACGCGATCCCGATTGAAGGCGTACTCCGAGTCGACGAGCGATCCACCCACGGCGACCCGGCTTGCAGCTTCGGTCTTCAACAGCCCGATTAAGACCGCTTCCTGTGCCCGTCTGCCGAGAGCCGAACCGCTCCGATTGAACACCGCTCGGCCGCTCGCAATCATTTCGTCCGCCGCCTCGAACCACTCTATGAGCGTCTGGATGGCCTCCTCGTCTCGAAGGGACCCTGCGATGGTGTAGTCATTACAGAGATTGTTGAACCGGTCCTGGGAGTGCTCAGCGACCATGCGATTAGATATCCCAGAAGGCCGGAACCTTTGCTCCATCCCCCACAAGAACGGTCCTGTCCAGTGTGTTGTTGAACGACTGGCAGGTGAACTCGCTCACGTGCATGCATGCGTGACAGGCAGCTCCCGACTCGTCTTCGATGCATGCGGGATCGTAGATACACTGGACGGCGTGCTTCTTCGCCTCGTCGACCCAATCATGGAGGCGGGTCTTGAACAGGGTGAACATCCCGCCGAGAGCGAAATGCTCCATGCTCTCGGCGTAGAGGATAATGGATGGTACCGTCGGGAGGATGAGCTCCGAGATGCTGTCGGAATCCAACCCACACTGCTGGCTGGCGGTCGACATCAGTGCATGGCTCATCGTATGGAGCAGCTGGTACACTTGCTCGGTCATCTCGTCCTCAATCGGTGTGAACGGGTTCTGCAGCTCCGTCGGGTCGATGTTCTCGAGGAACCAGGTCTTGAGTGCGACCTCGTCTTCGAGGTCGGGTGCGTTGGCTCCGTTCAGCACGCCAGCATCGAGCAGCCACTCGATGATAGCCTTCCTATCTATCTCGAGGACGATAGCCTCCGATGGCGATCGATCGCCGTACGCGGTCAGCGCATCGCTCGAGGCGGACTTCTCGAACGCCTTCAGGTCGACCTTGCTCGCCTGGATGTCGTCTCTGGTGTAGCCGAAAACCACTGAGAGCAGTGGGAAGCTGTCGACAATCCATGCGTCAGACACGTTGATACTTCGCAGTCGTTTGCGGTAGAGTCCGGCCTGGCGGTACTTTCGCTCGAACTTTGGATCGTCGACGTAATCTGAGAGTGGACGCGGGACCGGATGGCGGTTCACGTTCCTGACGTGCTGGCGCGGTCCTTCGTACCCCTCCGTCGAGCGGATGAAGGTGAAGAGCTCGTGGGCGATATGCGAAAACCGCGTCGAGTCGTTCGGCAAATCTACCCTCGTTTCGTTCTTTTTCGCTATCTCCACACGGCCAGGAAGCCCGGTCTGTGCGCTCCCGAGCGCGTCGAGGATGTCATCAGCAACGTCAGCAGGCACCTCTTTGAGGCGGTCTTCGATACCTGCCAACTGCTCGCCATCGATACCGCGTCGCGTCGCGACCGATTCGAGGGTGATGCCTTCCTGGTTCAGGTCGAGTAACCCAAGGTGCGCATGCATTAGCACCCGCGCCCACTCGTCGTTGAAGACGAGATCTCGAGCCTCCGGTCCCACGGGTGGAATCTCGACCATCACCTCCCGCTGTGGGTAGTAGACCGAACCGCTCTGAAGCGGGCTGGCCTCGCTGACGTACTCCGAACACCCGCTACATGGGCCGGTCAAGGATTTAATCTTCTGGCGGCACTTCCGACACCGGAACTCGAAGGTGTTGACGTTGTCTGGATCCCCACGCTTCAGAAAGACGTCTTCCCAACCGTGGCCAGGCTTATCACACGCTTTCGGCATAATGTTCGAGACCGCCCCACAGTCATGGGTCAAGACCCATTGCAGCTGGTGTAACTCGCCTTCACTACACCGGGTACAGGTTCCCTTCGTCGACGCGAGGTGCTTGTGGTTCTTTGGGTTGAACACCGCGTTGCACTGTCGACACACCATCGTCATTGGGAAGAGGTCGCCCTGGACCTCCTTGGGTCGGTAGATATCGATGGCCGCGTTCTCGATGTCGTTCCACGGCTTCTCGTCGCTGTTGCGGAACTCCTTGACAGCGCCGGCGATGCGTTTCATCACCCGCTTCTCGTCGACGTTCTCCATGCGGTCGACCTTCCAGTCATCGACCTGCATTGAGAAGCCCTCGCGCCCGTAGCTGAACAGTGCGCCAGGCGTGAACGAACTGAGTACTTGTGCGATTCCACGCCGCATCTCCGCATTACTATTATCCATCAGTGGCCACCTTCTTTGAACGACTCCACGACGACGGTGGAGTACCGGTTCGGAATGATGTCGATTTGTTGGTCGATATCCCGGAGGCTATTCATCGGCCCGTGCTCGTCCTCGGCGTCACCCGTCACCACATTCGCGATGAACTCCTCGCGGGGATCCTTCCCCAGGGGATCTTCGACCAGCCGGTCCCACACTTTATCGAACTGATCTTTGATGCGCTCACGGTAGAGGTTTATCCCGTGAACGTCCGACCACTCTTGTTCCTGTTCCTCCGTAACCGAGTAGGCCCGCTTGATAAACTCGAGGGCGTCCTCGCTGGTGATAAGGTCACGGTCTAGGGCTTCGTTGTACCCCTGGAATTGGTAGAGCGACTTCTCGGTCTGCCCTTCGAACTCGTGATGGTAGTACTGGAGGAACAGCCCGACTATGAGTCCGGGCATTGTCCGGTCGATAGCGAATTGGGCCCATCGCTCGAGCGGAGTCGCCTCGACGAGTAGGTCCTGGTAGCGGTGGTAATGTTCGAACTTTGTGTAATGCGAGCGATCTCGAGCGCGAATCGCGTCGAAGAGGACGAACACTGTCCCAGGATACCTTCGACCGACGCGTGAGTACGCCTGGATGTACTCGGCAGTGTTCCGAGGCATCCCGAAGAAGGAGATGAAGTTCAGCTTGTCGATGTCTACACCGTGTGAAATCATCGACGTCGCGATGACGATATCGATAGGCCGATCGGGATTGTCAGATTCCAACCGCGCTAGCGCGTCGCGGACCACGTCCATGTCTGTCTCTCCCGTAAGGGGGACCGATTTGAGTTCGTGATAGGGCTCGCCGTACGCCTTCAGCTGCTCGTTGAGCATCTGGTTGACGTTACGCTGCAACATATCACTCTTCGTCTTCGCGATGTTGTAGTTGACCTGTACCTCATACATTCCGAGCAATTTTTGGTAGATGTCCTTGCGCTCAGCCACGTCCGTGGGCAGGTCGAGTGGACCACCGAGTTGTGATTCCGGAATCTCCGCGAGCGCAGCATCCAGTCCGTCAAGGTCATCAGATTCCAAATCTCCCTGGAGTTCCTGGACGAGCATTGCCCGTTCGCGGATGATGGAGTTGATGGCCAAGGTTCGCGAGATGGTCCGAGGTATCGCCCCAACCATTCGACGCCCGAGTTGATATGGATCTTCGTACGCATAGAAGGACTGCCGCAGCCGCGGCCCCTGTGTCGGGAAGACGTTCGTGTCCCGCCAATAGAGCGCGTTTACCTGTGACGAAGCTCCCTTGATGGTCGCGGTCGCCGCCACGATTTTCATCTGCCACCGGCCGTCAGTGTAGCGGTTCACCAACTCTTGGATGAACGTCTCGTAATGAGAATCGAACGCACCAAATTCCTCCCGGAGCAGGTGCAGCTCGTCTTGGATGAGTATGGATGGCGGATCTACAGGCTCTACCGGAGTCAAATCGGCGCTGTCGCATCGGAGCTTTTTCGGGTAGGAGTTGTCGGCCATGAAGCACTCCTCCTCGCTGGTGAGGCCGTGCTTCTGGCAGCGATGCTTGACGCGACCGAAGAGCGTCCGCATCCTGCGCTGCCAGCCGACGATGGCGATTTTGTCGATGGTGCTCACCACGAACGTGGGAGCGTGACGGTAGACCTCCTCGTCGGTGATGTAGATGGGTAGCTCTGCTGTCTTACCACCCTGGTGTTGCACCTCTGGGCACTCAGGGTTCTCGCACTGATGGATGATTCGCATTCGCTCCAAGTCGCCCGTGACCGAGACCGTCTCGTCAGCGTCGCAGTACGGACAGTCCTGGACCATCAGCCACTCCTGTTGCTTGTCAGGGTCGTCCCTTGCCTCCTTGACGTAGTTCGTGTCGCCTCCACGATCGCTCATCGAGTAGGTCTTGTTCGGCGTGTTGTTCCGACCGACAAAGTAGCCGACACTGAACGATTCACCTGCCATCGCCGAATCGTCCCGGCGGATAGTTTCGGCCATGCAGAGGACGTCGGCGATGCGCTGGAGTTGTTGCAACGAGAGCAGGCGCAGTGGGAACTTCGTGAGCGCGGTCATCCCGAACTCCTTCCCCCGGAGGCGGTCGTAAAACGCCGCGAAGACAACCAATCCAAGGTATGCTTCGGTCTTCCCACCACCAGTCGGGAAGTAGATGACGTCACCGACATTGAGCGCATCAACGATATCCCGCTCTGGGTCTGCTTGCGCGACGATATCCGGGAGCGTCATGACGATGAAGACGATTTGGAAGAGCCGCCATTGCACGTAATCTTCACCCATCTCGGTGAAAGTCTCGTTCAGCGCGCGGAACGCCTTCTCAACCTGTGGGTCGTTCGCGATGAGTTCACGCCCCTGATGGAACCGCTCTCGTTCGGCAGCAAAGTCCCTGAGCGTCTTCTGGTACTCCTTCTGTGCCGCCGACGTTTTGCCAACCAGTATGTCATCTTCGAGATTTTCGTACTGCTCGTAGGCCGAGTCCATTTCAGCTTCGATGTTCGCGAGGACGCCATCAATGTCCCCATGTGCCAATTCGCTGAAGGGCGCGTCAACGGTCTCTCGGGAGTGATACTTCGGCTGCTCATATACAGGGACAGTGGTCGTCTGAAGACCGGTGACCGGATTCTTGCTCATACGCTCGACCGCGCAGTTCTCACCGATGGCGTAAATGTTCCCGTCGTACTGGTAGTGATCTCGAATCTCCTCGGATGGGAAGGATTTGAACAATGGCGACCCGGCCTCGACCCCGAGAGTGACATCGAAGAGGTAGGACTGCCAATCCTCGTCGGGTTCCTCTGAGTTTGGATAGTCTTCACCGAAGCCGTTGACGAGCGAGACCGAGACGGCTATTCGTCCGTCGTCACGCTGGCTGGCGGTGATTCGGAGGTACGCCGTCCACTCGACGGGTTTGGGCGTCTCGGAGAACACCTCCTCGAGATGTGCCTCGAACGATGGTTCGTCGGTAAGGCTCTCCGCTGGAACAGAGTCGGCCTCCCAGCGTTCGACACCATCTGTGGATTCGCAATAGACCCGCTCGGCTCCGTGGTACGCCTCTCGCGCCGCCTGTAACTGATTGGTTATATCGTAGTGTAGCCGTCGGTCGCGTTTGGCGGCGTCACGAATCTCCGCCCCAGGGACAGAGATTGGTTCAATGGACGGCGATAGCCGCTCGAACACCCTCAGGAGGTTTTGTTCATCGTAGGTGGCGGTCCCTCCATCTGCGTGGACCTCCCGGTCCTCGTTCGTCACCGCGAGTTCGCCATAGGAAGCCTCCTCCAATTCCCCGTATCGGAGTTGCTCCTCGTATTTAGGATAACGACGGTAGAAGAGCTTTAGATTGGGTTGGAACTCGAACTCTGCGTCGTCGAGCTCGTCGGAATCGACCTGGAACGTCAGCCCAAGCGAGAACGGTGCGACATCTTGGCCGAAGTTCTGGAAGCTATCGTCCTCTGCTTGCGCCTTCCGGAAGCGATACTGACTCGCAACAACGCCGGCGAAACATCGACGACTCGGTGTGTTCCCGTAAAGCGTCTGTTGCTCTGGTCCTCGTCCCGTAATCCGGTCGATTAACCGTCCTGTAATGACATGGTCCATCGCCTGATGGCGACGGTACTTGGTATCCCCCTCTGTATCGAACGCCTCTTCGGGTGGTCGGGTGTACTCTGGATCGTTCCGAGGTGGAATTGAATCGAAACGTGGTTTCATATAAGGAATTTGTCTGTTGCTGTAATAAGATTACCGTCGAATAACTTCATCCTCTACCGATTTCATCTCTGGAACATAATCGTCAGTTCTCGGTAACGTCGATGACCGCTTTGACGACATAGCTGGTCGAATGTTGGAGAATCATTTCACAGTCGTCACCTCCTTCGGTGAGCGTCTTCGCGACGTGCTCTCTGATTTCACTCCCTTGATGAATATGTGCACCGCGAATCTTCCTAAGTCCAGCGTCGATGAGATTGCCGTTCGAGCCCTTCAATGCGGGCTTATCGAACGCCTTGCCGATGAGTTGGATATCCTCGACGGCCCGGGGCCCCATCGTCAAACTCGGGTCTCGAGCCAGCTCGAGAGCGTCGTTGGCGATGGCGACGCTCTCGAACCAATCGCGAACCCTGACCGAACTACGATCGATACCGACACTTCTCGCTTCCCCGATTATGTAGTGGTAGACGACGGTCTCGGTGGGTTCATCGGCGCCGACCTCCTCCTGAATCTCCGTCAGTATCTCAGAGATTGTATCGTACCACGTCCGCAACTGGTCGGTCACCCTACCGCCTTCTATATCCGCGTAACGCTCATCGAGCCATTCGTCCCAGAGCTTGTTCCAATACCATGAATCAATCTCGAGGATAGTCGTCCCTTTGGAGAGCTCGGCTGGCGAACGCCACCCGTACTCTGTCTCGACATCTTGCCAGTGAGCGATACGCTCCTCGACGAGCAACCTCGTCCCAGATTCCCGGTGGAGCGTCTCGCCATCCTCGGTCTCGATATCGAAGTCCTGGTGGACGTAATCGTCGTACCGACTGGTGTCGTGGTCGAACTCGCGACCGAAGCGAGAGTTATCAAGGTGCTCAGAGAGACGGTCCTCGAGCGAATCAGCTTCTTCCGCCACCCGTGAACCTGACTCTTCCTCTACCCGTCCTTCGAATCCATCCGTATCTGCATCTTCCGTGGCCTCCTCACCTTCGGACCGATTAGAGACGGAAATCTCCGGATATGGTAACAACGCGGAATCGGTCACCTGGAAGGCAGCGTTGATTCGGTCGATGAACTGGTGGAGGCGGTTTTGGAGGTTCTTTTTATACCGACCTTCGTAGGTCAATATCGTCACATGCTCTGCGTTCGGATGCACGAGACACCCAATGTGCTGTTTACGCTGCGGCCCGGCGATGAGCAATTCATTGCACCGGTCGATGTCGCGAACTGATTCGCGGTCGGTCACCTGGACCTTGTTTCCAAGAGTGTGTCGGAACAGTGCCTTGTCCTCGAGAAGGCGTTCCATGAGAGTATGACGCCACGCCGGTGTAGGCGTGAAAATCCCGAGCGAACGATGTTCGGTGACGGCAGCTTCGACACGGTCGCGGATTGCATCGTAGAGTTCGTTCCGTTCATCAAGTGCTAGGAGGAGGCGCTCCAATTGCTCGTGGACGTCCGATGCGCCGGCACGAGTCATCATATCTGCGTTCGAAACGAAGGAACCGAACTCGTCGACGAACTCACCCATCGTCCAGGATTGTCGACCTCGTTTCCCCCGTCGACGTTTGTCCAGGACCCACCTATCGTAGTAATCCGCGGGGACAGGCAAGCGCTCGAATCGCTTCAGGTACGAATATGACTTCCACCCACCGAGCTCAGCGCCGTTCTCGACGAGGAACATCGCCGCTTCATTAGCATCTTCGAACATCGGTATCAGCCGTTTCGCATCGATTGCGTCAATCCGAATTTCTTTTTCCGTCGCTAGGGCCTCGAGTTCAGCATCGCTCGACAACGGGACCGGTGATTCCGGACGATAGACACCGTCCCCATCGACTACAGACCGTACCGCTTGGGTTCGGGGAAGCACATCGACCTCCGACAAATCAGGTGGGAAGTACTCTGGAACGCGGTTCTCACCGTGTTCTTGCTTCGTGTAGATGCTGTAGATAGGACAGACGAGCTGGTCCCTATCGACCTCGTCGACGACTCCCTCTTCTTCTGCTGTGACCCGAGAATGAAAGTTGAAGAGTATGGGGCCGCGGTCAGCGATTACCTCGAGTTCAGTGTCTCGCGACACGAGGACGAGGTTGGCGATACCCCCGTCTTCATTGCAGCGGTGTTCGCCGTCGTAGACGAAACTATGTGGGAATAGCTCCTCGAGCGGCTTGTGCCCCCCATTTGAATCCACACGGAACCGACCCGGAATATCGATGCCATATCGCCTATATTCTTCTCGAATCTGTTTTTTACCACCCCAATGGGAGGTCGTTCCTTTGGTATAGAGGATGGTATCTTGTCCCTGGAGTGAGCTTTCCAGAAGGACTTCGATGGCGAGGGGGAGCACGATTTGCGGTTGAAAGCCAGGCCAGAGAATGGGAACCGTCCGACCCTCTTTCGTCGCCTTCCGCAGACCGCTCATCATGGACGCTCCAAGTTCGCCGACCGAGACAGGCTTCCAGTCGCCTCTTTCTTCGTAGCGGAGCACCTCGAGCGATTCTGCCAACCAACTGTATGCTGGCTGGCCACCAGTTGACTCGAGTAACGCTTGGAGGTACGATTCCGCATCCTCGGCGATTGCAGCCGCGTAGCGGAGGATGACGACCACGGCCTTGCAGCCGACCTCGTCGGTCTCGACAGCGAGTTCGGCGACCGGGGCTAGGTTCCCGGACAACAGCGATGGTGCGTGTGTAGAGATGGGCGTGAGGAGCTCGAAAGATTTCTTCTGGACGGTAGTATCGTCGCTCTCGAGCCACTCCAGTGCCTCGGACATCGCGTTCTTCACAGCGTCGATTCGGGTGTCGGAGCGCAACATGGCGTCGAGGCCGTTGGCCGCTGCCTGAATTAACTCTGGGCTCGAGTCCGGGGACACGTCAATAGCCTCGACCAACGTGGTTTCTGACAGCTCGCTTCCAGCCTCCGTCGCCAGAATTTCTACGAACGCATCGACCGCGATATCACCGTTCGGAGATTCGAGTAAATCGAACAGTTCAGTTTCCCATTCAACGACTAACATCGGATGATGCTTGGCCAACAATCGGAGCCCATCGCCAGTACTCGAATCTGATGGCACGTCTTCGGCCAGCAGGTTTTGAATCAGGGTTTCCGTGGCGATTTCGAGACCACGCTGTATCTCGGCCGCTGCAGCCCCGTATATCTCCTCGTGACGTTCATGAATCGCTTCGATAGCATCGAACCGGCCAGATGCTCCGAGTGCACATGCGACCGGCCCGGAGTCGCCACATGAATCTGAGTCGAAATAGCGAAGTATCGGATCGAACGCTGAATCCGGCAACGACCTGAACGCCGTAGGGTGATAGCTGGCGAGTTTCGAAATCGCCTCGATGCTCTTCAGCTTCCACATCGCATGGGTACCGCCCATGAACTCGAGTAGGTCCGGAAGAACCTCCTTTGCGGTCTCCTTCGAGATGGTCTCGTTCGCAAGGGTTTCTAGGGCATCGTATCGCGGCTGGTACTCATCGGAGCGAAGCGCCTCGATGAGTCGATCTTCCGAGTTGGTCGCACTCATTCGAAAATCCCTACTTCAACTTGGTACTCGGTATCCCCCAACATCTTATCTGGTATTCAGTGGTCAAGTTAGTTAATTGTTAGGGGGCTGTCTATTTCTACCGGGCGGGTCCCCATCGAAATAATCGTCATACGGGGACCGGGTGGACTTCCTCGTAAGAGTGGTGGCCGTGGAAAAATGAAAATGAACGGTACACCATCAAGGATACCGAATCGAGGTATTTGACCAAGGTCCAATTGGACGTGACGCTTCTGTCGAGGAAATCGATGCAGGTTCAGATGCACACCTCGGTCACACGTTCAGGAATCTCGTATCGAATGAACTTGACAACGCCGTTGAAGGTGCAAGAGTGAAATAATCGTAATGAGCCCCTCGAGATTATGCTACTCTCGACCTCCTCCTCAACTCACAGCCAGGAGAGAACGTCGTGCCTGCGAATACGGACTAATCGGAAACGAAAGCCACCGGTGAGTGCACCTCACCGCTCCGTTTTATTTACCTCCTCAGCAATGTGAACAGAATTCTATTACGGAGCAACCGAACTATACTATTGTGAAAGTCACCGACAACACTCAATGATTATCATATTCAATACTTGAGCAGAAAAACGATATTACCGCAAACTGAGGTCAATGAATCTGATTAGTTTCGATTCGATAATGAATCGATACAGTCTCGTAGAAACTGATATTCCGAGAAGAGCTGGTTTGCCCCGCGAACAGGGTCAGTCAAGGTAGATCCATCACTCATCGTGTGAATAATCGGGTTGTAGTGTGCCACAGAATTTCGAAGATGAACCAAATCACTGAGCTCAATTTCATACCCTCGAATATCACGCTTAATCTCGGTTTGCAAATCATTGCTCTCTACAAGTTGTACGAGCTGATCAAGCCGTCCACATGCAAGCTTATCAGGGTATAGAGACCTATCACCGCGATAGCGAATCGAAACATTTTGATCATCTTCCCAATTCGGGAGGTGCTCTCTGATTAAGCTGCGTAAACCGATTTCGAATTCTGAAAACAAGTCAAACAGATGGAGATAGACTGGTAAGCTGTTGAGATCGAATCGTGTGACGATACCTTCAATATCTTCATTCGAGCCAACGAAGCGAAATCGTTCCTGACTTAATTCGTCGATAACTTCTCTTATCGATGCGGTCGGTTGTAGAAGATTGTGCGAAAAGAGTGGTTCAACGATATCACCAATCGTTACGCCGTCGTCGATGCGGGTCCCTTCTCGTGAGATATACCCTTGAAGACCGGTTCGTGTAGCTGCGTTTTCGAAGACGAGAGCAGCATCGAAATCATGACATATCATATCGAGGAAGACATCGGCAATCCGTTGGTCAACCTCGTACCCGTATGGATTCAGGGTCATCATCGATGTAATGTCCAGTTTGGGGTTCGACTCATCCAATCGCCCCATCAGATTTCGCTCTTGTTCTGATGGGTTGTAACGATGCAATCTATTTCCATCAGATGTAGTCAGTTCATTCGAGATGACTGTTAGCAGTCTCGGAGATTCATGCAAATGGGCCTCAAGATTGATTTCTTCTATCGCTTCGGTCCGATAATAGAGGAGCTTTCGAAGAGGGGCAGCAGATTCATTCGTTTTGAGTTCGTTTGAAGTCAACACTACCGCCCGACCAGACTCGCTTAATCGACGGAGTATTTGCTCGATGTACAGGAAATCTGAATCGACTGGTGAAGCATCCTCATCGGTTATCAGTGCGGAGTTTATCGCATAATCTCGCCGTGTTTCCTTATCTAGGTCGTCCCAAGGGATATGAGTTGGTGAACAGATGATATAGTCAAAATCCAATTCAAGATTGACTCCTCCACGGAAAAAATCATCTTCAATTATCTCTATGTTGTTTTTATTCCGGTAACTGTCACATATTTCACTTAGCTGACCTTCATCTTGCCCGAAAACGTATCCATTCGGCACACTCCATGACGCGTTCTCTTCACAGAGACGGTCTACTGTATCGATGAGTGTGCCATCTGTACATCCGAGATAGAGAATATTATCGAATTTTGTTGGGTAGGTTCCTCTGAAGAGATATTGGACCATCGCCTCCGCAATGGAATCTGGAATCGGTTCGTCAATCACATGAACAATTTCAACAATCTACCATATCAATACCCTCCCCATAGACTCAAGATATGCTGTCTATGACGTAGTCACTAAATTGACCGGGACACCCTATCCGAAGCGGACATCATCATTCAGAATGTCGGGTAAAGGTGAATCCCAGTAGAGCGAAGAATTGTATATACAAGGCTGTTTCAAGTCCTATTCGAAGTTCATTCCGAGCCATATCAATGACTGGTGAACGTGGATAAGCTAATCAAGGTTCCATGTCCGTACGATGTCAACTCCAATTCGAAATTCCATCTCAGAGGGTTTACCTTGCCCCAAAATAGTCCATGGACTCTGCAACACAATCCTCGATACGATTCTCAAGTTGGTTCGCGAGTTTATCGAGTTCTTTTGAATCATATTGTTGCGTCCAATAGTCCTCTACCGAAGTGAAGAACAGCGTCGTCCGAACTCCCCGTGTCAAATCCGCCTGGTGTAGGGCGACGGCGTACGCCTCCAACTGATTCTGATATCTAGTCACTGCAGATTCGATATGATCTTGTGGGACGTCTCCCGTTTTGTAGTCGATGATGTGAAACTCATCATCCGTGACGAGCAACTGGTCGATGAGTCCTCTTACTTCTCCATGTTTGAACTCTGCGGTCACGATTGTCTCTGCATGTGAGGAGGCTTCCGATTCGATTCGAGATTCGAGGAACCGCAATGCCCGTCTCGTGTGCATCTCGATGAGTTCCATATCCAACGCATCCACGGACACGTCTGGCTCGGCAGCGATGAATCCTTCCGCGATGGTCTTCCACTGCTCCGCAGGGGCCCGAAGTTCACAGAGTTTGTGTACGATATCTCCGAGTAGGGTCGCGGGTAATTCAGACTCCGGTCTCTCCGAGCCGCCTTCAGCAGGCTCGTGGACCAATATCACCCGATTTTGAAGTTCATCGTAGACGAGTTCTCCCTTCCGTGCGAAGAGCGCCTTGAGACCTGAAGGAGTGAACCTATACCGTGAATTTGCAGACATCGGAATCGACCGTTCGATGGTGGTAGTTGGGTTCGATGATTGCAGCTTCGGTTGCCAATCGACCGCCTGTTCTGGTAACCGTACGGTGTAGGTTCCGTTTCCGAGCGAGCCGGTCGCACTTCCGGTTGATTCGAGCTCATCGACGATTTCTGGGTCGAGCAGTGCATCCTGTACCCAATCGCGCCACGAGGTGGCCGCTTCTGGATTTGGTGCTCGGATGGCTGAAAGCCCGCTCGTAGACACGTCGGCTGACGATTCTATGGCATGGGTGCCAGAGAGGATGAGGTGGTCCCGGGCCCGTGTACAGGCGACGTAGAGGATACGTTTCTCTTCGGCGCGCTCTTCCAGTTCTCGCTGTCGTTTGATGCTGATTCGTGAGACTGTATCCGTCTCGTGGAACGCATCATCAGATTTCGGGGCTTTCATCCCGACAGCAGGACCGCTAGGCAAGGTTTCGAATTCTAGTTTCCCATCGGCGATGGAACCCCTGTTCATGAACTTTCGCGAAACTCCAGGGACGGCGACGACCGGGAATTCTTCGCCTTTCGCATCGTGTATGGTGAGGATGCGGACTCCCTCTGCATCTTCGGGGATGGTTGCTTCACCCTCACGACGGGCATTTTCGACCCGTCGCTCGAGTCGCATAACCAACGTCGCAAGGCTGGTGATGTCGGTCGCGTTTCGAAGTTGATTTCGCAACTTCTCTACGTTGGCAACCGCTTGACGAGACCGTTCACCTGCACTAATGCTGACGAGGAAACTCGTTTCGTCGATAATACTGGTGAGGAGTTCACTCCAGGATTCGGTAGCGGGCGAGGTCGTTGTCACTCCTGCCGCAGCTCGCCATTCGTTGATTCGTCTCACGATTGCACCGATTTCTGGGTCGGATGCTCTTCGGAGTGAGTCCCAGAGGGGGGTTGAGCCGGTCGAGCGGTCGTCCCCGAGGAGTGCGGCTATCTTCTCATCTGGTAACCCGAACACAGGGGATCTGAGAGTCGCGTACAAGGCCCGTTCGTTCTCTGGAGAGACGAGCGTTCGGAAGAGATTGATGAGTGCTTCTATCTCAGGGGTTTCATAGAAGCCGATTCCCGAAGCGACTGTGTACGGAATCCCAGCGACGGAGAGTGCTCGCTCGTACGTCTTCAGGTGCGTTCGACTCCGAATGAGAACCGCGACATCGGTCGGTTCGACCGGGCGTGTCTCGAGTTCGTTCGCTTCGCTTCCTTCACCTCGTACACGGTTCAACACTGCCTGCCGTCCATCTTGTTCCTCATCGACGGTCTCAGATTCGTATACCAACGTCTCCTCTGCGAACAGCCGAGTTAGCCGTGCTGCGAGTGCCTCTGCTTCGAGTTCTGCCCCATGTGAGACTTGCGTTGCATCGATTGGTGCGTTCTCCTCGTAGAGGTTCTCGATGAGCTCTTCGTTCGTCGGGACGCAGAGGTACTCTACGGAGGCGTCGATGTCCTCAGGGTTATTTCGAGCTGGTTCGAGGGGTTGTGGACGCGCCTCGAAGGGAGCTGCCGTATCGGCCACGAAGATTCGATTGAACAGGGCGTTCAGGAAGTACAGGACGTTCGGAAGCGTCCGGAAATTCAAGGATAGCTGCTCACCGTTCTCGAGAGCATCCGAAAACTCCTCACCTTCGCCAGCATCCGTCGTCACTGCGCCCCGATGTTCGTTCGCCGCTTGGAGCTCCGCCTGTACAGCCCCGAACATCGTCACATCCGCGTTACGGAAGCGATAGATGCTCTGCTTGCTGTCACCCACGACGAAGACGTTGTCTCCCTCGTAGGACGTAGGATTCGAGGTGGTCAGGTGTTTGATGATATCCCACTGTCGTGGATTCGTATCCTGGAACTCATCGACCATCACGAAGGCGAACTGCGACCGTAGCTCGTGCAATGTCTCTTCCGATGCATGGTCCTCGAGGAAGGTGTAGGCGAACTCGATTTGATCTGTGTAGTCGACGAGGTTCTGACGGCGTTTCTCAGCTGCGTACCGGTCACCGACCACGATGAGGACTTTAGCCAGTGCAGTTAGATACCGAAAGCTCCGCGCATCGGACTCAATGTTCACGTCCACTAGGAGTGCCGGTGGGTTGAGCCACTCCCACAACGTTTCCATCGCCTCAGCGACCGATTGTTGTTCGGCTTCGTATCCGTCCCAATTCGAATCGATCCCGTGATAGTACGCATCTGAATAGCGCTCCCCCTTCGATGTGGTCAGGATATCACAGATTTCGTTCACGCATCTCTGTCGGGCTCGATTGTCAACATCGACATCTTGGTCTCGGATGCCGTACGCTTGGAGTCGCTCGAGAATTGAGGTGAGTTGCTTCCACGCTTTATCCTTCTCACTAATCGGTGGTGATTCGTCGGCGAGCCGTTCGAACGTCTCAAACGCGTGCGATGGGGGACCCTGGAAGGTCTTGCGTGCGAAGGTGGGACTGATGGGATACAGGTTCTCCCATACGTACTCTGTGTACTCCTCACGTGTGGCATCCCGCCACCGTTCGGCCCACTCGAGGCTCTCAGGGCGCTTCGTTAACAACGATGAAAGTATCGACTTGAGGTCGCTTCGTGTGAAACGGCGGGCAAGTGTCCGAATCTCATCGGTACCTTCGAGCGCTTCGATGGACGACGCGACCGTCCGTTCGATGAGTGCGACGGTCTCGTCTTCATCGAGCGTCGTGAATCCAGGGGCTATCTCCGGTACGTTGAGTGCGTGTTCGCGTAGTAATCGAGAGCAGAATCCATGGAGAGTGTGAATGTACCCGGATTCGATATCATCTGCGATTCGCTGCCACCGTGCGAACGATTCCTGGTCGTCGATGGTCTGTAACTCCTGGGATACCTCCGTCCGTATCTTCTCTTTCAGCTCGCTAGCAGCACGTTCGGTGAAGGTGGTGGTGAGGATGTTCTCGGGGCTGAGTCCTTGAGAGGTGTCATCGAGTCCACCACTATCTTCGAGAACGGTCTCTCGGAGTAATTCCATATACCGTGCGGTCAGGGTCGTTGTCTTCCCCGTCCCTGCACCGGCCGTCAGTGAGATGTTTCGGTCGTGTGTTCCGGCAGCAATCTGTTGTTCCTCAGTCAGTCGGTCCCAGTCGACCATCTTCAGGCACCCCCTTCAGTATCACTTGCTTCATAATGGATTCCTCGGGCCATCTCTGGGATGTACGAGGGTGATTCGGACGTCTCCAGCTCTTCGATGGTTTCGTGGCGTTGATGCGGTCGAACATCGCAAACAGATTGGTAGGCACAGTACCGACACCCAGCATCGTTCGGGTCCAGTATCGTCGGGTGGAACGCTCCTTTCTCAATCGCAGCGGTAATTCGTCCGATACGGCTCACGATTTCTTCGTCGATGAACGTCCGGAATTCTGCGTGCGTCTCGAACCGAGGATACTTCCAGGCAAGCATCGCTGCTCCGCCCCCTTTTCGCATATGGGCAGTGTGCTCTTTCGAGCCGATTTGACCTTTATAATGGTTGACCTCCAGTGGGGGTTTGAGTTGGTAATATGACCCTCCAACGGTTGAAATATCAGCGTCGTCTCCTTTCTCGAGGACCGACTCGGCCATATGCGCGTAGAGTGGAAGTTGGAAGCGCAATCCATCCAGGGTCGCGGCCTCGTTAGGCGTATTCCCTGTCTTGTAATCTCTGACGACGAGATGGAGTCCGTCCTCGTCGCGATAGGTGTCGATTCTGTCGACGGTTCCGGAAATCGGAATCCTTCCGTTCTGGGTCTCGAGTTGGACGGGCTCTTCTTGCAGGACGGTGGTATCGAACTCACGTCGGCGTCCGAAGCGAGCCTCGAACCAGGTGGGAGTCACGGTCGTATTGGAGAGTAGTTCTTCTTCACGGAGGAACCGACAGAGAACGCCGATTTCCGGTTCGTCGGGTCGGCGATTCCCGTAATAGGGATTCGAGGCTTCGTCACCTAGTCCAGCGAAGACCGCTTCGAGCCAGGCTCGTTGGAACGGCGTGGGCTCTCGGGTCAACGTCTCATCTAACTCTGCAAGTGCGATTTGGAGTAGTTGGTTCTGCCAGTACTTTGTGTCAGAGATGATTTCGTCGACGGGCTCTCCGAGGGAGTCCTGCTGTTCGAGGTAGAATCGTTCCACGACCGCGTGCACGAAGCTGCCCTTCTGGAGTGGACTCGCTTCTGCGGTCAGCGAATCGTCCTCTTCGATTCCAATCACCGTTTTCATGTAGAACTTGAATCCACAGGCCGCGTAGGTTTCGAGGGCGGTCGGACTGTAGGATTCAGAATCGGTCGGATGGAACAAGGCTCGACGCGTTTCCTCAGACAAGCGGGCATCGTACCGGGTGAGGCTGGGTTCGCTTCTGGATGCCGCACATGCACCTCCGGCTTGAGCTCTTTCAGCACGCTCTGCATCGAACGTGCCGACATCGGCCGCGGCCTCGACCCACTCAATGACTTCTTCTGGTCCATTGATGGCGAGTGTGGAAGCAAGGGACCGCTGCACGTCCTCTCGACAACCAGTCTCTTTTGGAATCTCGCGAGCGTCGAGTCCACTCACACGATGTATCTCTGCCAGGATGTCGGCTTCGACGAGAGGGGTCCCATCAAGTTCGTGTGTGGGTGCGGAGAGAGTTACTGAATCAGCCCCTGCCATCAGGGTCGCGACGTGGTACCGGGCACGGAGCTGTGTATCGGCACGGGCGAAATCCTCATGGGCCTCGTTAATCGGGTACGTAAACGCCAATCGGGTTCGATTCGCTGGGAAGCTTCCAGCGGTAAGCCCAACGATGTACAGCCGGGAGAATGTTTGAATCCCGACTTCGGACAAGGGTTGGAGGACCACTCGATTCGACGAACGGTCCACGGATAAATCGACGATTTCTGCTTGGAGCGCACGATTAAATCGTTCTTCAGTACCGCCATCGATGTCGTCATCGACCATCGGAGCTGTTTCCGCGAGGGTTCGCGCTGCGTGCAAGATTTGAGAGTGCGCTCTCTCCTCAACGCTCGCCGAGTACGGTCCTCGTGTGTCTTCTAGTGCCGTCGAAATTCCGAGGTATTCGAGGAGTCGTTCAAGCTCCCCAGGAAGCTCGTGGAGTGATGTGTCACATCTCGCATTCAACTCTTTGAGGAGTGAATCGACGATTCCCTGATGTTCCTCGATTAGATGGTGGTATGCCCGTGCTAATCGGGGTGAATCGAGGCGTTGGTCAAGATTCGACAGCGCTGCCACCACTCGCTCGGATTCATCACCTGCGACGGACACAAGCGGGTTCGAAAGTAATCGAACGAGCGAGTCCGTATGTGCTGATGAATCGATGACTTGGAATGCTGTAGAGATGGCGTCTCCAACGCGCGTCTCGAAGACCGGATAGTCGAGCGAACTCGTATACGGTATCTCGTATTGCTCGAATACCTCCCTCGTGATATCACGATACGACTCAGCGTTCGTGACCACGACGCCGATATCCTTCGGTTCGATACCGTCCGCGATATCGGCTTGTATCGACCGAGCGACGCCACGAACCTCTTCAGGTCTGTTCATCGAGGCCATCCGTTCGATATCCGGCACAACTTGTTCCGGTTCGTCGAGTGCGCTGGTTGTAGTGTAACACTGCCTGACCAGTTCCGCACGCGCATCACCACCCTCATCCAGAGGCGGAACCCACCGCGATTCGAAGCCCATCTCGAGATAGGCTTCTAAGACTCGGCCGACCGCTCGGTCGACGCCAGGTGCGTTTTCAGAAGAAGGGGAGAGAGATTCCTCATTCATGAGTGGCAGAATCGCTATCGTCGGCCACGTTTCGACCACACGTTCGATGACCATCCGTTCGAGGGGGGAATAGAGGGTGAATCCACCGATGACGACCACGTCGATTGACGGGCGGAGGGTGGTGAACGGTTCTTGAGTCTCGACGACACGCCCGTAGCGCTCGCCCCGAATCGATAACGGAGGACCGTCATGATGGGTCGCGTAGTCTGCGCGCATCTTCGAAAACGAACGTTCGAATTCGGCGGTGACCCTCGCTTGGTAGTCCAACCCGAGCTCGCACAGTCGAGCTTCGATTTCAGACGAGTCCAATAGGTTCGCGAACTCCATGAGCGTCAGCAGCTCGTCGGCTCTATCAGCCAACCCTCGTGTCGGTAGCCCGTCTGGGGTGAGCGGGTTCGCTGGCTTGTCGAGATGTTCGAGCGCGAGCTCTACGAGCCGATTCCGTGTTGGACTCCGCATGTGCGTGTGGATGGTTTCACCGAAGGCACGTTCATGACAGCTGTGAACGAAGCCATCGATGGTTTCCACCGACAGTTGGAGTGGACGTCCAACGTCATCCCACCGCTCCTCGATGATGGGAATACGCTCTTGAGTTGGCGTGAGATACAAAACGCTATCGACCATCCCCGTGGCTACATCGGTTGCCTCGGTGAGTGCGTGTCGGTCCAGGCGTTCGGCATCTGGACCGGTAAGAAGCAATCGAGACATCTGGATTACTAGTCAATTTCGGAGACAATCTCCATGTAACTTTCCCTCACATGGATTAATTAGAGAAAGCGCTAGTCTTGTGCTTCCCGTCCTTTTTCGTCAGACCATACATTTCATTCAGAATACTACTTAAATACACGAAGGGATGCTGGTCGCGAACACCGGCCGTCCATTCGATATACTCGACCCAGAAGTCGAGGACGCAGTTTCAAACTTTAGCAACTCGACAAAATCGCAAGGGCGATTACTTGATTTTCAACCGTCAAAAATCGTTAAATGTTTTCTGTCTATTGGTTCCTGTGAATTCTTTCGAGGATTGTAAGTTCGATATTTCCCATAGTTCGTCTAGTTGGATACCCGAGGCACCACCTCGCTTGCAAGGAGGGAGTCCGGTTGATTCATGTAACACCTCTAACATCGCCCCAGACTTAATAGTCCAGCCACGTCTCTCTGCATATTCGTTGAATGGATGATTTCCCGGTGCAACGAGGGCACTCCGCGATGAATTCTCGGGGTTTTCCTTGTCGAATCCACCTCCATGTTTCGGACACGTACCCAGAAACTCGGTATGTCGCTCGCTGGGTGACTCTCTTTGCTGTACTTTCTCCTGGATTGTTTTGAAGTCTGCTTGAATTTGCTTTGAACGCTCTTCAGATGGTTCCCAGATATTGTGCCAAATGATAGGGAAGTTCGCGCGGTTCTCCCCTTGTAGGTGAAGATACCAGATGATGAGCAATCGCTGTAGTTTCTTCTCCAAGGCGGGGACCTCTGTCCAATGGTCGGCTTTCACGATGTCTCCATAGTCGACCATACTAAGGACCAGACGTTCCTTCGGGCGGACTAGTTTTCCCCCTCCAGTTGTCTTCAGTGGTGTGACCTTAAGTTCGATTCCTGCTTGTTCAAAATCGGGAGCTTGGTCACTGTTAATCTGGATTCCGAAGTAATCCTCCTCAATAAGATTCGCAACAGCCATTTTCGAGCGGTGTCGTTCTGAGTTGGCACGACCGTGGATTGACTCGCTAATTTCCTGAAGGGTTTTTCCGAGCAGGGCATCTGACGCTGCTTTTATCTCGTCCTCATTTGCATTCCTTCCGAGAGCCGGGTTAACCATGTTTCCCCGCTGATGGACACAGGTTCATCGGTGAATCTTCTGAGCGAATATTGAACGCAGTTATCCTTAATGATTGTGCATTGGATTTTTATTCACCCAATCTTGTAGTCTAAAAACACTCAGGAAAATTCGAATTCTCCGATACCCATGGTCGAAATCGACCATCTTAGTCACTTTTGTTGGATTTCAAGAAACGACAACATGCACTCTTGTGGAAGAAGACCTCCATGATAGTACCGGCTGTCAGTGTAGCCTTGCTTGCTAAAATGCTGTCGAGGGTCTACAAGGAGACGAATATCGTCCTCCAGATATTCCAATCCGGGTGTTGTAGACGGAAGATAAATTCCACCGGATGCCTCAGAAGCTCCTTTGCCGGCGACACGGCGAAATTTCACCTCGATGTCACTGGAATCAGGGTTTACTGACTCCATGGTCGTTCCCTTTGGAAGCAAGACGAACCCATGGTCTGTGACAACGTAAATATGCTTCCAGGTTTTCTTCTCGAGCATTTGTTTGATGAGTTCAAAGAGGTCGTCGACGTACGCCTGGAAGTGTGCCTCGATATCACCAACCTCTCCCTCACCAACGTCGTCCAACTCCTTGTCGTAGTAGGCAATACGGTGATGCTGCCAGCCCTTGTTAGGCATGGTTGGTACATCCCATCCTTTCTTAGTAAGGAAGTCCACACGGTTCTGCTTGGACGCAAGTGACTGCCCCCCCTGTTCGACCGTCAAGGACCCGTCCTTCATGCGAACCGTAAATCGGCGCGACTCACCCGGCGTGAGTGCGGCCATTCCGAACTTCGTCTCCGAGGGGAGGGTCGACATTCTCGTCTCTTGTCTCACCTCGAACTGCTCTGCGAGGCGGCTGGCAAGCTGCTGGGCTAGGTCGAAGCGAAGCGCGTCAATGAATAGTATAGCGACCGTCCCTGCACTCTTGAACTCCTCCTCGTGGTCATTCCACCACCGATGAACAGACTTGTGCTGAGCAAGGGATTTGTCGGTCTGCATCGATGCATCGACCGCCTTGGCAAGTGTCTCGAGATATGTTCGGTATCGGCTGGTCGCCAGTTCATTTCGCAGTTCCGCGAGTGAATCGGTCGCCGGGTGCGTCGCCGGGAGGGCCTCCTCTGGTGACCCCGTCAGTTGCAACTGCAGGACTTCATTGTCGATTTTCCAGGTTCCATGATTTCGGTCGGCGTATAGTTTGAATGGATTTTCGTCTTGGTCTCGGTTCTCCCAAGCGCGGAAGTGTGCTTGCAGTTGTGCCAAGTTCGCTGCCTGTTGCCAGAGGGCAACCCAGGGTGAATTCTCCGAATAAATCGATAGCACCTTCGTACGCTGTCGTGCACGCTCGAGACAGGTCTCTGAGTCCTGCTTCTCGAACGCTGTCTGCCATGTCTCCCAAAGGGCGGCATCAAGTGCACCATCGACCGGACATTCAGCATAAATCCAAACATCATCGAGGTTGTCGATGACCTCGTCCCAAAAGTGATTACGGATGTACACCTGAGCCCCATCGGTCGATCCACGATACTGGAGGATACTAGGCAGCGGACTATGTTCCGACTCCCCGAATCCACTGGGGAAAAGATTGGAGTCGATGCCAGCGTCGACAAGCCATCGAGCGACCGCCCATCGCCGGACTGTCTCGGTTATTTCCTCAGGGTCTTTATCACCCTCGAGTGGGACACTATGTTTCGTGTGGATTCGGTCGGCGACCTCCTCGACCGTCATCGTATCGCGGTCAATCTCGGGCCATCCCTCACGGAGAAGATGCTCCAAAAGCTGACCATCGCCTTTTGTAAGAATCTCCTCGCTAAGGGCGTCAAACCGTGGGATACCACCGGTCGCGAACCGCTGCTGGATGATTTCGGCAGCCTCTTCGCGAGCGGCCTTGTCAAAGCGTTCCACATCGAAGATGTCCCATGGGGAGACCTCATACAGTTCTGCGAGGAGTTCTTCGAGGCTGCATTCGATTTCGCCGCCGGTCTCTCTGATGTCGCGGAACCAGTCGCGTCTGTTCTTGCCTTCTGGAATATACCACACCTTCGGCCCATCGACGACGCGCTCCTCATCGACAGCCCCGACTCGAAGATCGAGCGGAAAACGGTCGGCAGCTCGAAAACCGATACCGAGCTGATCGGCGGCTGCTTCGACGACATCAGCGAGGAAGCCCCCGTCATCCCACCAGACGACACGGACCGGGCCGGAGTGACTGTCTGGGAATACAGCCTCAATCATCGCTGCAGCCTGTTGTTCTCTTGTTTTAGTCGGCTGTGTCTTCATCGATTCCCCTCCGTGTCGATTACGACGATGGTTCCATCGTCGCGGCCTTCAATCTCGTTCCACAGTACCTCGAGTTCTGTCATCTTGTCTACGACGTCTTCACCGCCCAGAACGGTCTGGCCTTGTGAGAGCAGTCGTCGAGCTCTTTGGGGGGTTGGAATTTCCATGCCGGAGAGTACCCGTTCGATTTGCCCGGTGATGAACGCGTTCGGCTGTGATTCGGTGAGCGACTCGTGGAGGGCTGTGAGGCTCTCGTACAACGACCCGTCGTTCGTTTCGAGCAACGAGCGAGCCGCCTCCAGTTGTGCGGCCTCAGATGTCACATCCGACTGAGCAAACACCTCTTCCGCGAGTGATTCCGTCGTTGAAGCTGCTCGTTCGTTGAGCGAGTGAAGCGTGTCGAAATCGACCGCTGGTAATGTTTCCTTAATCGACTTCAACATCTCTTCGAATGTCTTGCTACCGACCAGTGTGGTTAGCTCTGTACAGAGTGCCCTGCGGTCGTCCGTCTGGGTCGGCGTTCCAGACAGCTTGTAAACCAGCTCTTGCAATCGTCTGGTTCTGAGCTCGTGTGCGTTCTTTATTTGGGTTTCGATGGTCTCGACATCGGGAATCGCCTTGCCTGTTGCGTAAGCTTGCATTTGTGTCACCTCTGGTGCGTCTTCGTAGAGCGCTGCGGCATTCGTGGAGGCTGCCTGGAACCGATCCCAGAGAGACTTGGTATCTGACTCCGACGTGAAGAGCGGTGCGACCTGTTCATACAGCGTCGCCTGCTCTGCTACCGTTGGGTTCGTCAGGCGGTCAGCATCGAGCTCATCTCCTGACATCGCCGGTTCAAGTGCTTTCTTCAAATCCTTGAGGTTGCCCCTGGACCCAAACGCCATGTTCGATTTGGTGACAACAGAGCGGATGGTCAAGGCGTTTTCATTGACCCACGAACTGAGACCGACAAGTAATTCAGCTGTATCGTCGGTCTCGGGGGTCGACCCGACAAGTGCCTCATAGACTTCAGTAAGTCCCTCGGTTGGTGGTTCTGGGTCGAAGTCGAAAACAGCTTTCTCGAGTTTCGTTCGGCGTATAATGGTTCTAGCAATCTCAGTCGTGTCCGTCAGACGTTCTCCGCTGACGCGCACCTCGACACGATTGGTTGCGACCAACACGAATAGAATAGCATGAAGTGCCTTCAGCGGTGATCCGAGGAAGGCCCCACGGCGACCTTCGAATGTCTCGAGGATTCGCTCACCGCTGATACGATTATCGTCGGGGAACTGCTCCTCGAACTCCGTCACCCAGCCGTCATCAATCGTCCGTGGGACGATGTTCACACCTAGGACCTTTGCATCTGCTTTCTCCCAGGTTGGTGGCCATTGGCCGCCATCATGGAAGAACTCTGTGAGTGCTTTGAGGTCCTCGATTTGGATGGATGGCTCAATGCTTCGACGGTTCGGGAACTTGTCCATGACCGCTGCTGTGACGGCTGCATCGAGATGCTTGAGATACGACCCGAATGCGGCCTCGTGAGAGGGTGTGTAGACCGAGCCATCGTTGAGCCGAGTCTTGAGATTTTCCTGGAGCTTCTCTTCCTCGACTTGTTGCTGGATTTGAAGCTCTGGCTCGGGATTCGCCATTCCACCGAGTACAGACCGCATCGCGATGAGCTGACGGTATCGTTCTCGAATCGCATCGGTCAGTTCGACAGCAATCAGCACGTCTTCTGTTCCACCCGGACCGCTGTTCGCCTTCTGCCATACCTTGCGTTCCTTCGTGAGAGTGTCCTTATCAGTCGCAAGCAGTCGGATGACGATTGCATCGTAGCGGTCGTTCGGTGCCTCCGGTACCGACTGGGTGATGCTATATCGAACCGTGTACGAGACGTCCTTTAGTTCGCCGAAGGTACCAGAATTGACACCATCAGGCGCAGTCAATCGAGTCGATTCGACCTCCTGGAAATCCTGCTGGATGTTGCTTCGGAGTTGATGTGCGGGCAGGTCTGTCGCTTCCTTTTGGACCTCCTGCCAGAACCGGATGTCCGCTTCCGAGAGGATAGTGTAGGTCGTTGGCGACGCCTCGACATCCTCACGGATGAGGTTCGCCTCGGCGAGCACCTGTAATTGCGTTTCGACATCAGCCTGCAAGGCCGCGACGTCTACCCTCACATCGTCCACCATGAGCCTAGCGAGGTTCTCCGCAGTTCGTGGAACCTCCTCGACCTGGCTGAGGAGGAACAGTGCTTTGGCCGTTCGAACGGCGAGAGCGTCATCGAACGTGTTGTCGACCCTATCGATGAGGTTCTGGGCCCACTCCTCGATTAGCGTCGTGTCTGTTGCGATGACGTCATAGAGGACATCCCATGAGACGATTTTTCCCGGAGGCAGCTCTGCCCAGCCATGTTTGTCGAACAGCGAGCGAACACGCACCAACAGTGCCCGACCTTGAATGTACTCGCGGTCGGTCTCCTTGTCACCCTCGATGAGGCCTTGCATCACCTTCCGGAGCAACCAGAGGTCGTGATCGCGGAAGGGGTATGACTCCACTGGGTCTTCGTGGATGGACACCTCCGCATCCTCGATGACCGTCGGTTCGATTTCAGGGGCTTCTGAGAGCACTTCGGTGTCAATCCACTCGTCGCCAGTCGTGGATTTTTGCAGCCATCGTTTTCGGACGATGGTCTCCGTGTCTGCTCCATTCAATTCGATTTCCTCGGTATACCACGCCTCCTCATCGACCTCTCCGATGAAGTTTCGTTGCATGTCACGCATACGCCACTGACCGGTCCCGATGATGGGTGGATTGAGTCCCTCTATCAACGCTGTAATCGTCTCAACGACCTCCTCGTACCGATTTGGCTGTGTTCCTACGTAAATCGCAATCTCATCGAGACCAATGAGGAACTCGTAGGTGTCACCGTCTTGTTGGAGGAACTGCTTCGTTCTTGCCAGACGGTCGACGATGTCATTCGGGCCGAACACGTCGTCGGTGACGTTCTTGGTTGCCGCCTCGATTTCTTCCTTGACAGCAGCGGCTGTATCCAAACCAACATCGTTGGCTCCATCGAGCCGTGGGATGGCCGCTTTAAGCCACGGTCGGAGCGAGGATGGCCGGTCAACAACATCGGAGAGCGAAAGGTCGCCGTACGTATGCTCTGCGAGTTCGTCCCAAAGTCCATGGACTACCTCGAGGCGCCAACAGAACTCCAGAAGCCAAGTTCGGCTGGTCTCGTATCCACGCCGACGCCCGAGTTCCTCGAATAACAGCATCGGCAACTCGGCGTCGGCGCGATCTCTGTCGAGAAGGTTCATGAACAGCGGCAGTAGATGGTCGATGTGCGAGTTCACGAGCGCATCTCGAATTGCCTTGAACCCGGACGTTTCGTTTGCCAGTTTGTCAGCATACTCCTCGAGACCTTCCATTTCGCCAGTTGCGACACCGGTGAGCTTCAGCAGATGTGATTTCCCTGATCCGAACGTAGCATGGACGTATCGGAACCGGTGGGGCTGTCCACTGTTCTCGATGATATCTGCGATGGCCATGAGCACGCGCTCGGCACTCGGCGTCTCATGGTACTCCTCGATGTCTTGCTCGATTTGGTCGGTCTGGTCGACCTTCTGAATCGGTTCGAGCGGACGGGTTGGATGCCGTCCTGGCGCGAAGAGGTCCGCGATGGTCTCGAATTCAGACATCTGTTAGGTACCCCTCCTCGATTTGCTGGTTGATTCGATGTGCTGGATAGTAATGTCTCGCATCTTCATTGTAGAAGCTCAATCGACCGCCGATGACGGAGCCAGGGAATGGGATGCCGACGGTCGTGGTCACGTTTCGCCGGTCAAGCTCATCGAGCAACTCCGAGGCCCGAGTAAACGGGTAGAGACTGCCCAAGTTGAGCAAGACCAGGACGGATGATTGGTCGTTCTCGATGCCGCCTTCGTGGATGTATGTGTTGATGAGTAAATCGATGAGCTCTGTTGCAAGATTCCCCTCAAGGGTCTCCTCGACCGACCTCGTGGACACATTCGGTAAGGGGCCAAGATCCCGACAGGTCTGGAAAGCGGTTGTTTCAGGGAGTAGCTCATCGAGTCTGACACCAGTCACCGTAATCGGGTCACCACTACCACTGGTGACACCCTTCCAGTCTGCGAGGCGATGACCTTCCTCACCTACTGTCCACCGCTCCAGAATCTCAGTCACCCGCTTCTCTATCGGTGGGTCGACCGGAACCATGACGAACGGGTTGCGGATACCTCGTCGTTCACCGCGTGCGAAGTCGACCAGTTCGGTGGTGAACTTAATCAACGGGTTGTTGACCCCACTCATCGGAGCACCACCCCCCCGTCGATTTCGACAAGTTCAGGCGGGTCGTCCGTGACGAGCGCCTCGATTTGTGATTCGAGTACGGTTGCATCCACATGGAGAAGTCCGATACCGACCACTTCTGTCGGCCCTGCATCACCGACCATGCGGTCGAGTGTAGCCAGCTTCTCTCGCCGTTCTGTGACGGTCGCTTGTGTGATGGCCGACCAGTCGACACCGCTCTCGAGGATGCCCAGCGCCTCCGTCAGCCCCCCTTCATCGTCCACTCCTGGCACCGATTCTGTCAGTGGTTTCATCACATCCCTGATTCGGTCAACGGTCGTCCGGAACCCCCGGAGAGCATCCAAGTACTCGACGCGGAAGCCATCGTGGACACTGTGGTCCGGAAGATTCATCGGATTGATGAGCCACGGATGGTCCGCGAGGTCTTCACGGAGTGTCTGAAGATCGGTGGTGACCTGTTGTCTCTTCCAGGCTGTTGCTAGGGCATCGATGGTCGCTGCCCGAGTCTCGAGATTTCTGACGAAAGGCTTCCATCCGTTTTCAGCCCACCACTCGCTATCCGACGAGTTCCCGATTTCGGTACTGAGCGAGGTCACATGCTCATCGAATGAGTTGCCAAGCCAGTCCACGTTGGCGGTCCCAAGACGAACAATACCCTCCAACTGCAGGAGGAACGAGCGGCGTTCGTTCCAGCGGGTCTCGGCCGTCTCGAGCCATCCTTCGGTGTCGACCATCGTACTCACGATTTCCTCGAGTCGGTCGGTATCATCGGTCAGCGCATCTTCCTTGTCGGCCGTTGCCTTGTCGGCTTTCGCCCCCGCCGCTATCGCTAGCTTTTCGACCAACGTCGAGACCTCAGATGTCTTGAAGCTCGTTTCCGCGTGGACACGTGTGTCATCCGCCAACGAGCGAGCGCCTTGCTCGAGTTGTGTGAGCCGTTCATTCAAGACGATGTACCCGCTGTTCTCACTTGCTGTTGGTTCGATGAGGTCGTGGTTGACGAACACCTCCTTCGGACGTTTGCCGGGAACCACAGTTCTGAGAGTCAATGTGGTGTGCTTGGTTGTTGTCAGTAGATGGTCGATTTCTGTCGGCTCTCCCGCTGTGGTCACGACTCGGAACACACTTGCTCGGCAGAGGCCCCAGAGCACTGCGAGGAGTGCGGGTGAAGGGTGGCGCTCGCCATCGCTAATCTTCCCGAAGAGAGGCTCGGAAACGATGACCCTGTCGAGGATAGTCGAGACATCGAGTCTGGACTCACTATTCTGAATCTCGGAGCCAACGAGCTTCCGTACCTCGAAGGCGAGATTGCTGAACGTCGCGAAGTCTGTCGTCAACTGTGACGGAACACCGATTTCTTTCGCCCACTCGGGGAGGTCATCTCCGTCGTCGAGCTTACGGAGTTCCTCGAGATGGCTGTCATCGATTTCGACCAGTTTCGGATGGAAGTAGGATGGGTACGCGTCGTCGATGCAGTCATCGAGTGCAGCAACGAAGGAGTTGAGTGGTGAAGCACCTACCTTGAATGATCCCCCCTCGAGCGTGGTGACGAGTTTGTTCACAACCCGACCGGCGGCGTCTTCCAAATCTCGAACGAGCGACTCCGGCGGGTTCGTCGCCTGCGTTGCTTTCCGGAGAGCCCACCATTCAATGAGCTGCGAACGAAGGTCTTCCAGCCCTTCCTCCTTCGGGAACCAGTAGACGATGCCGTCCGCGATACGGTCATCTTCGTTGTTCGGGTCGAGTCCACGGATGACAACTTCGATGTCGAAAACGACATCTTCACCAATGCGGCTCTCGAGACGCTGTCCATCGATAGTATATGTGTACCCTACAGGGTAGGATTCCGTGCCATCCTCATCGCCGTACTCGTGACTCGTCGGCAGTTCCACCTCAGCCAGCACCTCATCCCAAAGCGCCTCATCGAGCATGGCGATGATATCGTCCCACACTGGGTCGGCTTCGAGGTCGTGTGCAGTGGTGATGAGCTGTTGTTCCTCCTGGTCGGTCAGTCGGAGTTTCGCACCGTCAGGGCTCGTATCTGGGCGGACGTACTTCTCGAGACTACCGTCTAGCGATTCTCGAACTCGTGATTGGATGTTTGAACGTGTGCTCCCCTCGAGGTCGTCCATCACCGCTGTGGCTAGGTTAGGGTCATGTTGTGGAACCAGGTCGGGTACGTACGAAAGGAGCAGAACCACCTTCGCGACGTCGACATCGAAGTCGCTTGTCCTCGAGTCATTTTCGATGGCCTGGATGACCGAGGTCTTCTCAGGAATAACATCCTCGAGCTCGTACTGGACGAGGTCATAGAAGTCAACCAGGCTGACAATCGGCTTGTCTCTGTTCTTCTGCGCCCATTCTTCGCGTAGCCCGGCCACGAGTGCCATGATTGCTCGCGCTGTCCCCGAGAAGATGGACTTGGTCACATCAGCCTGATTATTACGGAGATTCGAGAGAATTTCCAGGAAGAGCGCCGGCTGATAAGGGAGCAACGGATAGTACTGGATGAATTCGTCCTCATCGATGGCATCCAGTGGTGGCTCAGTGTTCTGCCCCTCTCCGGTGTAGGTGAGCATCGATTGGGGGTCAATAGATGAGTTTAGCGCCTCTTCGCGAACCCATTGTTCTCCGGCCGGTGACTTCGTGAGCAGCCGTTGTTGGACGATATCTCCGACGTGCTTGCTCGGAAGAGCATACTGCTGGGGAAACCGGTCTTTCAGGATGCCGAGATCGAGTTGCTTCTTCGCTAGTCCTGGCCTCGCATCTTCGATGTTCGATTGGGCGGTGACGACCGACAGGATGTTACCCCCACCCACTTTCTGGATGCTCTCAGCGAGGGCGTTCAACTCGCCGAGTCGTTGGTCGTCTCCGCCGATGAACAAGGTAACCTCGTCAATCAAGAGGACGATTTTCACCGGGCGATTGTGTTCTTCTTCAAGTTCCTGACGATACGATTCGATGGCCTCCATGGCGAGCCCTTGACCAATGTTCTGGTTCTGAATGTCAGTCAGGTTCTCGGTCATCCCGGTCGCTTCTTCGGTCAACCCCTCGAGAACGAGATCAGAGAGTATGCGATATCTTCGAACGTCGTTCCAGGTATATTCCGGGTTTGGAACACCCCTCTTCAGGAGGATGTCGTTTAGCAGTTCTTCCCGATTCCCCCAGACGGATTGCGTGTCGAACAGACCGCCTGATTGCTGGAACTCCTCCTCGAAGAACGCGACGTCCAAACGATTCGAGAAACCGCGTGCACTGTACACTTCCTGAAGGATGATTTCGCTGAAGCGCTGTTCGCGGACTCCCTGGTACCGCAGGAGGTTGATTGGCAGTGGAACGACGAGGACGTTTTCGTGTAGCGAACACCAAGCATCACGAAGCTCATCGTGTTTCCCCTTTCCGTCAAGCCGCTGCCAGAGTGCCATCCAATCGGAGCCTGAGAGCTGTTCGGAATCCAACAATAGGTTGAGAACCTTCAACAGGTGACTCTTCCCACTACCGTAGTAGCCATAGAGCCAGTGGTTGAGTTCCTCCGAGTCAGGGCTCGAATCTTGTATACGAGCGACGAGGTCTGTGAGGAAATCGACGGAGGCATCGGTCAGATAGTAAGTTTCGATGTACCGCCGGTAGAGTCGTTCACATTGTTCCGCAGGGTCATCAGTGTCGAGCGCCCGGTCGATGCGGACGGATTCTTCGAAGGTCGGGTCGGCTTCGTTGAATAGCTCTCTCTCGTCCATCATCGCGTCCCCTCTCCAAATGCGGCGTAGAAGTCTGCTACAGGTTCGTACCAAAGTCTGCCGTGTGCCTCATGTGAACTCCAGCGGGTCGACCTCGCCAGCCGTTGGCTCTGAGGACTCCAGAACGATTCAGGCTGGAAGAGGTAGCGCCATCCAGTGGGATTGGTCAGCCACTCATCTCCGCGCTCATGCCATGACCAGTAGGCGGCAATCTCCAGCGGGACGTCACCGATAGTAGGCACTTGGGCATCCGCCCCTTGCTTCGAGGTGATGACGCCAATTTGTCGAAGAACAGAACGACAACCCTTCGCCCACCGTTTCCGTGTCGAGTCGGCGATACCGAGTGGCTCACCGTCGGCGAATCGGAAGTTATCGAGTAACCTGTAGAGATATTCGTCGGAAAAGTCGAGTCGGTCGATGCTCTGGGAGGTGAGTTGTCGCAGGTACTCGTGAAGGACGTAGCGGAGCAGTCCGTCGTCGGCGACAACGTAGCAGTAAAGTACCTGCCGTCGGTCAAGGTCATTCCGACAAGCATCGAGAATCGCCGGGAGGTGCTGAACCGATGGCAGATTGCCACCGGCCTGCTTCAGGCGAGATTTGATGACGACGAAAGTGCGGCGGGCACTCCCTCGAGAGGAGCGCTCCGAAAGACGTTCGTCGAGCCAAACGTCCTCGACGGTTGTCCAGTCGCCATGTTCGAGATAGAGATTCAAGATGTCGCGAGTCTGGTCGACCAAAATGCCGGCAGCATTGAGGTCGAGTGACGCCTCCCCATCCCTGAGCGTCCCATTCAAGGAGGGAAGGGTCGAATCCAGACCGCCTTTCCGACCTGTAGACATGACTAGAGATGGGAATCCATGGTCACTTAGATGTTCCCGTTGGTCTAGTTATGGAGTCGTTCGATAGCAACGTGACAAGGTTGATGTGGGTTGCCAAGCAGGTATAAGGTAACCATCCATGTCTAACGGATACTCTTCTAAACGGAAGGCCCAGCTCGACAAGGCCGAACGTGAACATCTTGAGAAGGTGGTAATCCAGTTGCGCGAATTGGTCGAGAAAGAAATCGACTACGAACTCGACCACAAGTACGACCTAAAAAAAAAGAGGGAGGGGAGTAAGAACCTTTCTGATGAGATGCAAAAGACCAGGGAACGTCTCGTTGAGGCGATTGAACACGAGAATAGTGGTGAGAAGTCCTGGAAGTGGTGCTACAACCAGTATGTTTCTGGGGTTGGATACACTATTATCAATCGGCTTGCGGCTTTCCGTTGTATGGAGGTTCGAGGATTTTTGGACCTTCCCGTGACTCAAATTGGCGAATCTGGACTTACCCCTGCAGCAGAGAAAGTTCTATCTGAGAGTTTCACCGTCGGTCGCGAAGAGTCCCTCGTCGTTGCCTATCACGATGCCTGCGAAAAAATGCAAGACGAAATTGAGATTCTCTTCAATCTTCGCTCTACACACAGCGTAATCGATCCGAAGCCAGCCCACTTTCGAAAACTTGTGGAGATGATTGATGATATTAGCGACGAAATCTGGCTTGCTGACGACGTTCTTGGGTGGGTTTATGAATATTACAATCGACCTGTGGTTGAAGCTCTTGACTCAAAGGATACGCTGAAGGCTGAAGATGTAGGTCCAGCCAATCAATTCTACACACCCCATTGGGTTGTACGTTTACTCGCTGATAATAGTCTCGGGAAGTTATATATCGAATCGACTGGGCAGCAGTCTATCATTCCCAGTCCGGAATCACTATCCAGAGATGAACGTAAAAATCGAATTGTCTCGCCCGAGGATGCACCTGGGGTACCTGAACTCTGTACGTATATGATTCCAGATGAGGGTAATCTTGAGGCCCCATCATTTGATGACCCTTCAGAAATTCGCGTATTAGATCCTGCGTGTGGTAGTGGACATTTCCTTCTTTACGCATTTGACGTCCTTGAACGAATCTGGTGGGCTGAACGACCCAATCTCAGTCGTAGCGAAATCCCTTCAAAAATCCTCGAACATAACCTCTATGGGGTAGACATTGATCTTCGATCTTGTCAACTATCTGCATTCAACCTCTACTTGAAAGCCCGTACTCGCGCCGAAGAGGAAAATGTCGAAAACTTTGAGATGCCGAATACGAATATTGTCTGTGCCGATGCTCGAGTTGCAGATGTGGAGGAAGCTATTGATATCCTTAATCAAATCACTGGGGAAGGAACTCGAGCAAGAGAAGCGATAGATGAAATAATTGCTGAGTTCCAGTCTACTGAGGCACTTGGGAGCCTGCTAGACGTCCAGGGGATGCTTTCTGAGGAATTAATGCAAGAGCAGACCGACCTCCTCAGATGGAATGACGACGGTCCACACACGCTGAATGCATTCCTGAAGAAATTGCGAGAAGCAGTCGGAGATCGAACTTCAGATTCCTTTAGTGAACAAAATCTCAAGAGCTTCCTAAATCTCCTTGTGGTACTAACCCAAGATTACGATGTTGCATTGATGAATCCGCCTTATGGAATGCGGGGAAGGATGCCTGATGATGTGAAAAAGTACGTAGAGGAACATTACCAGTACTATCCTGAATACTATATCAACTTTTTCGAAGTATGTGAGAACCTCACAAAAACCCATGGTCGAGTCGGCATGTTGATTCCGTGGTCGTTCATGTTCCGAAAGGTCTTCGAGAGTTTCCGGACGGATTTTGTTAGTAAAGACCGTCGTTTTGACTTCCTCGCCGAGTTCGGCTATGATATCTTGGATAACGCGACAGTTGGGACAGTTGGGACAGTCGTTCGAACCGGTACAGTTGGAGATGGTGAGGGGACTTTCATCCGTCTTCACGACGTTCCAAAAGCCGAAAAAGAGTTCAAATTCATCAACGCAGCATTTGATGATGAGTATGATGGAATGGTGCAACGACGATACACACGAGACACATCTGAATTTTCCTTAATTCCTGGTGCGCCTATATCCTATTGGGTCCCCAAGAATCTTCGAGATATTTATGCTTCTAACACGGTCCTAGATGCAGATAATGCTGACCTGCCCGAAAGAGATAGCATAGGTGTTGTAAAGCAGGGTCTAGCGACTGGAAACGATAGTCGATTCTTCCGATATTTTTGGGAGGTTGCCGACGAGGAAAGCAAATTCCCTCCTATTTCGAAAGGAGGTAGTGATGCTTGGTTACTCCCTAGAATTAGCAGGACCGTATTTTGGGAAGACGATGGAAAAGAAATCAAACGATACGACGGGTCTAGGCCACAAAATACTCAATATTATTTCAATGAAGGTGTAACCTTCAATAGCCGAAAAAGAAGCGGGCGGAATTTTGGATATATGCATCAAAAGTCCGTCTTCTCTCACGTTGGAACTGCGCTTTTCCCAGACGAGATGGACTCTTGGCCACTGATTGCGTACCTCAACAGTCAACTAATTACTTATCTAAAACTCGCACAAGCATTTGAGAGAAAGTGGGAGGTGAGCACAGTAGCAAGATTACCAGTGATTGACGCCGTCTTCGAGTATGAAGATAAACTCGCAGAAGCGGCGAAAGAACAGGTTGCCAATGTCGTTTCAAAACGAAGCTTAGAGTTCACTTCACCTCATTTCTCTGGCTGTTTAGTCTCTCAAATGATTGGATACGAATCGCCCCATCTTCCGAACCATCCCCACCGAACAATTTTAGATGAGGTCCCATGGAAAGCACCTCCTCGAGTAACCGCAGATATGAGCTTTGAAGAGATGGCTGAACTCGCTGAGGAACACCTTTCCAAAACTGATGAGAATATTGAAAAGGTCGCCCAGCAAACGGACGACTTACTCTTTGATTACATTGGAGTTTCAGGGAAGCAAAAAGAGGAAATTCTTCGAGAAGTTAGCTTGAGAACTATTGACAATCCGGTTGAAGATAATAGTGAGACCGAACCCCAAACAGAACAAGATGCCATACCCACGATTTCAGCTGATAGAATCGTTACAGATTTCCTGCTCCAACTAAGCATGGACCTTCTCAACGAAGATAGAGATGGAATAATTCCATTAGTAGATATTCCAGGTGAGGACCATCTACTCAGCCGTATAGAAACCAAGTTCGAAGAAATATTTGGAGAATATGCATCGGAACGACTTGCTGAAGTTGATCAGCTGTTAGGCAACAAGCAACCAGGTGAAGAAGCATATCCAAATATTTCACGCTGGCTCCATCACAAACTCTTCGCATATCATATTTCGAAGTTCGAAAGAACGCCCATTATGTGGCAACTTACTAGCGAGAGGCTTGTCTCAGACCCTAAGACGGAAGGATTTGCCTGTTTGGTCGACTATCATCAACTAAGTGATGGAATTTTCGACCAAATTGAAACACGTTATCTAAAACCACTCAAAGCTGAATATCGTGAACGTAGGAATGCATTTGACCAGCAGCGGTCAGATAGTGCGCTCCCAACCCCTAAAAGGGAAAAAGCTGCAGAAAAGTACCAACGATACGAGGACACTCTCTCTCAAATCACAGAATTTCAAGAAGCTACTCTTGCACTAAGTTCACCTCACTCACCAAACAGAGACGAAGCCGTCTCATCGATAGCTGGGAACCTCAAACCAAAAGTCACAGAGTTCCGTGAACGTACTGAAACACGTCTCAGTACGCTCGACACGCTAGTTGAAGAGATGGGTGAAGACAAGGTTAAAAAATACTTTAGTCCTACATTCCTAGATAAAGTAAACAAACATCGAGACGAATGGATAAGCGCACTTGAGGACCTCGAATTCGCATGTGATGCTTACAGTCATGATTTAGAGTCTCCTGTCGAAGCTCATCTCTATGATTTATTCAGATACATTGATGACAATGTTGGATCAATACATCACGGCAGCAATGATATCACTTTCCTGAACCATTACTTTAAAAAAGGCGAGAATTACTTGGAGAAAGGGGTACCAAAGCAGGGTCTTGTAGGAGAGGAGCGCCTTAAGGCGGAACTTGCTGCTGAGACTAATGATGATGTTGAAATCGGCAAAGAAGTCAAAAAAGGCTGTAATAAGTTATCAAAAGCTCTTCCAAAAGATTGGGAAATACGAGCTCTAGAAGAAGTGATGACAGCCGGATACTCACCAGTAAAGAAACACGGCGTCGCAATCAACATCACGCCCTTTGCCGAGAAGAATATCGTTCCGAAAATCGTAGAGGACAAGGTAATCTAACCCTTCATGTACGATTCCGGCCAGCACGTTCATATTGACGGCCACCCGGCGGAGGTCATCTGCACATACAGCGTCGGCGACTTACAATATCTACGCGCGTACATCAAGGATGTCGGTGTCAAGACTGTCGCACTAAGAGATGTTGAAGTCGAAGAAGCCGATGATTCCATCGCCACGCTCACCGAGAAGGCGGCGGAGCTACACCCCCGCCACGAGGCTGTCTCAGCGGACCGATTCGACCTGCGTATCGAGGCGCTAAACCTTACCATCGCCCACGAGCAGGGAAAACTGCTCTCAATTTCGAACTCACTAGTTCGTCTCGAACCCTACCAACTTGCCTGTGTAAACGAGGTTATGCAGTCACTCAGACAACGCGCACTCATCGCCGACGACGTCGGGCTCGGAAAAACTATCGAAGCGGGACTCATCCTCAAGGAACTGCAAGCACGTAATCGGTCCGATAGGGTTCTGTTCGTCGTCCCTGCACACCTCCAAAAAAAGTGGGTCCGCGACATGGACCGCTTCTTCGACCTCGACCTCACGGTCGCAGACCGCACTTGGGTCGATGGAGAGCGTCGCCGGCTTGGTGATGAAGCTAACATTTGGAATCAAGACAACTTACAGCTTGTCACGAGTATGGCGTTCCTCCGTCAAGATGGGTTCCAGTCCGCCCTCGAAGAGGCATTCTGGGATGTCGTTGTTATCGATGAAGCCCACAAGGCCGGCAAACGGGGTGAAACTCCTTCGAAAACCTCTCAGATGGCCGAACGAGTCGCCCACAATTCCGAATCATTGCTCCTGTTGAGCGCGACGCCCCACGATGGGAAAGGGGAGGGGTTCCGCTCGCTTATCAGTTACATCGACCCGTTCCTTGTTGCCGAGGATAGAGACCTCACCCGTGAAATGGTCCAACGGGTGATGATTCGTCGTGGAAAGACGACCATCTTTGATGAGAACGGTGAACGCCTATTCCCGAACAGGGATGTCCAGACCCTCGAGGTGTCGATGTCCCCTGCTGAGAAACAGCTGTACGTCGGTGTCACCGAGTACGTTCGCGACGTGTACAACCAATCGGACCAGCTGAACCAACCTGCAATCGGCTTCGCGATGGCACTGATGCAAAAGCGCCTCGTCTCCAGTGTCGGAGCCATTCGTGCGACACTCCGTCGTCGGTTGCAAGGGCTTCTCACCGAGGGTGGCACGGACCAAGAACTCTCACGTGATGCTCGAGTGTATCTTGAGGGCGATGATCTCGAAGAGGAGGCCCGTGAAGCTGCAGAGCGTGAACTTGAACGGCTCACTATTCCGTCGGGTGACGCAGCCCTGCAAGCTGAAATCGACACTCTGCAAGAGCTCGTCGCTTTGGCAGAGAAGATTCCGGTGGATACGAAGACACAAAAGGTAAAACGCTACATCCAGCAGCTATTCGAGAAACATCTCGAAGAGAAGGTACTGTTGTTCACCGAGTATCGCGATACCCTCGAGTACCTTCTTGATGAGTTCGCAGACCAGCCATGGGCTGAAGAAATCCTCGTCATCCACGGCGACGTTTCGAAGGACGAACGTCAAGAAATAGAAGACGAGTTCAATTTTGGTGAACCACGGTTACTCCTCGCAACCGACGCCGCAAGTGAGGGTATCGATCTTCAGCACCGATGCCACATAATGGTAAACTACGAGTTGCCGTGGAATCCGAATCGGCTCGAGCAGCGCATTGGCCGAATTCATCGGTATGGGCAGGAAAAGGAGGTGAAAGTATGGAACTTCCAGTTCGACGGTACCCGCGAGAGCGAAATCTTCGAGTTACTACAAGAGAAGGTCGAACGAATCCGCTCGCAGGTCGGCTCTACCGCAGACGTCCTCGGGATGCTAGATGATGTTAACCTGGATAAACTCATCATGCGATCTGTCCAGAACAACGAGCCTGCTTCGGCGACGGCAAAAGAACTGGCCGAGCTCATCGAAGAGCGTGAAACAACACTCATGCAGTGGTACGACCGCAGCCTCATCGACCCGACCACGTTCGATGAGGAGAGTCGTGAGCGTATCCAGGCGGTGATGGATGATTCGGAAGATATCTTCGGCACCGAAGCCGACATCAGAGAGTTCGTCGAGCACGGCCTCGAGCTCTTCGGCGGCCATCTCGAGAAGTCGGGCAACCAGCTGTACACGCTTCATATTCCCTCGCCCATCTCTGAGACTGGGGTCAGTGAAGAACGGGGGCCGATTACCTTCTCTCGGGAGTTCGCTCGCAATCACAAAGAAATCGACTACCTCTCGCCCGATGACCCGATGATTACCAAGCTACGCGAACGGATACTGACTGATGATGGTGGGACGGTTGGGCTGAAGCTCCTGACTGCTGTTGAAGACCCTGGAATCACTTTCGTTTATCGGGTAGCCTTCGAGGATGGGACTGGAAAGACACTTCGTGAAGAGTTGGTTCCTGTCTATGTCGATTTACCAAATGGGAACCCACGGCAACCACTTGGTGAGCAGGTTCTCACTACAGACACTATCCAGGCGAAACCAAATGGTGATACAATTCGTCAGTTGTTATTGGAACGAGACCGCCTCGAGACAGAAGCTGAACGCTATATTGCGAAGATTATCGGGTCGTTGCAAGCTGAAATCGAATCTGTACGTACAGCTGATGTCACACAGGAACGAGAAGATTTAGAGGATTATGCAGCCGCAGAACGCGAACGTATTGAATCGTTCATCGAACAGTACGAAGTCCAAGCAGAAGCTGGTAAGGACATGACCATCTCTATTCGGAACCAACGCAACCGACTTGCACAACTCGAAGCGCGTATCAAGAAACGACAGGAAGAGCTGAACCGTCGCGAGCAAGTTGTCTCGATAGCTCCAGAAATAGAAGCGTACTGTCTTACACTTCCTGTGGGTTAGGAAGATGACGAAACCAGAATTTCTCTCGTCCTGCTATTCCTCCAGCCTAACCTGAACTCTCGTAGGTAAACGTCCTGCAGTTGGGTTATTGAGAGAAGTCGGAGAGACCGGATTGTCCTTGACTATCCCCAGTCAAGAACGTCTCAACCTCGGATGCATCGGTCGCACGTTCTTTCGACCTGGCCCATAGAGCCTCCTTCTTCACGTACTCAGACCGTCCCTTGGGAACGATTTCGAGGTTCGCATCATCAGCAAGCATGCGAAGAAGGAATCGAGATGGGATACGCCAGCTACGGCGTTCCGGCTTCTCCAGATGCGGGTGTCCACTGTTCACGACGTACGAACCTGGCTCTCGGTTCGGGAAGTCGTAGTTGTGCTTTGGACAGGTCTGGAGGATGTCGTTCCCGGCCTTCGTTTCACTCAGGTGTTCGCCCTCGAGAATCTGCTGGCGAATCGTTTCGTACTCAGCCTGAATCTGCTCGTCGAGGTCTTCAGATGGAGACCAGTGTTGCCACCAGACAAAGGGGAATTCACTCCGGTCGCCACCGTCATGATGGAACCAGACGACGAGCAGGTTCAGAAACTTCCTGTCGAGTTTCTTGATATCTCGCCAGTACTCGGTTTCAACGACTTCCGCATAGTCAATCATCCCAACACTCAGCGGTTCCTTCGGGTAAAAATAATCGCCGTACGACGTCTTCAGTGGCTTACACTTGAGCTCGATTCCCTCCTTCCGGAAATCAGGTGCAGGATCATTGTCGTTGGCCATCCCGTAGTAGATTTCTAACAGCTCCCCAAGTTCGCCTTTTACCTTAGTGGCCTCAGCGTCGATGAACCCTTTCTCAACGATGTCACCGAAGTTTTGCCCCAAGAGAGCGTCTGATGCGGCTACTATCTCTTCGTAAGAAGCGTCGCGGCCGATAGGTCCCATTTCCATGATTACTTCTCCAATTTTCAAGGGGAAATAACTTATCAATATACAGTCATTTAATTCCACTATCAATCAGATTGGAATTATCACCTTCCAGTCATTTCCACTCGATAAAAATTACACCAATCATACATTCTTGAGCGATGCATTCAACGTTGCAAAACTAAACGTTGAAACCCGATGACGTCGCACTTTCAATAAGAATGGGTTTGGAGACCGTCGAGTTATTCGCAGGAGTCGGTGGATTCAGAATCGGACTCGAAAGAGCCGGTCACGAAGTCATCTGGAGCAACCAGTGGGAGCCAAGCATCCAAGCCCAGCACGCATCGGAGTGCTACGTCGCACATTTCGGCGAAGAGAACCATACCAACGTAGACATCAAGCAAATAGACGAATCGAGCGTTCCTGACCACGACTTGCTTGTTGGAGGATTCCCGTGCCAGGATTATTCGGTCGCAACGACAGGTGCCGAAGGTATTAAAGGGGAGAAGGGAGCTCTCTGGTGGGACATCGAACGCATCGCACGTGAGAAACGCCCAAATTACCTGCTCTTAGAGAACGTCAACCGGTTACTTCGCTCGTCTACGGACCAACGAGGACGTGATTTCGGTGTACTCCTCCATTGCCTTCATGACCTCGGGTACACCGTCGAGTGGCGCGTCATCAACGCGGCTGATTACGGCTACGCGACGAAACGCCGCCGTGTGTTCATCTTCGCCGCCCAGGCGAATACCGAGTGGGGGCAGTGGATGACCTCGAAGGTTGAAAAGCCTGATTACCTCACCCAACGAGGCTTCTTTGTCGACGAATTCCCCGTCGAAGATGTTCAGACCCAACTGCCCATCGCTCATCCCCCGAACACGACGCTCGAAGGCGACCCGAAGGAGACGAGCGATGAGTTCGAATTCGATTTCGAGGAAGCTGGTGCGATGGTCGATGGTGGCATCTGGACTCGAGAGGTTACACCTGTTTATCAGGGGGGGACAGTCCTCCGAGACGTACTGGAAACGGATGGTGTTCCTGAGAAGTACTATCTCGATGAAGAGGAGGTTGAACAGTGGGAGTACGAGAAAGGTGCGAAGGAAATCGAACGGGAAACCGACGATGGGTACACCTACACCTTCAAAGAAGGAGCGATACCGTTCCCAGACCCGCTCAATGAGCCTGCACGGACGCTCCTCACGAGTGAAGGTACCACCGCTCCTGGCCGCGTGAAACACGTCGTCGAAGATCCTGCCATCGGCCAACTTCGTATCCTCACGCCTCGTGAGGTCGAACGTATCATGGATTTCCCAGATGACTGGACCGATACCGGGATGCCCGAATCGTGGCGCTACACGTGTATGGGGAACGCACTGGTCGTCGGTCTCGTGGAACAGATGGCCGAACAGCTCACTCGAGATCCGGATAACTGAACGTCAACGAAAGTGTAATTTCTCGCACCTCGGACGGGTGAAATCGGTATCGGATCGAAAGTTCTTAATGCGAAGACGAACGAGAATGGTGTATGAGCGAGAAGCCGAGGGCAATCGATTTGTTCTGTGGTGGCGGCGGGTTCAGTGAAGGCCTTCGCCAAGCAGGATTCGAAATCACACACGCCGTCGACATCGATAGCGGTGCGGTCGAGACGCATGAACTGAATCATCCGGACACCGAGACCATCAAGAAAGACATCATGGACCTCGACCCAGAGGACCTACCCGACGACGTCGATGTCCTCTTCGGTTCGCCGCCATGTACCGAATTCTCCTGGGCAAAGAACGGCGGGGGCGGCGATATCGAAGCAGGGATGAAGCTCGTGAAGCGGTTCCTCTACTTCGTCGACGAACTCGACCCTGATTACTGGGTGATGGAGAACGTCCCTCGGCTGAACAACTACCTCCCAGAGACCATCGACTTCGCAGACGTTCCATGGGGTGAGGGAACCCATAGCGTCGATATCACGAAGGTCATCCTCGAGGGTGATGACTATGGAACCCCTCAGCGCCGCAGCCGTCTCTTCTCGGGTGAGTTCCCCGTCCCGGAACCATCGGAAGATTCGGTTCCGTCCTTCGGTGACATCAACCATCACTTCCCGACGCCCGCCACGGGTATCCCCGAAGGAGCGACGGCCACCGACCCGAACTACGATATCGAACTCCCCGCAAAAGAGCTCACAGACCACTTCTACATCAGTCACGTCACGAACCGCGAGGCTGAGGAGATTCGCGTTCGCAAGGAAGACCACTCCTATTACGGCCGGATGAGCTTCCCCGACGACCCCGAGGTTCCATCGAGAACAGTACTCGCGACGAACCGCCGTGTGGCTCGTGAAACCCTCGTGATGGAAGAGGCAGATGAAGATACGCCAGATGGAATCAGTCGATTCCGGAAGCCAACGATTCGTGAAATCGCGAGTATCCAAGGATTCCCTATCACCTATCAGTTCACGGGGAGCTCACAGGCGAAGAAATGGCGACGGGTGGGAGACGCGGTTCCTCCGACCATGGCGTTTCGCGTTGGCTGTGCGATTCGCGAAGCGATGGGACTCGACGTTCCAGAAAAACCAACCATCAATCGCGACACGCCACATCCGGAAACGAATCTGAATGAGAAAAATCCATCCTGGCGTGGCCGTCGTCGACTCTCGATTTCACGCAACTTCCGGCATCACGTCCCGGTCGACAGCAAGCAAAAGTTCCGCGTGGACCTCGAGACAGACAAGGACAGCTCGCCACCGCACCCGTTCGCCGCGCAAATCGACCAGGATTTCACCCATCCGGTCGAGTTCGGTGCCAAGCTCTATCGTGGTTACTCGACGGACGTCGTCTCGACCCAGGTCGACTTTGAGACGGCAGCTGAACTGGTAGAACAGCTCATCGAGACGCAGCCTGAACAGGCGGACACGGTCCATCAGGTGGTCTCTGGATTCCTAACCCGCCTCGGTCCTGTGACCCCAGACGCGACGACGTTACAGGCGATTCGCTCCCGGAGAGCGGACCGTGACGAGCCTCTCGAGTTCACGCTGCTCTCGACCATCTCCTCGTACGACGGCGACGGCATCGTCGACGAAGCGCTCCCGAAGGATGTAGCCGAAGGCATCGACCCACTCACGGTCCCGGACCTGTTCGACGATGCGACGGAACTCCCTGTTAGGGTTCTGCTCAAACTAGTCGGCGCCACCTATCTGGCTGAGAAACTGAATCGGTGTTCGAAGTGGCTGCTCGCGAATCCCGAGGAGGCGTTCATCCCAGAGGATTTCTCGGTAGACCGTTCGGAAATCGAGTTCACAGGCTTGGAATGCCAACGCACATACTGTATCGATTCAGAAATGGAGAGGCTTCTCATCGACTCACAAACAGGCGAGAACGCTGTGTCTGCGAGTACGGACTGATTGATTTCCGGATTATCTAGTGAGTACATCTCATAGTTCTGTTCATTCCTTCAGTTCCTTTGGGTGTCATTTTTCCACATTCTACCAGCGCACGGCTTCACTCAGCTCACTCCACGTTCATCAAAGTCTCGTCGGTATTCTTTAGAGTCGGTACACTAGATAGAGCTGAAACCTACATCTGAACTAACAAATGCCAAAACCACAGGGTTTATATTGCCCTGCGGGAAGGCTCTCACGAATAGTTCACCCATCTCCAATATGATTATTCACTACTCTGGCACCACCTGAATTCGATTTTCCTCTCAGATTGTACCATGAAAAGGTACCTAGCACCGCTTATAATCGGTAAGCGGCTCGCAAACAGCAGTGGTGAACTGTCTGAAAAAGACATCGTACTCCTCCGGAGACTCTACGATGGGATGTCAGATGAGGAACTCCTTGGCGAGGCCGCCATCGAGTTCTCTGATGACATCTCAATGAAGGGAATAAGAGACGTGAAGCAATTGTTCGAGAAGGTACTCGGTATATCGTACTGGGAATCGATGCGGCGGACCGACCTGGAGACTGAGCCGAAGCGTTTCGGGGAGAAGAATTGTGATGTGGCGCTTGCTACGTTCACTGACACGTCGACGTTCGCAGACGTCAAGCGACTGATGTGGTTCCTCGCAAACCAGTACGCAGTACACGACTCGATTGACTCGGGATTGATACAACAGTTCGACGACCTCGAAGCGGCTGTCAGCCAAACTGCAGACCTCGCGCCACTGAGCCGAGGTAAAGCTGAAAAACGCATCTGGGCGGTGTTGATGGATGAGTAAGTTACAGGGGCCACCGACCGTGAACTGGAGGGGACTCAACGGCGGCGAGAAGGATGTCCTCGCGAAGTTCATGTTCGAGGGGCCACTCGACATCACTGCTCTCGAGTTCGTTCACTGTCAGGTCCCACTCGGCATCCAGCGTGTCGACGACGCCTACCGCGTCCAAGACGGGAAACCGACCGGGTACAATGAGAAGTTCGCGCGGTCGTACGCGGAGTTGTTCAGCGAGAATGGCGCTCCGTGCGGGTTCTGGAAGTCAGGAAAAATCTCTGACATAGGGGGGTTCCTCTTGCAGTCCTACACGCGGTCTATCGACGCCATTGCGGTCGGTCCAGCTGAGGTACACCTACTCGAGATAAAAACATCTGGTGAGAAAATCGAGAGTTCGAGCGATGTCGATAAACCACTGGGCCAGATTGTGTCCTACACCAACCTCTTCAAGGAGGATTATCCGGATGTTTTCCGGAATCGGGCGCTCAAGCGTTGGATAATCACGATGGAGTCAAAGGTCGATATGACGCTCGTTCGCCCAATTCTCGCCGAGTTCGACGTTGGCTTCTTCGACTGCACTCGACCTGACTGCACCATCATTCCAGAGCGAGTATAAGCCGGTCCGTGGGATAGACGGTGATTCGAATTCCGGAATCCCACCTTCCAAGGTCTGTTAATCGGAGATTGCCAGCACGATTTGGAGTGGTGTTGATACGAATAATCCAGGCCTACTGGTCAGCCTCCTTTCAGGTCAGAGCATTCACAAATCCGGTGATGGCGCCGTGTGCCAGGCCATCTTCCCCACCCAACACAGTGGTGCCCGTGAGCTGAGTCGGAACACGTGTGCGGCGTTGAACCACGAATATGGGCTCGATGGCGACTGACAGTACCTGTGTGGGAATACACTGAGCGAGCAGCATCCCAAGCTCATGCAATGCGCAGGTACTCACTTGAACATGAGTGAGGCTATCGCGGAAACGACCGAGAAGTGGGGACTCGCTGGAGGACCAAATCGAGTGGCAGAAATTCACAGTGAAGCATCTCATGGACTAGATGGGCCACGAACTCGGGAACTTCCCCGTGTGAAACATGGTCAGGTTTACCCCAGCGATTTCCGTTCGTATAAGAACCGCCCATTGCTCATCCAGATTCAATCTACTGACTCCCTGAATCTACTTCCCTGACCGCCAGTTTATGCGCCCCTGAGGGGCGAGGGGCTTGCTGTCCCTCGTGAGTTCGAATGGCGACGAGAGACATCTACAAAACGGCGTTCGACGAAGACGTACAGACATCCCAAAATTCCTGCCCCGAATGCGACGGCAGAGTGACCACGAACACCCACGAAACCGTTTGCGACGATTGCGGCCTCATTCTCTCTGACCAAGCCATCGACCCTGGCCCAGAATGGCGGTCGTTCCCCGAAGACCAATCTAACCCGGAACGGACGGGGGCACCGCTCACACCCTCGCTGCACGACCAGGGGCTGTCGACGACCATTGGCAAGCACCACGACGGAAAAGGGCGTGCCCTTTCACCGAAAAAACACCGCCAACTCAGACGATTGCGCCGTGAACAAGGGCGTGCACAGCGCTCGACGACGCGAGAACACAATCAGATGCGTGGGTTTTACGAAATTCGACGCCTCGTGAGCGCGCTCGGCCTTGGCCAGAGCATCCGTGACCAGACCTGTGCCCTCTTCACCACGGCTCAGAACGAAGACCTGCTCCAAGGACGCTCACTGGAAGCCATCGCAGCTGGATGCGTGTACGCGGTGTGTCGCTGCAATTCCCTCCCCCGGTCCGTCGCAGAAATCGCTCGGTTCGCCCAGTGTAACGAGGATTCGGTTCGCAACGCATTCGCGGTACTGAACACGGAACTGAGCTTGCCAACACCTCCTCCCACACCGCAGCAGTTCATCCCGCAACTCGCCTCGGCGCTTGACCTCTCTCCAGAGGTGAGACATCGCGCAGTCGAGTTCACAGAACAGGCACGAGAGCTGGGTATCGACAACGGCTGTAATCCGGCTGGCGTGGCCGCGGCGTGTCTCGAACTGGCGAGCAAAGCGGTCGACGAACGGGTCCTCCAATGCGAGTTAGCTGCAGAGGCTGACGTCTCCACGGCAACGCTCAGAAAGCATCGCGAAGCGCTCGCGGAAAAATTGGTGGAGGGACAGTGAAATGTTCCGCCCACTACAGTGGATTTTCAGAATGGAGAACCTACCTAAAGTCGTCTATGAGTGTCGGCGGTGTGGGATGTCGGTCGAAGACCGTACTGCTGTGTGTCCATACTGTGAGCAGAGTTCGATCGCGACATACGAACTCGTGTAACGTTCCGTTGTTCGATTGTGACAGATACAACGTTAGATTTCGAATTCTGCGACGATTGGCGCGTGGTCGCTGTAGTCGTATCCTGCGGACAGATACCGACAGTCGTTGAGCCCGAATTCCTCAGACATAAACAGATGGTCGAACCGCTTCGTTCGATCCCAGCTCAGGTCCACATGGTCGATGTCTCCATATCCATGCACGGCGCGAAACGCGTCGATGAGTCCGATGTGACCAATGCCCTTGAGCAGATTGAGCTCTGCACTCACCCACCGATTCCGTATCTCTGCTTCTTTCTCGTACCCAAAGGGGATGGCTTGCCCATCTGCGAGTTCTGTGTTTGGGGCGTTGAAATCCCCGGCCAGAATTCGTGGCTTTTCGCCCGTCGTGGTCATCCACTCGTAGACTTGTTCGAGAATGATGATCTTCTCGACACCCCAACTACTCCCGGGGACGGCCCTGATGTTCAAAACTTCAATCGTCGCCTGTGGGAGTTCGATATCGGTGATGAGGATTTTCTCAGGGAACGCTGTGTCAAGCGTGTCCAGCTCAACGGGTGTGCCAGTCGAATCACGGCCGAATCTGTTCTCGGAGAGACGCCAGTCCTCGCGAACAGCCGTGATGTGGCCATTGCTATTGTCGAGGTCACGAGCCCACTCGATGGTGTCAGTGAGCGCAGTGTATCCCAACGTTTCGAGTAATAACTCGTGCCAGAGGTCTCGCTGGTTCGGATTCACTTCTTGGAGGAGGAGGATGTCTGGGAGACGATTGAGTGAGTCGAGCCACTCGACTTTTGCGTTGACAGCGGCGGATGACCCGGCAGGAGGGAATGTCCCGTCAACATTCCAGGACATGACACGAATTGACATGCGAATTGTACAGGGTGAGCTACTATACAACTTTGGCAACCGGGAGGGATTGGTGTGGATGGTTGGTAGAACTTTGAACATCGTGTTTTCGGGGGTTTCGCACGCCAGTTTATTGGCCCCCGAAGGGGCGCGGGGCCACTCACAACTGGCCTCGCTATATCCCCATGTCAGAACACATTTTGCAGCGACTGGAGTACACGAATCGTTCCCTGAAACGCGCCCAGTACGAAGCCTTCGAGTTCTCCCTCACCGAGAGAGGCGTGCTCGTCAGAAACGGCAGTTATGTCGACCCGGAGAATCACGAGTATCTCGTGACGGTCAAAAACGGCATCCCAACGAACTGTGAATGCCCTGCTAATATCCACTTCGAAGGTGCGTGTAAACACCGGCTCGCCGTGGCAATTCGCGCACCAATCTTGCAGGCCGCACAGAAGGTCGAACGCGTCGTGACCGATGGTGGCGTCGCATCCGCGAAGCCCCCAGAGGCGGACGAGCCCGCCTGTGAAGAATGCTTTCCGGGGTTCACCTGCTGGGAGTGTTACCTCGCGGAGAAATCGACGTTAGTCGAATGACTGGAACACACAGAAGACCAGCTTGCCACGAAAGCGGTGGACCTGCAAGAGGAACTTGCGGAGTTTACTTCCACGGACGAGGTTGAATCACCGACCGCGCTTCGCACATCTATTGCAAGTGGTTGCTTCACGCCGCAGAGGCGCACGAGCGGCTCGAAGCTGTCTCGGAGTGGGAGTACGCCCGGTATCGGCTGTCGATCGTTTGTGATGCGCTCGAGCATTACGATACGTATAGTTCGTCGCGTCCCGCGTCGGCATGACCGGCGGTCGTTCAGGCAGTGGGTCTGGGGCGGACCGTTCCTGAAAAAGACTCATTACAGCCGCCGCTTGTTGTTCTCGTCGTATGCTCGGAGGTCCTGCGCCGCAAGTTGGACCGTTCGTTCGATGCGCTTTTGCCTGGTTTCGTCCGTCTTAGCCTCCTCGACGGCCGCGATGAACGCGTGCTGGTCAGTGTTCGAGAAGTTCTGGAAATTCTCCCAGGCGGTCTCGTTCTCACGCAGCGCCGCCTCCAGTTCGGATGGGATTTCGTGGTCGTCGGCGAGCCGATAAGCAGCCGCCCACTCGCCCGACTCCTTGGCCGCTTTGACGAGTTCCATTCCGGCCGAGGTCATCTTCTCCGCCTCGATCATCGCTTCGACCCGCTCCGTGTTCGCCTTCGACCACTTGCTGTCGGGATTCCTGGGTGTGAATCGACGGGTGTACGTCTCGTCGTCGATGCCCTTGACCAAACCGTCGATCCACCCGAAGCAGAGCGCTTCCTCGACCGATTCGCCGTACTCGATACCGGATCGCTCTGCGTCGACCTTGTAGTAGCCGACCCACAGCTCCGTGGCTGTGTCGTGGTGCGCTTCGAGCCAGGCGCGGAACTCGTTGCGAGAGGCGAAGAAAATTGGGTCCATCGTTCAAGATGGACATCGCCCGTCTACAATCATAGACTGTTCGCCTGAGCGAATTCATCTCCCAGCTCGCGTCAGGTTTCGATGTTTCAGACGCTATTCGACAGCGAGCTTGAAGGTTGGCTGAACAGTCAGAATCGACAGGAGTAACGTCCAGTGTCCGGACATCCGGCTTCGCAGCGGCTTGCATATACAAGGCGGGTCGCGAAGAGGGAGATGGTTGACGCAGACGGAGAACGCGAGGGTGACGGGTCACTGCAACGACCATCCAGTCGCATCGAGATACCTTAGAGGAGCAGGGAGCCTGACAACGCTTCTGGACAAGCGTCTCTGAGAAAGGAATAGTTTTCTCAAGAAAGTATATTTTCTGGAGCGCGTAGCACCCAGTATGACTGAACCGTGGGATGACGTCAACGAGCAGGTCAAAGCCGACTGGAAAGCCGACACCACACCATTCGAGCGGGTGTACGAAATCATCGAACAGACCCACGACGGGCAGTCCGCAGCCAACATTGCTGACCGAGCGCTCGTGAGCGAGCCAACGGCACGCCGACACTGCAAGGCGCTCGTGAACACCGGGTTCGCCGAGACAGCGCAGGACGGGCAAACGACGCTGTACAAACGAAACAGCGACCGGATTTTGATGTCTCGGATCCACGAGCTTCGTAACGAAACGACGCGGACAGAGCTGCTTGACAGCATCAGAGAAATGAAGGCCAAGATTCGGCGCTATGAGGACCGCTACGACGTAGTCTCACCCGAGGAACTCGCCCAGCACCTCGACGCCGACGAGTCGAAGGGTTGGGACGACCTGACCGCGTGGCGCACGACGCGGCAGAATCTCGCCGTCGCCCACGCAACACTCGCCTACGATGAAGCCAGCCATCAGCTCGCGGCATGAGCGACCACAACTGGTCGGGGAAACCACACCCGCAGGAAAGTCTCAACGAAGTGTGCACGGACCCTCACGGTGGCTCCGTGGACCGGTCGGCGAATCCCCAACAGAGGACTCCTCGCGCTGTAGCGCGGGGAGGCTGTCACGCCGGGGCGGGAGCCATACCGATCTCGGTGAGTCGCTCGACAATCTCCGTCACCGCTCGTTTCGCGTCGTCCGGTGTCTTCCCGCCCGTGATGACGAGTTTGCCGCTGCCGAAGAGCAACGCGACGACCTTGGGGTCGTCGATGCGGTAGACGAGGCCGGGGAACTGCTCGGGTTCGTATTCGATGTGTTCGAGCCCGAATCCGATGGCGATGGCATTCAGATTAAGGTTGACACCGAGATCCGCAGAGGCAACGATGTTTTGGACGATGACCTCGGGGTCGTCGTCGACGGCGACGCCGAGCGTGCGGAGTTCGTCGAAGACCCGCTGGCAGGCGGCGTGGACGCCGTCGACCGATTTCGCGCCTGTACACACGATTTTACCGGAGCGGAAGATGAGCGTCGCGGCTTTGGGGTTTTGGAGGCGGTAGACGACACCGGGGAAGTTTTCGGGGTTGTAATCGGCTCCCTGGAGATCCTTCGCGAGTTGTTCGAGTTCGAGTTCGGTCCCGATGCCGGTCGATGCGACGACGTTCTCAATCTTGATGGTCTCGGTGGGGTCTCCCATTACGTCAGTAGCTTGTGCTATGAAGACGCACATACCTGTGGGTAGGGGAGAATCCGGTGGTGAAAGAGCGTATGACTCCCTCGGGAGAGCTACCGACACGTGACGTGTTGGTCCGGGGAGCGTGCTGAAATGAGAGCGCGAGTCGGTCACCGACCACACCGGGATCGGGAGAGCGAACGGCCCTTTCAATGTCATCTACCACTTGAGTGCGGAGGCGGAAAAGGGCCCCCAATAGCGGACACAGACGGTATGATCCGGTTCCGCTCGTCTGACCGCTTGAACAGGGTATCCCTCCCGGAAGCAGAGAAAGCGTCTAATGGCACCGAGATCTCCAGAGCGGATGGTCACGGAGATGGATGACGTATTCTACAGAAGGAACAAGGCGAGTGCCTCGGGGCTTGTCCCCGAGGTACTTCACCGGCTTCCACACATTCGGTGGAGCGAGTGGACGAAGGTGACCTACTCTGGAAGGGCTGCCGGAGTTATCAGGGTGGCCTGTTCCTGGTAGCCATCCATCTGCGCTTCGACCCACGAACGGATGGTCTCGTTCTCAGTTTCAATGAGTGCATACTCGCGCATCTGTTCGTCGTACGGGAAGATGACGGCGATCTCGTCGAACAGTGCAAACCCGATTGGAACCTCGCCATCGTAGCGATAAATGGTCATCTTCCCTGATTCAAGCAGCTCGCGGGCTATCTCAGCGGCCCCGGGCTGTGAAATGATCGCGTCGAAGGCAGCCGCCGATACAATCGCCTCTTGGGTCTGTCCGCCTTCGATGACGAGCTCGTGCGTTTTCGGGAGCAGGTCGGGATAGAAATTTGCTGTTAGAGAGCGGGCGTGCGACGCCTCCATCGCGAGCGTTTCCGCACGTCGGGCGTGGGCGAAAATGTCGGGCGGTTGTGGAGCCGTAATTCGCGCATCGCCGAACATTCGAACGTCGAAGTCCATCTCGTCAAGCGGAAGGATCGTTTCGAGTTCTGCTAACATCTGAATCGTTTCAACGGTATCCAATAACACGCCGAATTCGTCTGCCAACAGTGACCCGAGCCGAGTGAGATGATAGCGTCTTTCTCTTTTTTTGATCCAACGACGATCCTCGAAGTCCTCAAGAATTCGTCCGAGGGTCGGTTGGGAGACACCGGTCAAATCGTGCAACTCTCCCCGTGTGTAGGGTTCGACAGTCAATGCTTCCAGTACCGTCACTCGGTTCTCCGAGCTGGCTAAAAATTCGACATCGTCAAGTGGTGTGTTCGAAACCATGAATTCCTCGGCGAACAGTTACTGCGTCGCTCTCCTCTACATACACCGGCCACACCTATTAGGCTTCAGCCAGGTTCTATCGCTCATGCGGATAGTACTCGACGACGTGGGCTTCCGCTCGCCGACAAATCGTCGGGGACGAGTGCTTGCTCTCCTGGCGGACGGTGACCTAACCCGGAGCGAGATTCGGGCGACGACCGACATCCCGCAGCCGACGCTGGGCCGAATCCTCGATGCCGGTATCAAGCGGAACTGGGCGACGACGGAGGGACAAACGTACCGGTTGTTGCCGTTCAGCAAAGTTCGCGCCAAGAAGGTCTGTGACCGCTTGACCATCGTTGAATCGATGCAGAATCTCGACGTTCAGGGTCGCAAATTTCGGACGCCGACGCCGAGAATTTCATTACGTGACGAGTACTCACGGCTCGAAAACCTGTCATCGAGAGTGATGATATGGCGAGCGGTCGCACTAGTAGTCATGGCAACACACAACCGTTTCATCACCCGAACCATCCTCGCCTCCCGCGAGGAGCCCATGACCCGCCTGCACTGGGTCGCCGCCGGGCTCGCCGTGACGACGGGGCTCGTCCACCTGTACCTCTACTGGGTGCAGGGGTTCGTCCCGTTCTTGCTCGCCAGCCTCGGCTTCCTCGGCATCGTCGCGGTCCTCGTGGTGGGCGTGAACCGCCGCTTGCTCTACGCGGGTAGCGTCCCGTTCACCACCGTCCAGATTGCCGTCTGGGTCGTCCAGGGCATGCCCGAGTTCGCCCTCGGCGTCGCTGACAAGACCGTCCAGGTCGCGCTCATCGTCGTGCTCGCGTACCTGTTCGTGACCGAGCGCCGGGCGAAGCGCGCGCGCACCACCGACACGTCGACCACTCCCGTCGCGCCCGTCGCGACGGGCCGGTAGGTGAGAACATGCACCTGACCCGCCGGACCTACCTGCAGGGGATGGGCGCGCTCGCGCTCGTCGGGGCTACGGGCCTCGCCGGGTGTGGCGACGCCGACGCACAGACCGGGCCGTTCCTCGCGAGCGAGCCGGCCTACGACGGCTGGTTCGCCGACGTGGACTCCTACAAGGCGACCTACGACCGCCGCGGCGAGCCCGCGGTGACGGTGACCGTCGGCGCGAAGGATACGATGGGCTATTTCGAGTTCGCCCCCGTCGCCGTGGCGGTTTCGCCCGGCACGACCGTCACATGGGAGTGGTCGGGCAAGGGCGGTGCCCACGACGTGGTCGAGCTGGAGGGCGCGTTCAAGTCACCCTACACCGACCACGCCGAGACGACGTTCGCCCACACCTTCGACGCTCCAGGCGTCTACAAGTACTACTGCACGCCGCACCGCGGCATGGGGATGAAGGGTGCGATCGTGGTCATGGAGCAATGAGCACGTTACAGATTCTCAGAAATTTCTGGGAGCGACCCGCAAAGGAATCTAAGTGAGGAGCGATTTGAGAGGAGGAGAGTCGAACAGGGTGTGCTCTTCTGTCCGACTCTTCGATTAACAGTCCTGCTGCATACACCCGCTGAGTCGGTCACACCATCCTGATAGCATTTGAGTGAAGGTCACCGAAGCCACACAGTTCAGTCGACACCAGGAGTAAGCTACCACGCCCTGAAGGGCGTGGCATTCAGCGTGGACTCCCGTTCTAACCGCTGAGAGCGGTAGGCGAATACTCGCCGTTCACGTTCAACGTCCCGCTGTTCAAGCGCACGCCTACGGGTGCGCCTCCGCGTCCAGACTTTTGCTGGTCGCGGAGATACTTCAAGCCAATATTCTTCGCGGCGTTGTAGTCCGCGTGAACATCGTATCCGCACTTCAGACACCCGAACTCATCCTGCCCGTTGTTATGGGGGCGATTATCTTCGTGGGTGAACCCACACTTTGAGCACCGCTGGCTCGTGTACGCCGGATTAATCTGCTTCACTACAAGCCCCTCAGACTCGGCCTTGTACGTGACGTACTCGAACAACCGATGGAACGCCCACTTGTGAACCGCCTTCGCGTGCGGGAGGCGTTCGCGGATGCCTTTGAGTTGCTCGAACACGATATGTGTGCAGTCAGTTTCGAGAGCTTCCTCGACGAGTTCGTTTGAGATGGTGTGAAGCATCTGCTCGAAGCGACCGGTTTGCTTGCGACCAACTCGTTGAACGTTGATGTGCGCCCACCGAGTCCCAGTCTGTTGCAGGTCGCCACGCCGATGTTCGTATTCTCGATGCCAGTGGTTGAGTTCGCCGCCGCTCCAGAATCTCCCGGTTGAGGTGGTTGCGATGTTTGTGATGCCGAGGTCAACACCAAGGACGGAGACGTGCTTGGCATCGCCTTGCTCGGCCTCATTGTTCTCCACGGCGGGCTTTGTCCGCACGTGAAGGTAGAAGCAGTCCTCAACTGTGTCGTAGTGGAGTGTGGCTCCTTTCACGTCGTAGTCGTCGTTGAACAGGTACGCCGAGTGCGGTGTGTCTCGCTGTTCATCGGGGAGGACGAACTCTGCGGTCACTCGACCGTCTATAGTGGCGAGTGTGGCGTGGTTGTCGTTGACGGTGGCGGTTCGGGCGTCGTAGCTGGAGAACCGTGACGTGAAGTGTGGTTTCGAGGCTTTCTTGCCTTGCTTCCATCGTTCGACACAGCCTTTGACGGCTTCTGCGGCGCGGTTTCGTGCGGCTTGCACGAGGTTCGCCGGGAGTGGCGAGTCGTCTCGAACGTCGTAGTAGGTGAGGTCGTGGAGTTTTTGTTTTCTGGTGATTTTCCAGTCTGGTTCCCACGCTACGTCTACGACGTAGTTGGCGGCGTCGAGGAAGTGGTCGGTTGTCTGGTGGAGAAGGTCAGCCGCACTCTCGTCCACATCGAGTTTGATGGGCACGGTTCGAGTGCTTGAGTCTTCCACTATATATACTTCATATGAAGTAGCGTGTATTTATAATAATTCGGGTTGGAGTGGGGGAGTCGGCCTGCTATCGAGCGTAGTTTGTGTCATCGAGTTTCGGCTTCCTCCCGCGCCTAAAGGCGCGGGTTTCCGCCTTGCAGTCAGTATGAGGCTGGTATTAAAAACGGAAGACGAACGAACGTGCTGGTAGACGTCCCCATGGCCGATCATTACGCTGACCTCGAGGAACTCCGACCGCGTGGCGAGGCGACACAGATTCCCGACAGTGAACTCACCAGCAACGATCATCGCGAGACATCCAGCGACCGACCCGGGGAGACACCCGCGGGCTATCCAGTCGACGCAGGCCCACCAGCGACCGAATGTGCTTCCTGTGGTGCATCGATACCAGCCAGCAGACGAAGTGCCGGTTCTATCTCACGAATCATCTCGGGACGTCCACCGATAACCAGCAGCCCGCAGACACCGAGTGGACACTCCTTCACGTCGTCCAGCTGCTCGTCGAGGCCTCGACCGTCTATCACGCCCTCGCGAAGGGCGCTGCGGCAGCGACCCTCCTCGCGAAGCCCGACAGAGATCCAGCCGTCGACGACTGCCAGCTGCTCTCCGAGTTCGACGACGCAGCTGCCGCGCAACTGACCGACGAGTGGCCCTCGCTTCCTGACGCCGTCCGGGCGACCTCCGAGCGTGGTGACCGGCTCCTTGCGGTGGCTCGTGAACGGACTCCCTGGACTGAGCCGACCGAGGCGCCACGTGGAGAGGCTCACACGACGTTCCTCTACGACGAGGAGGGTCACAGCATCCGCGACAGAGATCGGCTTACAGGCCTCCTTGAGAGCGCCGAGACCGACGCCTGGTTGGTGCCAGCGATTGCACTCCAGCGTTCAGTCGACGACGCGCAGTCCGAGAGTCGGCAACCCAGTGTTCCCTCGAAAACGCGGCTTGACTGTCGCAGCTGCGGCCGAACGACTGTGCATCAGTTCCAAGAGTTCGAGTCGGTCCCAGCTGAGAACTGGACTGGGCAGCCGATGTGGGAGTGCCAGGTGTGCCAGTCACCTCGTCACGGGCCAGATCCTGAATAGGAGAATCGGTTGGATACGGACTTAACCAACATAGGATACCTATACGAAGGGTGTTGGTTAAGGTTGATGCAGGCTTGGGCGGGAGGCATCGGAATACCTGCATTGTTTTTCTGCGTTCTGGTGTGCGAACGAGACGCGGCGCGTCTCGTTAACGCCGGGAGTCGGCGAGGCGCGCATAATGGACCCACGAGACACGCCTGGATATCGACTGCATCGCGCTCTGAGTAACCTCAACAGCATCGAGATCGACCAACTGGATGACCCCGACCGAAAACGACTCGCTGAAGCGACGACGCTTCTGGAACAGGTGGGACTGCTCACCCGGCGAAGTGCTTTGGATGAGACCGACGTTGAAGTAGAATCCTGACCACACGCCCCATCTAGTGCGTGCATTCATCTGCAGAACACAGCTGTTCATGGCCGAGTAGAAGTGCAATTGGTAGTTCGTGGCCAAAACAAGTACGAGCGGAACCAATTGTCACGTACTGCTGAACTGTCGAATTCCTCCCACGGCTAAAGCCGTGGGCTTTCTCCTTGCATCTGTGTGAGACAAGCATAACCGTCCTCCACCCCTCCCACTAGAGAGTTACTCATGGATATCTCCGAGATCCTCTCCACGAAGTTCACCGAGTTCGATATTGGGACACCGCTCTCGAAGGTCGCCGGCGTATTCGAGAATCAAGAACTCGATGCCGTCGTGGTGACGGACGGTGACGAGTATCGTGGTGTCGTCAGCCGCCGACAGTTGGCTTCCTCGTCCAATCAGCCTTCTGCGAAGGTCGGCTCACAGATACAGCATGTCCCGACTGTTGAACGCACAGAGGACGTTCGGGAGGTCGCGCGGCTCATGATCGGCAGTGACGCCAAAACGCTTCCCGTACTGGATGACGACCGTCCCGTCGGTGTGGTGACCGCAAATGCTGTTCTCGAGGCCGTCCGCCCCTTCCTCGATGCGGTGACCGTCGCAGATGCGTATTCGTCCAAGCTGGTCAGCGCGACCTCCGAGACGACAATTGGAAAAGCCCTCAACATGCTTCGGGAATCCGGCATCGCCCATCTCCCTGTTATCGACGGAGACGAGCTCGTGGGAATGCTGAGTCTGTACGACGTCATCGAATTCACGACGCGGGGCGGTAACAAGAGTCAGGGCGGTTCGTCGGGCGGCTTCGGTGGTCGCGGTGGCGGGGGGCAGAACCGTGGCGGATTCGGTGCGCGTGAGGGTAATGCCGACCGGATGCTCGATCTGCCGGTGCAGAATTTGATGTCCGATGCAGTGGTGACGGTTCGGCGAAGCGCCCCGCTCGACGAGGTCGTCGAAACGATGTTCGAACATGAGATCTCATCGCTCGTCGTCACAGCCGACGAAACTGATGACCCGGTCGGTATCATCACGAAGACGGACGTCATTGAGGCGCTTACTTGGGAACGCGGCGACCGGAACGCCGTGCAGGTGTTTGGCCTCGACCTGCTGGAGGAAATGGACTACGATGACGTCTCCGCGCTGATCGAGAATATGACCTCGAAGTATGGTGAGATGACCGTCATCAAGGCCAGCATCGAACTGCAGGAGCATAAGGAACAGAGCCGGGGTGTACCGCTGGTGCTGGCACGGATTCGGCTGGTCACCGACCGTGGCTACTTCACGGCCGATGGCGAAGGCTACGGTGCCTCCCACGCGCTTCGACTCGCTGCGAACGCGGTCGAGCGCCAGCTCCTCAAAGGGAAGACGTACGGTCAGTCGAAGAAGCATCCCGACACTGACGAGCAAGAACAGCTCTACGGCTGGTGGCTCGGGGGTGAATAGTGTCAAAGGGAGCGAATACGCTGATACGACTCCCCCTCGAATGGATAAAGTATGCCAACCCACCGCCATGGAACGCAGTCATTCATCGACTTCATGCAGACGTATCTCCAGGACCATCCAAAACGCTGCAAAGAGTGTGGAACCGTTGCCCGCGCCCGGTCGGAATGGCGCATAGAAAAACGTGGTGAGGACGGCCTTCACTTTGTACATACCTGCCCACGGTGTGGCGCGGAGAACGACGTGTTTCTCAACCTTGCCCCAGAACACGAACGATCTCGGGAGTAGGGAGGGCTATGTCCAACGTCTCACGTACTATTGGTTCAAACACCTCAGATTCTGCTACGTCACGTCGGGGTCTGGGATTCATGCGACGCGAAACGGAGTAATCGTATGCAAGAATTCACGATCGGAGTCCAACAGCAGATAGCTGCCTCGGAGACACCAAGTGCAGAGTTTCAGGCACTCCCATGGACACGACAACGAGTCGTATTCTTCCAGCTACCCGAGTCGATCCAGCGAGACGTACTCGATGATATGAATCGGCAGGAAGTCCGGCGATTTATCCGCCGACTCGATCCCGACGACGCGACCGACGTGGTTGGATTACTCGACGAGGATACTCAGGAGGCCGTACTCAGTCAGCTCGATTCCGACCGAAGGGAGCGGATTGAGTTCCTCTTGAAGTTCAGCCCGGACAGCGCCGCCGGTATGATGGATCTCGGCTACGTCACCGTCGACAAGGACCAGGGATTCGAGGAGGTGGCACGGCTCGTCCGACGCCACGAGGGTCGAACGGGGCGCTTCCCGACCGTCTTGGTCACCGATGGCGACGAGGTGTTGGGGGAGTTACCTGGTCATACCCTGGCCCTGGCTGGCCACAGGCCGGCGGTCATCACCGAATATCTTCGCCCCACCCCAACGGTTCGATACGAACAGTCCGACTCGGAGGTTATCGAGGTGTTCAGGACCAACCCGCAGAGTAAAATCGTCGTTCTCGACGAAGACGACAGTATTCTCGGAGTCATCTACGCGGACGACCTCTTGCAGGCCATCGAGGAAGCGGCCGGCCAGACACTCTATGAGTTCACTGGTGTTGACGAGCAGGAGAGCGTTCTCGATGGCGCCTTCGAGAAGGTTCGCCGGCGGTACAGGTGGCTCATCATCAACCTCGGGACCGCCTTCCTCGCTGCGGCGACTGTCGGGTTATTCGAAGACACAATCGCGGCGTTGACGCTGCTGGCAATCTACATGCCAGTCGTCGCCGGGATGGGTGGGAACGCCGGCACGCAGTCGATGGCCGTGACGGTCCGCGGAATCGCACTAGAGCAGATCTCGCTTCGAACAGGAAGGCGCGCCATCGGCAACGAGGTGCTTGCAGGGGGCGCAAACGGCGTGATTACCGGTAGTATCGTGGCCGTCATCGCCACCCTGTTCAACCAGAGTCCCATGTTGGGACTGGTCATCGGAATCGCGATGGTCTTGAACCTCGTCATCGCCGGGTTCTTCGGCGCACTCGTTCCACTCGTACTGGACCGGGTCGGCTACGATCCGGCAACCTCTGCGACCATATTCATCACAACCGCAACAGACGTCCTCGGATTCTTCACATTCCTCGGATTGGCGCAGGTTGTTCTTCTCTGAACTGACTGTTGGAGATCTAGTCCGTACCGGTGATCTAGCACCTATGCAGATGGGAATCGACTCATGAAATCCGCCTGAGACGATGGCGCGCTGGTACTCAGTGGGGACCACACACGACGAAAAATGGCTCAGCAGGGCGAAAACAGAGTGAAGTACCTCGGGGACAAGTGGTTCCAGACTGCAAGCCGTCTTGGCATCACGAGAGAGCACGCTCTCTCGTACGACCTCGAGACACTCGCCTTGCTTATCTGTAGACAAAAGTGTCAATATGACCAGCCGCACCAGAGAACTACCAGGCTAGAATTCGGCCCATTGCCAGCTGATTCATTATCGGTGTATCAGTCCTAGTATTCGACTTCGAACGTCATCGGCGGAGTCGTACGTTTGGTTATCAGTTAGGGAAAACACTTCATCGAGGGACTCTGTTCCGCCTTGTGTTTCAATTTCGTAGTCGCCATAGGCCTCGACCAATTGATCCGTCGTGGTTGGATAAGCGTGAGTTTCGAGTGCTTCATCGAGGTCACCAAGTCGCCCACCAGGGTCACCGCTCATCGCTCGGTCTTCATGGGCGCGGTTACGTACCCCTTCTACCTCTCGTTCTGGCTGTTGTCGCTGTTCGTCGTCTCGGCTCCGTTTGTCGTCTGACATCCTTTCTAGTAGGCGTCCGGTTCGGATAACTGTGTGGACGCTCGGCAGTGCGAACACGGCGGGTACAGCTCGTGAGGGTAGCAGTTTGTCGAACGTACTCACTGGTCTTCGCCAATGGAGATGAACGGTCTCAACGAAAACGGCTGACGGTGCCAGCTGATGAATTCTAGGAGTACAATCAGCGTGCTCGAGTAATCTGAGAACGGGTGGTTAGACGCAAATGCCGGCGAACAGTCAGTGAACGAGAAAGCCACGAGTGCCATTCAGACAGCCGTTTCCCCTTATCAACTCGTGGAAAGAAGAGGCTATCGTGTAAACCAACTACCGGTCCATGTGGGGCTGATCCTGAGCTGGGGTCTCTAACTCTGCGTTTGACGGGCGAACTCCTGGAGCTGCTCTCCGATGAGCGTCGCAACCCGTTCACTATATCGCCAGAGTGCTGCGTTGAGTCGCTCTTCGGTCTCATCGTCAAGATCGTCGGCCCCACGAAGGACGGAGTCTTTGGTTATCTGTGGGTGGAACACACAGACGACGCCGAGTGAGGTATCCGAACTCGAGGTCCCTGCGGTGTGGATTCCGTATTGATCGGTTCCCCAGACACCATCGCCGCCCTCTCGCTCCAGTTCAGAGTCGAGCGCATCGAGCAGCTGCACCTCTTTGGGGGAGAGGATGGGATCCTCACCTTCGAACAGCTCGGTGTACGCCTCCATCCGGGCACTTTTCGTCCACTGGTCCAACTGGGAACGCGCCCGAAGAACGAGCTGTCGTTCGTCTGGAAATTCGGCCATGGTCCTAGAAGGGGTGCAAGGCGAATGAGTGTTTGTACAACGTCTACGGATGGTGGGTGTGTCAGTGGTGACGGTGTACTTTAGTAGTCTCTGTCACGGGCAGAGCATTCAAACGGATTCTCCATGTATATCGAGTATGCTGGTGAGTGAGTTATCATAGAATCCAACGGCGGTCAAGCGGAGTATGCCACAATCCCAGAAACTATCGACATCCTCAAATATGTCGCAGAGAGTTTGAGTCTCGCTTTCAGCCGGTGGGACGAACCATATGTGACCGGACCGAGTCTCTATTTTATTGTCGTTGCTGACATCGATTTCGGTAGATACACCGACCCGCTGGGAGACAACACGTGGCCTGTCGACCAGTGTCGGTCAGTCGCCATCTCATCCGATGAATTCATCGATGCAGCCCGCAACGTGGCATTCAGCTGTGATGGGGCAGTCGTTATTGCTGCGGATCGGACGATCCAAGAACAGATGGTTCGCGTTCGGACTCCAAATGCTACGGAAGTGGTCGAAGAGCCACCCCTCGCTTATGCCGATTGGATGGGAACCAAACATCTCAGTGCGTTAGAAGTCTCCCTCCGGGAAGAGGTCATTGCCAGTGTAACGCTGAGCGAAGAGAACGGTCGTGTGACAGTCTTCCGCGATGGAAAATATAACGATTGCGAACGTGAGGAACTTGGGGGACGCTGGCGGACTGCAGACTGAGGTTGCGTATCTCTCCCCGTGACGGGTGTTCTGCGAACTTAGTTCTCGAATTCGTCGTCGTATTGTTCGTAGATAACCGTCAGCTTGCCTGCTGTGGGACGTTTCGCTGCATCTCGAAGCGTTTCGAACGATTCGAGGAGTTCGCTTGTGTCGGTAGAGTCCTCCCCGCCGCTCGATGACTCCTCTCGAATCGTATCGTATACTCGCTCCAGGATGCGTCGAGCGGCATACGAATCGGTTTGTGAGTCAATCTCGAAGGAAGCCACGTGACGAGACATACACAGATGTCGTTCTCCACAAGCATAACAGCCATCATGGTTCAGCCGGTGGCGTGTCATCGTCGCTGTCCGAGATGATTCTCGTCCCGCCAAATTCGCCGGTTTGGACAGCGATGAGGATGCATTCTGGATCGGTTCCATCGATAACCACTGTTTCGCAGTGTGCACGTTGGATCAGCTTCGCAGCGAGAAGGTCGATCGGTACACGACTCCCGGCAGTACTGTCCATATCGAGGATGAGGGTAATGAGTTGGCTCGCGCGTAACTCGTCGAATGGCTCTGCGTCTGGGTGCGTGTGAGGATCCGCGCTAAAGACCCCAGGCACGTTCCTCGCATAGATGAGACGTTCTGCGTTGAGGTATTCAAGCAAGGAGAGCGCTCACCGCGTTAGTAGTTTGACCGGGTGCTGTTCCACCCATGACGACGATGTCGCCACAGCGGAGCGCTTTGCCCGCCGCTTCGTAGTCTTTTGCTAGCGTCAAGACGGCCTCGTCGCCGATTGCCGCAATGAGAAGGCGGGCATTTAGCCGAGTAACCTCGATACCGAGATGATCCAGCTCGACTTCGTTCGCACCGAGAGCTCGCCCCACACCGATGAATTCGCGCGCAGGAGATCCGCCCCCGGTGACGACACAGACATCGTGCTTCTCGGCGAGTGTTGTGATGACGGCTGCGTACTCCCGAAACTGCTCTGGGTCAAGCGTTGGCATGAGGATGCTCCCGCCAAGTGAGAGTACGATGCGCATGATGGTCTCTAGACTGTAGGACAGCGTCAAACAACAATCTAGCACCTCTTGGTGACCCGCCAGGTTATGGACGCAGCCCGCCTACTGTTGGTCATGGCGACGATTGTCTATCAAGGCGTGGATGAGACCGTTTCGGAAGAGATCGACGATGAGAAACTCAACTATCGAGAGGACCACTGGCAGATTCACCACGGCGATGACGAGTACACGTACATCCCCAGAGAGCGCGTCTATACGGTGAAAATGACCGACCCGCACCTCATAACGGACAAGTAGACATACGGTCATGAGAACGGTCTGGAACCGGAGTCCAGATAGCTCACCTCCTAGTGTGACGGGTCTGTGAACCACAGCGATTCACGACCGCTCTCGGGATGTCTTTCACTGCTGAGTCAGCACACCCGCGTCAAACACGGACGCCCCAGAAGAACGCAATCCCGAGGACAGTGACGACCGACAACAGCAACTGTAACGGTCCACCAACACGCAGAAAGTCCGAGAACCTGTAGCCACCAGGCCCGTAGACGAAGAGGTTCGTCTGGTAGCCAACTGGCGTCATGAACGCCGTCGAGGCGGCGAACGTCACGCCGAGGACGAACGCGAACGCGTTCGCCCCAATCGACTGAGCCGCACTGGCCGCGGCAGGAATCATCAACACGACGCTCGTGTTGGTACTGATGACACTTGTCAACAGGCCGGTGGCGACGTAGAACACTCAGAGGACACCGATCGCTGGCAAGAACGCCGCAGTCGAGGCGACAGCATTGCCTAGTAGCGCCGCCGCCCCGGTCTGCTGCAGTGCAATACCGAGAGGAATGACGCCAGCGATGATTCCCACTGCGAAGGTGATCTTCTCGCTCCGGTAGGTCACCTCGTCGAACTCGTGGGCGACGATGAAGTCCTGGTTCTCGACGAGTCGGGTGAGCATCACTCGCTGGACCAGGAATGAGATAAGGATACGAGATCCATAACCTCATCAAGATGCTGAAGAACGTGTAGCGAGGCCGGGTCGGCCAGCGAAGCCAGCCAATGATAAAACTCGTCACCGTGATGAACAGACCGGTCCCCAATGCCAGTGGTTGATACCACGACCGTGGGAACGGCATGGAATCCGAAGTATACGTGGGATCTGGAGAAAACCCTTCAAAGAGGATGGCACCGAGTGCAATCACGACAATTCCGGTGAGCACGCCATAGAGTGCTATCGTCGGGGAGATTCGACCGCTTCGCTTGCTAACAATCGCCCCACCGAGGAGGATAACCCCGATGACACCGAGGACGAGTCCGTGACCTTTGGGAGAGCCCCGCTGTCGCCTCGTGCGCCGATGCGACGGGAATCTGTGTAAGCGTGACGAACGCGAGAATGAACACAGAAAGGGGACGGAGCAATGCGAGATGGCGTGGACTCTCACGGGCATCCCTGTCCCTCGGGTTTCGTCGATCCCCGTCCATTAACGAATCTTATCCTGTGACCCACTTGTGAACTACCTTACCCTACTCGCTCACGGCTGACGCCGTTCGCTCCTTGAGGGTATAGGGCTTCCTGCTTCCACGATGCGCTTTGCAGATACAGGCGTATCCACAGGGAGCGCAGTCTCCACAGGCGTTGATTCGGAGTATCCCACTCCTACGTCTTCGAGGCCGCGAGAAGGGATGTTCCACGCCGCGTTCGCGTCCCTGTCCGCCTCAAACCCGCAGGCAGGACAGGAGTGTTCACGGACCCACAACGGCTTCTCCGTCGAGACGCCACAGGACGCGCACTCCTTGGTCGTCCCTCTCGGGTTGACCGTCACGAAGTGCGTCCCCTCTCGCTCGCACTTGTATTCTTCGACTGCCACGAGGTCGTATTCCCGAGCGTAGTAGTTCGAGAGTTTGTGCAAGAAGTCGCGGCGCTTCCGACGGAGGTCTGCGTGACACTCCGCAACTCGCCGCCGTTGTGTCTCGTAGTTGGCAGAGCCGTGTTCCTTCCGCGAGAGCTTCCGTTGCTCGCGCTCCAAGCGTTCACGCTCGTCGGAGAGGTCGAGCGACCCGACCGCCGTGCCGTCGGTGTCGTGGGCGTACGTGAGAATCCCAACGTCGATGCCGACGCATTTCTCGGGTTTCTCGGGTTTCTCCGGTGGGGCGTCCGGAGTTTCGACGCCGAAGGTAGCGAACCACTCGCCCGTCGGTTCCTTCTTGACCGTGACCTGCTTGAGCGTCGCGTCGTCGGGGATGGCGCGGTGAAGCCGAATCGGGATGTCCGCAAGTTTCGAGAGTGACAGCACAGTCTGACCGCCCTTCTTGTCGAGCTCGAAGCCAGACTGACTGTACGTGAAACTGCGAAACTCCCGTGGCGGCTTCCACGTGAGTTGACCAACGCCGTAGCCGTTCTCCTTGAGTGCGGAGAGGCCTTTGACGTTCTGCTCGATTCGCATGACTGCCGTTTGCAGAGCTGTCGAGTACACGTCCGAGAGGCTGTCCCACCACTCTTTCAGGGATGGAATCTCGTCTCGGATGGACCGAACACGCTGATTGAGCGTGCCTGCGTCCTCGGGTATTTGGTCGAAGCGGTAGAGCGCGTGGTTGTAGAGTTGCCTACAAATGTCTCGGTGGCGGTCCAACTCCTCTCGGTGGGCGTCGGACGGCTTGAGACGGTACTTGTAGGCGTAGTACATTCTACTCGCGTTGGTCCTCTACGTACTGTTTCAGCACATCCAGCGACACCTGCCCCGTCGAGATGAGGCAGTACGAGTCGTTCCAGAACGAGTCGCCCCACAGTTCGGTCTTTAGTTCGTCCGCGTACTCGTTGCGGATACGGCGGGCAGTCGCGCCCTTGACCGTGTTGATGAACTTCACGAGGTCTGTGGTTGGCTTCGCTCGGAATAGGATGTGTACGTGGTCGTCCTCGCCGTCGAGGTTCGTCAGTTCGACACCGTAGTTGTCCGTGAACCCGCTGATGACCTCGTGTATGAATTGGGTTCGCTCCTCGGTTAGCACTCCGCGCCGATACTTCGTAGTGAGTATCAGGTGGTAGTGCAGCGAAAACGTCGAGTGCGCTCCCGAGTCGAGGTCGTATTCCATTGGGTTCGTTCAATACTATGCTACCCTACTGCAAACGAATTGCGACTGCGTGGGGCTGTGGGCCTGCCACCGAATCGTGTATGTGAACTGTGCGGCGTTGACGAGACGCGTCGCGTCTCGTTCGCACACGAGAGAAAAGCTCTCGTGAACGCTGTATCCCCTCCCTGCTCGCGCCTTCGGCGCTCGCTGAGGAAGGGGGCTTAGCGCCTCAATTCAGCTAATTGACTGATTCTGACAGTCCCCTACTAAGTGGGTAGTGGGCAACAACACGCTCTTACGAACGACCAGCGTACGGTTCGCCATGCGAGAGTTCGTTTTCACACTTGCCTACGATTCCGGGACGAATGCCGTCGCGGACGTCCTCTCTGCGGCTCCCGACACTCGTATTCGGTCGCTGTCCTGCCACGTCTCCGCGAAGCATCTCTGGCGCGTCGATCACATTACTGGCTCCGAAACAGTCCGCGACGACATCGTCGCCGCAGTCACGGACGGTGATTACTACCCGGATTGCCTCGCACGACGGGACTGCGAAGCGGACTGGCAGACCCAGGTTCTCGACGAATCCGGAGATACGCTCGTCATCTACTCTTACTGGACGCGGACGCCCTCCTGCATGTCCATTCCCCACCTCGCGCTCGAGCACTTCGGTGACGGACTGATCTTCGAGACCACCTGGACAGAGCGACAGTACGAGTGGCGTGTGATCGTCCCGGGCAGTCCCGAGTTTAGCACCTTCCACGACGACCTCACCGCCGAAATTGCCGACACGACTGGCGTCGAGATCCGTCGCATTACCAATTCACCTGCCTCGCCGAAACACGATATTGACGAGCAGAAGCCAGCGCTGTCCCCGGAGCAGGACGCCGCGCTTCGGGCTGCCGTCGACGCCGGGTACTATCAATCACCGCGAGCGGCCGAAGCCTACGAACTCGCAGACCGGCTCGGTATCCCTGGCTCGACATTCGCTTACCGACTGCGTCGGGCTGAGGCACAGCTTGCGCTCGCCTACGCCGACTCAAGCCGCCCCGATACTCTAACTGATGAGGACGGCTGACGACCGAGGAAGTTGCTGCACAGCAACCGTACCGCTTTGCCCGCAGCGTGACTACTAGAGGTAATGACTCAGGATTCGGGCGGCCCGACGGACCCACCAGCGGGTACCCAGCGGATCTCATTGTCGGTACCGGACATGGATTGTCCGTCGTGTGCGGAGAAAATCGTCAACAGCGTCTCGACCCTCGACGGTATCCACGAAGTCGAACCGCAGGTGATGACCGGGACGGTCACCGTCACCTACGATCCAGACGACACCGACATCAACGCCATTGAGGAACGGATTACCGCTGCAGGATATCGGATCGAATCACCAACTGAGACGCAGACGGAGTCGCTGCGTGTCCCGGAGATGGACTGTCCGTCCTGTGCCGGGAAGATCGAAACCGAACTCGCCGCACTCGCTGGTGTTCTCGAGTACGATACGGTGCCGACGACCGGCTCAGTCGTCGTGAGCTACAATCCCACCGAGACAGATCACGATGCGGTCGTGGCGGCCATCGAGCGGGCGGGGTACGCTGTCGAAGCGACAGAGCGGGAGGAGGGAGAAGGCAAGGACGCCCAGACCCAATCGGTATGGACGAGTCCTCGGGCACTAAAAACGTGGACGGGCGCACTTCTGCTCGCTCTCGGTGCCATCATCAGCGTCGGCCTTCCGAGCATTGATGTCGTCCTGTTCGAGCTGTTTGCCCAGCAGTTCACCGTCTCCGGCGTTCTATTCTTCGCGAGCGCCGTCGTCGCCGGTCAGGAGATCGTCCGCAACGGCTACTACTCCGCCCGGACACTGTCGCTGGATATCGACCTGCTGATGAGCCTCGGCATCCTCGGTGCCCTCACCGCGAGTCTGGCGTTCGGGGAGTCTCTCTTCTGGGAGGCCGGGATGCTTGCCGTCCTGTTCAGCGTCGCCGAACTGATGGAACGCTACGCGATGGACCGGGCGCGATCGTCGCTCCGTGAGCTCGTCGACCTCTCTCCCGACACGGCGACGATTCGTCGGAACGGCGACGAGCACACGGTGCCCGTCGAGGACCTGGAAATTGGTGATGTCACGCTCGTTCGTCCGGGCGAAAAGATCCCCGCTGATGGCGTCGTCGTCGAGGGGGCGAGCGCGGTCAATCAGGCGCCCATCACGGGCGAGAGTCTCCCGGCGGACAAGACCACGGGCGACGAGGTGTACGCGGGCACGATTAACGAGGAAGGGTATCTAGAGGTCGAGGTCACCGCCGAGGCGTCCGAGAGCACGCTCGCTCGAATTATCGAATTGGTCGAGGACGCCCAGCGCGACCGAACCGAACATGAGCGCTTCGTCGACCGGTTCGCCGGGTACTACACGCCGGTCGTAGTGACCTTCGCCGTCCTGGTCGCAATCGTCCAGCCAGTCGTCTTCGGTCGGCCGTGGGCAACGGGGTTCACCCAGGGGCTTGCGTTACTCGTGCTCGCGTGTCCGTGTGCGCTCGTCATCAGCACGCCGGTGAGCGTCATCTCGGGCATCACGAGCGCGGCGCGAAACGGCGTCCTCATCAAAGGCGGGACGCACCTCGAAGCGATGGGCGCGGTCGACGTCGTCGCCTTCGACAAGACGGGGACGCTCACGAAGGGCGAGCTCACGGTCACTGACGTAGTTCCGCTCGGCGGGACGACTCGAGAGCAGGTGCTCGCGACGGCGGCACGGCTGGAAGCACGAAGCGAACATCCAATCGCGGAATCAATCGTTGCTGCAGCCGACGCAGAAGGCTTCGACCGCTCCGAGGTAACATCGTTCGAGAGTCTGACCGGCAAGGGCGTCAGAGCTGACCTCGACGGCGAGACCTACTACGCTGGCAATCCGGCATTGTTCGAGGATCTCGGGGTTGATCTCGGGCACGTTCACGCTGTCCCGGACGGCGGTGTACTTGCCACCGAACCGAGCACCTGTGACCATGGGGAATACTACGATCTGCGGACGCAGACGATCACCCAGCTGCAAGAGCAGGGAAAGACGGTTGTGCTAGTCGGAACAGTCGACGGAATCGAGGGCGTGATTGCGGTCGCCGACGAACTGCGGTCGACGGCGGCAGACACCGTCGCTCGCCTGCACGACCAGGGCATCGAGCACGTCGTGATGCTGACCGGTGACAATCAGGCAACGGCCGACGCAATCGGTGCCAGTGCGGGCGTGGATGCTGTGTACGCGGAGTTACTCCCCGAAGAGAAGGCGACGGTCGTTCGCGAGCTCGAAGCTGAGTACGGAACGGTCGCGATGGTCGGCGATGGCATCAACGACGCGCCCGCGCTCGCCACGGCGACGGTCGGTATCGCGATGGGGGCTGCCGGGACGGACACAGCCATCGAGTCCGCGAACATCGCGCTGATGGGCGACGACCTGTCCAAACTCCCGTACCTTCACCGACTGTCCCAGACGGCAGGGAGCGTCATCCAGCAGAACATCTGGTCGAGCATCGGTGTGAAGGTCCTACTGGCGCTCGGGGTGCCGTTCGGACTGGTGAACGTGGCCCTCGCGATCATCGTCGGGGATATGGGGATGAGTCTCGCAGTCACTACGAACGCGCTCCGATTGAGTCGGGTGTCGCCGGATGGTGTCTCAGCTAAATCGAGGTCCTCCGGTGATGACTGACGTAGATTAGACGTTCGTCGCAGTTAAGAACTATTTCCTATGTGACGACGATGCCGCCGTCAATCTCCATGTAGGCGTGGCCGTAACCACAGTAGGTCAGGCAACTCAGCGTATAATCGCCAGGTCGCGTCACACCTAACTGTCGAACGACGGGTCTTGTGGCCCTCCGTGGAAGCGCAACGGGGTGCATCATCATCCCACCCTCCATGTGGACCTGTCCAGACGGCATGATTCCGAGACTGTGGTCGGGATACTGCTCGTTCGCCACCTCCAGTAGTTCGTGAAAGTCACCGCTCGATGGGGGCGGGATGCGCTCCTCGTTTCGCTCTTCGAGCGCTTCGTGGTCTGGAAGCGCGCCTCGGATCGAGGCCGGAAGAGCTTGCACGACTTGACTCGCGCCGGTATTAAACGCGATGACGCGGAGGACATCACCACGTCGCAAGCTGACACGCTCTTGCTCCTCGCCGGTGTCGTCGAGCATAACGAAGCCCCAGTGATAGGCTCCGACGTAGATCGTCCTGTCAATGCTGTCGCCACTGCCTGGGAGATTGCCGATACATCCTGACAGACTCGCGATGCCCGCTCCGAGTGCTGTCAGAATTTCTCGCCGCTGTACTGTCGGGGACATACTTGTGACCTACTGCAACTCCTCGCGGCTGAGTCTCGCGTGCCGTTCCTCGAACTCCTCCTCAGTGAGCTCACCGCGAGCGTACGCCACTCGGAGCTCCTCGAGTGCCCTGTCGCCAGTCACCGCCGACCCGACGCCACCGACGAGGCCACGATACAGGAGGTAGCCGATGCCGACGAGGACGACGAGCCAGACGAGCATCATCCCGATGCCCCACAGCGGTGAGAGGCCACCGGCCATGCCACCACCCCACCACCACCCCATCATGCCCATCATCGGCATCGCAAATACCATCATCAACAGCGGGAACAGGACTATTACCGCGAGGACGATCAGGACGATGCGGAGCAAGCCGTCGGACGTGCGCTCAGCGGACATGGTGAATCACTAGGAATGTTTGTCAGTTGACGCAATAAATTTAGTCGGCTACCAGTACCACTCTGGTGATGGATTCTGCTGGAGAGGTATCTGACGGTACGTTGCTTTATGTTTTCACTGAGCTGAGTGCACTCAGCAACAGCCGGGGTCGTCAGGCGCCCACTCGCACGCGTTGCCGGTCGTCAGGCTGTTTTCATCGATGTACGTCGAGAGACATGCATAGTTACAGAAGTATGATGGCGACCCACAGTCGTCGTTGCAGTCACGGACGCAGATTGGGTCGTGGTCGAAGATGCGAGAGCCACAGTACGCACACGTCTCGTCAGCGTCGGGGATTTCGACAGTTGTAGACATACCTGCGCTACGGGTACGAGCTAAAAACGCATTTCGCTGAATCGGTACGTGACGAGAAACACACAAGTGAGGACACTACGAGACTGGGAGCTTGACGATCGCCGTCGAAGAGATTACTCAACCAGAGTCTGGTAACACCGGGACAGCGCCGTCAGTACTGTTTTTCGAGCGCCGGGGAGATCGATGTCGACACGAAGTCGGCTCCGATTCATCCAGCGAGTCGAACAGGCCGGCGAACCAACCCATGCCGAGCGCGGGCCGGGCTACACGGCAACCCTGTTCCTCGAAAAAGCTCTCGACGATGGGACGATACCTAGACGGGAAGCCGGAACGAACGATCGACGCAGCACAGCCCTCGGATATCCTCGAACCGGCCAACATGGAGCATCAGGACCAACCGATGTTCCTGCTCGGCCACGGCGTCGAGAACCCAGCGGATGGCATCCACGGCGATGAGGGGTACCTCTACGTCGTGGAACTCCCGACGGAGAACTCAGTTGACGAGCCAGCCGAGTGGACCGTCAAGGTGAGCGAGCACACCGGGTTCCCTCGCTGGGACGGCCCGACCGACGAGGCCTTCGAGCGGGCGAGCTGGCAGTTCCACGGGACGCTAGAGAACGCGCTCGCAGCTCTCGTCGCTGAATAACGGACCGTCAACTTAAATCCAGAAACGTATTTATGTGAATAGGGTTTAGAGTAGACACAGATGCTTACCAAGGCTGGACTTGCCGTCATTGACGCATTGAGTACCGGCCGGGACGCGACGGCGGCTAAACTCGCGACAGACACCGAGTATTCGCAAACACACCTCTACGATGTGCTCGATGTCTTGCTGGAATCAGGGCTGCTCGCCGAACGCCGTGGTCCCAATAACCAGCGGCAGGTCCATGTCACGGATCATCCGGTCGTCGAAGCATACCGGAGCCTCCAGGCGGAACTCGGCCACGTCGAGTGGGCCGACCTCCTCTCGCCGGCCACACTCCGAGTGTGCTGGTACCTTGACGAGCCTCGTCGGGTGTCCGAGATCGCAGCGCGACTCGAGATTACACGCCAGAGCGTTCACAAGGCGCTGTCGCCGCTCAAGCATCGGGCGATGCTGTCCCCGTCCGGCCCGGAGTACGCATTGAGTGAAGATCTCTCCCCGCTGCTGGCGTTCGCCCGTGCTGTCGTGCGACATGAGCACCGGTCGCGAGTCCGGGCACTCGCGCCGAGTGCGACCGTCGAATGGTGTGATCCGAAGCGGGCACTCGTCCGCGTCCAGACAGCCGCGGATACGGAGGCACTTGAGGCAGCCGCCGACTGGCAACTGACCGGACTCGCTCGGTTTGCAGCGTACGGCCTGCAGTTCTTCCTCGCCGGCGAACCCGCGTTCTGGTATGCCCCCGGCGAGGAACTCACACCTGCCGAGGTGGTGTGCCACACGCTCGTCCTCGATAGCGGCTCCCGCCGCGTCAGTTATACAATGCTCTTGATCGAGAAGCTGGACATCGACCAGGAGACACTGACGGAGACTGCGCAGTGGTACGAGTTGGAACCGACGGTGACTGCGATGTATCGACCACTTGAGGGAGCGTTCGATGTGTCGGGTGACTCCCCCGTCATCCTCCCGAGTGAAGCAGAATTTACGGCGCTCAAAAAGCAGTACGGAGTATCATGACTGTATTCAGGGGTGGCGAGGCGATCAAAGCGTTTCTCGAGGAGTTCGACAGCTGGCTCTCGGAGTCTGTAACTGTGTACCTCCTTGGTGGGTCTGCGATGACTGTTCGAGGATTGAAGGACCAGACCGAGGATATCGATCTCGCGTAGGGTGTGGTATCCGAATTCGAGCACGTCTACCAGACGCTCACGTCACAGGGATTCGCGGTCGTCGGCGAGCCAACGGAGTCGTTCGAAGGTGTCGGGAAAACCGTCGAGCTGCATCACAAGGAGCGCGGCTTCCAGATCGATATCTTCGACCGGCAAGTCGTCGGGAAAGTGTGGATCACCAACCGGATGCACGACCGAGCGGAGGAGTTCTGGGCCGGCAGTCACGCGACGGCATTCGTCCTCGCCGATGAAGATATGTTCTTGCTGAAAGCGGTCTCCGGTGGTGACCTAGCGAGTGGTCGTCGACGCGACATCGAAGACATGCGGACGTACGCCCAGCGTGGGTTGGACTACGAGCTAATTCTAACCGAAATCGACGAACAGCGACCGTTTAACACAGGTTCGACTGAAGCACGGCAGATCCGTGACCGCTCGCATCCACTATTCACGATTGAGATGGCGGTGAACTCACTCTCGGGACTTCCAAACACGTTCACTGCTCGTATCGAAGAGTTTGCGACCGAGTTCGAAGTCGAATATATTGTGCTAGGGGCTGTTGACGATGGGATTGGCGACGTCGAAACAATTCGGGAGCGAGTCCTCGCGACTGTGCGAGCGCTTTCGGACGAACAAGAAGGTGCCGTCGACGACGCGATTGCCCGACTCGTTGCAAAGCAGATTCTCAAGCGCGACGGGGATACGATTCGACTCCGATAGCTAGGCACCCCGGCCGAGGTTTTTGGTTTCCGCCCCGCGAGGGGTGCGGGGGCAGGAAAATGCCCTCGAGAACAACCATGGCAACACTCCAAGCAGCGACACCGTCGACTGGTGCGACCGTACCGGACTCACAAGCAGTTCGACAGCGTTGTGAAGCGCATTGCTTCGGAACCCAGAATTGGGAGGTGGACGATCACCGTCGAGGAGGTGACTGGAGCGGAACAAAACGACGCCTAGCGAGCGTGTATTCTGGCGGAGTTTTTCGAGCGCCGGCGAAGGGTGCCGGCGCAGCGTACAGTGACGCGGAGCGAGGTCGTGGGCGTCGGCAGCAAAAGTGAAAAACAGATGCACATGGTCATCTACACTCTGGTAGAGGCATCGACACACGACGACGCGTTAGCCACCGGAAAGACGGTGTTCGACCGCCTGGTCGGCGCGGACCCGCACGCCGGCGCCGTCTTTGATTACTACGTCACGTTCGACGAGGAGGATACGAGGGTCGCGGGCAAAGCGCGATGGGGCGATCTCCCAACCACAGCCCCCGTCGACTCAAACGGTGGGCAGGACCTACTCGAACGAGGGTGGGAAGCGACGAAAGAAGAATTCGAGCGTAATCTCGAACGGGTGAAGGAAGCCATCGACGAACTCTCCGACGAGGAGATCATGCGCGATGAGGACCTCGCTCGGCACGCGTTCCATCAAGTCGGCGCGTACGACGGGCCGTCGGTGTTCTTGTACGACCAGCACGCGAGCGGCATCCGGCATCGTGAGCACCTGGATCGGCTCCTCGAAGAGAGTGAGGATCTCTGGGTCGTCCCCGCTGACGTCCACTTCTAACCGATGCCCCGAATCACCAACTGGACACGGGAGAGTCGAACGCCGTCGCTCGCGTATCGAAACACCGAGACTGGAGCCCGAGCCGTTCTCCATCGTGCACCCGAATCGTACCGGAACAAGTGGCGGGCAGCAATCCTCGTCGACGGTTACCCGATCTGGTCGCGTGGCTTCGAGACGAAGCAGGCGACAGCCTTTCGGGACGCTCTTCGAGACAGACCACTCCCTGAGCTGACTTGCCCTGCGTGCCCGAACGACGACGTTCTCATCGGCGAGAAGGCAGCAGACGGGCCGAAAGTCCAGCGCTGGTTCGACTGCCCCGACTGTGGCTACGAAGCTCGCTCGAGGATCGTTTACGGCGCTGAACGCTGAGGTCATTGAACGTCCAGCGAAGGTGTTTTTCTGGGGCAGGAAGGGGTGGCCCGAGTCACACGGGCCAGATCAACAAATGAGTCTGGACGTCATCGACCGCCACAACGAAGCACTGTTCGAGTTCCTCTGGTGTCCGGTCTGCGGGCACGAGGTGTTCAGCCACATCCCCTTCGAGGGCGTGTTCTGCAAGAACTGCAATACACAGGTGGAACTCCAAGAGTCGCAAGAGGACCGTGGCTACGAGGAAGCTGTCCTCGCCAGCTTCGATACCGACACGACCTGGAATCTCCACGTCGACGAAAAACATCGTCGTGACCTCCCTGACGGGTCGGCGAGGGTGAAAATTTTCGGCGCACCGGGTGCCTACGAGGTCGACTGGTGGAGTCCGGAACCTAGCGAGGACTGGGAACCGGTCGAGCGCGGTGAGTTCGACGACGCAGAGGAGCCCGGTGACGTATCACATTTGGCATAACGATCTAATTGGAATTCTCAGTTTGAGTGTATCGACCTATTCCACAAAAGCTGGGAGTTCGAGGACAACGACCAGCAGGCAAATACAGCTCGGTTTCTCAGAGAAGCGCCAGAGTAGCACCAGGAGAAAACAGTCGGTGTGGTGAGTAGGAGGTACACCCTTATCGACGCCGACCCAGAATTGCTCAAAAACATCCAGCCTTAGAGATTTTAGGTACTGTTGACACCAGATTTGGGCTACATCAGAATGCTACTCGGGCGAAAACTCCCGGATCTCATTTTCCACATACTCTAATGTTCTCTCACGGCTTTTCTGATCAGAAATATTATTAGCAACGTGTTGCTTCACAGCACTTCCAGTAAGGCATAAACCATTCTCACGCTCTAACTCGTAATCTTCCTCATCTCGGTCAAAATCAGGATCCAAAAACAACCCGTACAACATCGCGGGCCAACCACCACGACCCAGCCGCACCTTCCGCTCCGAAGTTAAACTGGTACGGTGAAGAATCAACGTAGCCAAAGCCTCCAAATCCATGAACACCACCTGGAAATCATCGAAATCGGTCTCATTCAATTCATCCAAGAAATCCCGGATCTTCCCGATATTGAACTCCGGAGCGATGAAAACCAAGACCTGTTCCTCCCACTGCCGAACGTAGCAAACGTCGTCAATAATCTCCAAGTACTTGCGATACTGGGCACCTTGTTTCTCAGTGATCTTCGGATAATCACGGCGATCGCTGCTCACACTCTTCGAATCCAGTATCAGCAACGGTTGATTCCCATTCTCCTCATCAAAGACAAAACCGAATCCGTCCGGAACACGATTCCCTGTATCCTGCATTCCCATCGGATGCAAAGGACAGTCCAAAACCTGAGAAAAAGACAATGTGCACAGCTTCTCCATCTCATCCCTCTTGTCTTTACTCGCCTCAATTTTCTCAAAGTCGGTTAGTTCACCGGCCAAGTACTGCGGGTTATCGTTGATCTTCTCCACCAACTCATCTGGTACCGCCTCGTTCTCAGGCTCATACTCAGCCTCAAACCCGTCTCGAATCTCAACCATCGACTCAAAGCTCTCAATCTTCCGCTCAAGACCTGGCGGGGTTATAACCATAGAAACACCACCAACACGATCAATAAGAGGCTTCACCTGTTCTCGGACACTATCTTGGAAAGCAAGCACACAGAGATTACGGCTGTCTCGAAGGTGCGAGGCAATCGGCGTCAACAAGTCATCACTGTACCCGCCAGGAACAACCAGAAACGACTCCTCATCTAACTCGAACGAAACCATCGACCCAGTCTGACTTACCGACGCTTCAAAACCCAGGTCAGATAACAACTGTTCTACAGCATTAATGCTCTCAACCTTCCAATAATAGTGTAGAGATTCGTCGTACGGATTTACATCCCGATTACGGCATAGAAACTTTTTCTCGCCGTCTAATTCTACGACTTGACAGGGTTCGCTACACCCTGGTTCAGGGCAAGTGATTTTCCGGCGTTCAGACCGGACGCAAAACGGGTTCTCACGAAGCTCATCAGATACTTCGTCAGGACGGAGACGGTCCTCAAAATCATATCCAAGAGCCTCTACTGCTTCAGAACTCATGCCTTAGCCTCCACCTTGTCATCTTCCCCTTGTTCACGAAGTACCTCAGTAATCATCTTCTCTTCTTCTTTACTCACGTCTCCAAGTATCTCTATTTTCACCCCCTTCACCTGGATCTCTTGGTCACCGATGGTCAAGGTATATTCTCGGCGCTGGCTTTCCTCGTTGAACTTGGATAACTGGCTTTCCAAGTTGTTCCCCTCAGCGAATGACTCGATCGGCTCCCCGGTCTCTATCTCGATGCGGATTGGGTCACCTGCCACGTTCACGTTCTCCAAGGTTAACGCAGTTTGCTCAGCAGCACTGAGATTGTCCAAAACGTCGATATACTCTTTCTTTTCATCGTCATCCAGCGAGTCGTCATCCTCAATCTTCTTTTTCTGCTCCTCCACCTTGTCCTCCACAAACTCGGTCGGGGTCTTGTCCGGGTAGTCAATCGGATCTATGAATTTTACGTCCTCTCCGTACTCAACATCACTGTAGAGCGTGGTAATCACCGGCTTCAGAAAGTCTTCTTTTGACCGTTGGATATCGTGGTCGTACTCGTTGTTGTCGTAATCTACGTGGATGTACCGAGTGGTGATCGGCCAGTACTTTTGAGGTTCGACCTCTCTACCATCCTCAGAGTCGTAGTCCTTGTTGTCTTCTTCCCGGAATTTGAATTGCCTGTAGTGCCCGGATTTGTATTCAACGTAGATCTCCGCCATCACTTCGTTCTCGTCGATCAAGTGGACGCTTTTCAATTCAGCTTTGTACTTCCGCTTATTGTTTGCCTCGTTGATGTTCTCTTGCAATGTTCGCCGCAGCTGCTCTACTTCGTCCTCGCCAAGTTGGTCAAATCTTTTTTCTCCGGATATTTCTTCTCGCCGGTACGTACGCTTGTTTTTGAAGGTTTTCAGCGCTTGGATCAGGTCCAAGTGTTCTTCCCATTCCCATTCGTAGAGATATAGAAGTAAGGCAGATTTACTCTCCATGTCATCTATGGAGAGTACCTGCATTTTGTCGCGGTTGATGGTTTTGATCCCTTGAATAATGGTGTTGGGTCCGATGCCGTCAAGTGCTGCGACATAGCGATGGAAGTCTTCTAAGACGTCGTTTTCGTACAGGGTTTCGACGTCGTCTCTGATGGTGTTTTTGTCTAGATCGATGGACTTGAGTTCGGCCAGTTTTTCGACACCGGACCGGGAGAACCAGTTGTCGTAGTAGTCGAGAGTGTCTTTTTCGGTGTCAAACTGGTCTTGCAGGCTGTCCTGCATGGAGCGAGCAGCCATCTTTTAAAGAGCTTTTCAATTGATCTATATTAATACTTGTCACACTTGGTACCGGCGGTGAACGATGTCGACGCGAAATTAACTCCGATTCATCCAACGGAGCGAGACCGCAGATGAACAGTCCGAATCCGACCGCGTCGCACAAATCTACCGACACTCGGACGGTTATCCCGACAGCGTCCTTCGTTACCTTGATCAGCTGGAGCATTTGCTCGATGAGGCACCTTAGAGAATGGACTCGATGTACTCCTAACTGAGCCTGCGTAGGGATCGGTCAGACGCCACTTGCCAGATCTGGTGAAAGAAGTCGAAGAAGAGATAACCGAGCGTATGGATTTTTGACAAGCCATTCTGTTAGTATTTGACAACCAACTATGGCGGACAGTCCTATAGTCGTAGATCCTGGCCGTGAAAATCGGCAGGATAAACTTCCCTACCCGATCGTCCAGTACCCGGCGCACTACGGCGTGTTCATCGGGTTCAAACCGGAACCGGACGGCGACCTCCATTTCTGCAGCTGTGCAAAAGACGCAATCCGTAACTTCATCCGCTGTAAAGTGGAGAATCCAACCCATTCCCATCGTACACCAACACCAGAGAACATTCTCACCCGGAAGTTTCCGAAGGATGCGCGCAACCAGGTCCAAGAGGCCGGCATTGACTCGCCGGACGAAGACAAGATTGTCGACGCGCTCAAATTTGCCAATCAGCTCTGCCACCGCTGTAACGGCATTATCCCCGAATACCGGTACTGCCACGAAATGTACGGCACCGTCTTCATGCAGAAACACGGCTGGTACGTCAACCAACAACAGTACGAATACGGCGTTTGCGGCGGGAACGACTATCTCTACGACGTTCTCCCTGAAGATCTCGTCGATATCTTAGACGAGGACTTTCGCGACCACCTCGACCGATACGAACAGCTCCGAGACAAGAAATGGGCGCGTGAGAGGGAGATCAGGGAGCAGAAAGAACAGGCACTTGACGAGCTCCGCGATGAATTGGCCGAGGACATTGATCGGGAAGAACGGTACCGCCGGTTTCGCGAGGCCAGAAAGCCCTACGAAGAGATGGACCCGCTTCCGGAAGACGAAACAGAAGAACTCGAAGAGCTGCAAGAGCAGTTACAGGCGCAGCGCAAGGGTATTATGGACACTGTCGAGAACGAGGTTCGGAAGGCGTTTGGCCATTACAAGAAAGGTAACCGATGGACCAGCGAAACCATTCTCTACCAACTCGTCGAATCGAACTATCCAGACCACACCATCAAGCGTCACTACCGGCCAGCCTTTCTCGACGGGTTGGAACTAGATATCTACCTGGTAGAGGCCGAAGTCGGAATCGAATATCAAGGGGTCCAGCACTATGAGCCCGTGGACCACTGGGGCGGCGAAGAAGGTCTCGAAAAACGGCAGGAGCGTGACGAGAAAAAGAAGAGACTCTGTAAGGAACACGGCATCGAACTGGTGTGCATTCGGCACGACCAAGAACTGACGGACGCACTTATCGAACGTACAATCGATCCATTGATTGAGGAGTGACAGCGGCTAGTTGCGTCCGGTGGTGGCCGAACCTTTCGCGGACGACCGGCAGTGGCCGTACCGGAGGCTCTCCGCGATCGCCATCCCGAACAGGATTCATCCCGGCGAGCACCGTAGAAAGCCTACCAAGCAGTACCTTCACACTGTTTTTCGACCCCCCAAGAGGGGTGCGGGGGTGCCCGAACGAGCATCCCACGAACAGAACGATGAGTGGAATCATCAACTCACACTCGCACGTACAGAGAGGCGCCTCAGATGACGTCGACATCGTCTACGTCGGCTACCGACAGCGAGGCCGCGCAATCGTCGAAAAGTATCCTGGCCGCGAACCGCTGACCCCAGATCGGAGTCTCAAGTTGGCGGACCACAGTCCCTCGGGCTTCGAATGGGGGTACAGGGGGAGTGGCCCAGCGCAACTCGCGCTCGCCCTCCTGCTCGATTACACTGACGACGAGGACGTCGCACTGGCGGAGTACATGGCGTTCAAGGACGAAGTCGTGAGCCGATTGGAGTGTAGTGGTCCCAAACAACGCTGGCGACTCACAGGACACGAGATAGATTCGGCCCTTCGTGAGACAGTCGACGAGCCATTGGCACCGTCCGTCAGCTAACAGTCAGAGAGCACCCATGTCAGATCACATCCAGAAGCCTCGTACGAACGCAGAATCGACCGAGAACAGTGAGCGACAGGCACCAACTGAGTACGTCGAGCGAAGCGATGTCGGGGTCTCCCTCACCGTGAAGCTCACTCGCGGCAATAGGACACGAGGAGTGGTTATGTGATGTCGGACCCCCAATCGCGTGATGATCATCCATGGAGGGATAAAGAGACGCTCCGGAAACTCTATTTGGAGAGAGATTTGTCGCTAAGCGATGTTTCCAAGGAGTTAGACTGCAGCAAGCACACAATTATTAATTGGATGGATCGTTTCGGTATCGAGCGAGAATCTCGCGGAGGGACTCCTCAATACCCCCCACTCACGGATAAATCCCGACTTCAAGAGCTATACGTTGATGAGAAGTTATCCGCGGTAGAAATCGCCAACCGTGTTGGCTGTTCTACGAATATCGTCTACTCATGGTTAGATCGATATGGTATAGAGCGACGTGAACCGGGGCGTCATCTAGTCGGTGCTCGTGGTAACGAGCATCCTACATGGAAAGGAGGCCACGAAGAAAACCGAGGTCATACTTGGAAAAGACAACGTAAGCGAACGCTTCTCCGGGATGAATATCAGTGTCAAAATTGTGGTCTGACGAATGAAGAGCATCTGGAGGAATACAATCAGGAAATTCACGTCCATCATATAGAGCGATATTCATCATTTGAGTCCTGCGTCGAGGCGAACAAGCTCAGTAATCTGATTACACTCTGTCGCCCGTGTCACGGCGAATTGGAAGACGAACCACGAGCCAAAGTGAAAGCGAAAACGCTCGAAAAGGCCCGCGAGGACATGGAGACGCTTCGGGGGTACATCCACGACCTCGCCGAAGATGCCCGCCAGATCCAACCGGAGGAAGACGACGAGTAGCGGGCAGGTACGGTCTTTTTCGCCGCTGTAGAAGCGGAGGCGATCATCAGTGAGCAACTCAGAAAAGCAAGAACGAAATTCGAACGGGCTGTCGCCAGCACAGCGACTCGAACCGCCAAACTCGCGACTCATCAACGTGGGGGTCGTGACGGTTCACGATATGGAGACGCTGCGAGTGTGTGTCTCGTACGAGAACGCGAATCAGCAGCGTATTCGGATTCTCCGCCTGCTCAAGCGACAGGCCGATGAAATCCGTACACAAGAAGGATGAGTCCGAGAAGAAGAAGAAGAAGACCGCTGATAGCGGAGTTCGTATTGGTCTTGCTTGGATTTAGTCGTAGAGTTTTTTCGCCCCCTGAAGGAGTGCGGGGGAATCGAACGTACCCCCAACCCAGAGGTGAACCCGAAGAAAGACACCAAGGTATTCTGAAAGTTTCCGAGGATGTTGTTTTGGTAGATTTGAGACAAGTCATATTCCAGTAAGTAGCCAGTACGAATACCATGTAGACAAATCTGTTCCGTGGCAGATTCAAGTGCCTTCAGTACGTTGAGAAAATAATGCCAACAAAAAACACCCAGTTCCCAATTGATGATGTGCGAGCCGCACTTAATGAATTGCTTGCCGGAGAGCCAGTGGTCACGGCACAAGATTTAGCCGACGTACTCTCGTGTACGACGGAAACCGCCCGCGTGAAACTTAATTCGTTAGTTGAAGATGGCGAGTTAGAGACTAGACAGGTTGGTGCTAGTGCGAGAATCTGGTATTTTCCATCCCCAGTAGATTATCGGCTGTCAGATGAATCTGTTTCGGGGCAGATCGGCCCTGGCGGAGATTCTGCTCCGGGACAGAAACATGAACGAGTAGTATTCTTTCCTAGTCGCCGGGAGATCGTAGTTGACACGCCTAGTAAACAGACTCGTGAAAGCCTTGCTCGAATTGGGCACCTCATTGATTCACAGGGTGATGGCTACCTCTTCGGAATATCTCGAGAAGACATTTGGACTGCTCCGTACGATTCGTTTGAAGCGCTCCGTGATGACATTCGGGCATTAGTAGGAGAGGTGTGGGATGAAGGGTTCGAGAGCAGAATTAGAGACGACTGGGATCGTGCACACCAATTCCATCTTCGAACAAACACTAAATCAAATCGCCCATTCACTGTTCTGGAAGCGGAAGAGTCAGATGTGTTTGATAGTGTAGCGAAGGCACATCTTGAGCACAACACACATTACACGCAATTCCTATCAGAAAAAGAATTACGAGTCAAAAGAGGAGCTGAAGCACGTGTCAAAGAGACTCTTTACGAACACGGTTATCTTGTCAATGACGAACGTCTGTTAACTGACGGCGAATATCTCAATATCCAACTCACGCCGGACATTGATTTACGGGAATATCAAATAGATTGGGTCGACCAGTTCATACAACGGAAAGCAGGCGTTTTCGTCGGACCGTCGGGGTCAGGGAAGACTATTGCTGCGATCGGAGTGATGGAAGCTGTCGGTGGGGAAACATTGATTATTGCACCCTCTCGTGAGCTGGTTCACCAATGGGAAACGGAGCTTCTCAGCAAGACAAATTTAAATCAAGACCAGATTGGCCAGTATCATGGTGGAGTAAAGGACGTCTCTCCAGTAACAATCGCGACCTATGATACGGCCGCAATGAGCCGTCATCGAGAATTGTTCAACGAACGGTCGTGGGGGCTGATTATTGCTGATGAATGTCACCATGCCGTCGCTAGCACATGGAAGCGGTTCAGAGAGATTCAGTCGACAGCTCGTCTTGGACTAAGCGCAACACCTGTTCGAGAAGCAGGGAATGCCAAAGAGATCTATACATTGATCGGCCCTCCGATTGGTTCAGACTGGGCCGCCTTGTTTGAAGATGGTTGGGTGTCCAAACCGAGAGTTGAGGTTCGACTCCTGCCATGGGGATCCAAGAAGGCAAGAGCCCGTTATGATAGTGCAGAGGGCACAGAGAAACTCATCGCTGCCGCAAGGAATCCTTCGAAGTCACAGGAGATCAGTCGGCTACTTCAATGTCATTCGACAGAGAAGACATTAATTTTCGCGGATTGGATCGAGCAGGGAATCGAACTTGAAGAGCAGTTAGAAATTCCGTTTGTTTATGGTGAAACGAATCATTCTAAGCGGCAGTCGTACTTTCAGCAGTTCCGTGACGGAGAATTAGATACCCTCATTGTCTCACGTATCGGTGACGAAGGAATCGACCTACCAGACGCTGAAGTTGCTATCTTAGCATCCACGATGGGATCGTCCAAATCCCAGACTGGCCAACGTGCTGGACGAACCATGCGTCCACTCGGTGACGCACTAGTGTACATTTTACTGACGAAGGGAACAGGTGAGGAGTCATGGGGGCGCGAATCCACACAATATCTCGCCGAGAAGGGAATTGACGTCCGAAAGACGGAAGTAGAGATGTGAATTGGCCTAAAGGAAACTAAGATAACTGTTAAGATTTTGCCCTGTGCAGAGCACCACATGGCGAATGAGTATCGGTTGTATTCTCACCTTGTTCAACCTGCGGATCTGATGGACGTAGCATATGGTCTAGCAAAGGCTCCAAAGCCGCTATCAGAGGAGGACATCGAACGACTCGTCGGGAAACACAATCGGACCGTTCGTTCACTGATTAATATAGGCCAAGAGCTGAGCATCATACATGAGGTAAAGGAAGGGTCATTTATCGTCGATTCTGAATTAAAAGAGGATATTCGTCAGTCAAGTATCAGCCAACGGTATGTTCTTATGAGGAAGTACATTGAACGATACGAGCCATTTACTGCTTTTCTCTCGTTTGTTTTGAAGGGATATAGCGCACCCGAAGCTGCGGAACGAGTTGACATTCTCTATGATTTAGGAATTTCTTCCGAGAAAATCGAGACACAATTCACATATTTAGGGACATACACAGAGCTGGTCGATGACAGCGAAGACGAGTTACGGGTAGAAGCGAGCGAAGATCCACTCTCAGATGAATATATTTCTCAGTTACGTGACGCAAGTTCGTCAAGTGTCAATGCTCGCGTCTTCCTCGAAGATAGAATCGGTGAAGAGATCGTTGCGTACATGGACCACGAAACGGTCGAAGATTTAATCGAGGCGTTTCTTATATTCCGTAAATCGCCCCGGAACAGCATTCAATCCGCTGCTAGAGCAGTTGAAGATTTCCAACGCGACTTGGCTGACGACTATGGTGATGGGGCAGACTACGCGTCGGCAAGTGGGATTGGTCAGATGTCACTCGCCATGCATCGGGAAGAAGCATGGTCGTTCAAACGACACCTGCACGGTGGAAAGTATCTTGGTGGAATGCGAAATCCAAGTGGAGGTCACGGGAAGAACACGACAACACTCGAACGGTGGGAAGTCCATCAAGAAGTCGCACTTGGATATGTACTCGCCGCAATGCACTACATTAGGAGCCTATACTATGCGGCCGTACAAGATCGTCAGGTGTTGTAATCGACCTCATCAAGGAATCTACTAATCGCTTCTAATTTCTGCTCTAAGTCGTCAGCATCAATCTCCGCGAGGTCAAGATTCACGTCGATAGTGACGACTGCCTCACGAGCGGTTGCACCGCGGTCACCGCCGTTAGCACGAGATTCAAGCGGAATCTCAGGTTCAGGTTGGGGCTGATGCTGTACTGAATCGTCGTCAGAAATCGCGTCTAAGTCGCCCTGTGTAGAAGTGTCCGCTTGGGGAGCCTCGGCGGACCCACCTTCAACATCTACTGGACTATCTTCGGTAGCATCCCCTTCTGGTTCGGTAGTTTCGAAGTCTTCAACTAACTCTTCGATGGAGTTCAATTTAACTCGCGTGGGGTTACTACCACTACCTTGCTTGTATTGACCGTAACCCGCAGCTTCGAGAGTTTTGAACAGCGTTGTTACACCTCGTTTCAGCCGATCCTCACCGACATCAGTAAGACCAAATCTTGCTCGATATATTCGAAGCGCCGTATTACGGCCGATATATCCGTGTTCCTGAACTGATGCATCTTCTGCTAGCGTTTGAATTACATGACAGAATTCATCCGAGTTAATTAACGCAGAACGGAACAACGGCATTGCTTCTTCGAGATTCGTATGATAACCTAATTCCCATCCGGACTCCGTCAATTCATACCGCTCCTCGTCAGCACTAGAATCAGGCTGGATGAAGCCAAGACTCTCCGCATAATCGAGAGAGTGACGAACATAGTCGTTGGACAGCTCAATATCGTCATCGTCTTCAATCTCTTGTGGAGAAACTGCTCCTGCGTTTTTCATGTATACACAGAGTTGATACAGCTTCTCAGGGTCGGTTCGGGCCGGTGGTTCAGAGATAGAATCCGGTTGGATGTTAGTGGTACTCTTGACACGAGACGCTCGTGGAGTAGACCCCCTCGAATCAGTTGAGCCATCGTCCGCCGGGGAGTTCCCAGGTTCGTCGACGGTGGTTTCGCCGTCTGACTCAGGAATGTCGTTCAAACGTACTTGGTCCTTCCCGTCGATTTTGAAAAAATCTAGTTCAATAAACATCTCTACAAACCTCTGAACTGCTTTCTGAATATCTTCGTCTTCATCAGAAGCGATATCATCTGCTAACTCTTCGGCAAGTCGATTGAGGGAATACTCATGATTTTCTGCAATGAATACAGTCTCGTCAAAGACAAATGAGTTGTTGAGCAGCTCCCGTACTCTAACCCTTCCAGATGCCGCTGTCGATTCGTCATCAGAGAAGAAATCAACAATAGCGTCAGTCGGAACGTAAGTGCCAGCTTTTACAATTTCCAACAGGCCCAGTTCACCGAAGAACTTCAGGCACGAAGATGCACTCGTTGACTCAACACCGCGAACTTGGTCATACCGTACTGGTTCTTCGTCCTTTTGATATCTGACGATAGCTCCTCTTAACGCACGTACATGCTCACCGGGCCCTCGCGCCGGATTTGGCAGGACAGTATCTTCCATATCTCCTGTAAACATCCAATAATTAATAAATTATCAGGTGAGGCACGATGAGCTTCGCAGACGAGAAACAAGCCCTCCGATAGATGGCGTGTTTTTTGCGCCCCGAAGGGTGCGGCGCGTTCTGAATTGACGCGGTTGCGGTGAATTCGGTTCAGTGATATTATGGCTACGACCAGTGACTCGTCGGTCTCCTTCGACGAGACCGACACGCGATCCGACGAGATGAACAGCACCATTGAAGCATGGATAGACGACCTCGTTGACCACGTCGACGACGCACAGACCAGCGAGGAGTTCCAAGAGTGGCTCGATGTCCAGAGCCGCTTCCACGACTATTCCTACCGAAACACGCTCCTGATCAAGCGCCAGTGCCCCGAGGCAACCCGCGTAGCGGGCTACCGGACGTGGCAGGAGGAGTTCGACCGGCACGTCCAGGAAGGCGAGTCAGCCATCTGGATTTGGGCACCGATCATCACGAAACAGTGCCCGGAGTGCGAGAATTCGCCGAGCTACCACGAGAACACTGACTGTGACTACGACGAGACGCCGCCGGATGACTGGTCGAAAGGCCTCGTGGGATTCAAACCGGCCGCTGTCTTCGATGTCTCCCAGACCGAGGGAGAACCGCTTCCCGAACTGGAGACGGCGGCGACGGGTGACGCCAACGATCTCGTGCCAGCGCTCAAAGATGCAGCTGATGAACTCGGTGTGACGGTTCGCATCGTCGATGCCGACGACTGGGAGCATGGCGACGCGAAAGGGGTCTGTAAGTATCGGAGCCTACACGACTTCCAGCCAGTCGTCGAAGCGAGGGCTCGGTCGAACCACGCAGATCTCGCGGTCACATTGATTCACGAGTACGCCCACGCACTGCTCCACTTCGACGTCAACGACAAAACCGAACGGTCGAAACGCGAAGTCGAGGCCGAAGCCGTCGCCTACGTTGTCGGGCGATACTGTGGGCTCGATACTAGCGGCTCAGCGTTCTACCTAGCGGCGTGGCAGTCGGACGAGCCCGAGGCCGTTCGCGAGCGTCTCGGTCGGATCAGTCGGACGGCAGAAGAACTCATCGATAGTCTCGAAGACGAACTCTCTCGCACCTCACTTGCGGAACAGTCCGGCGATTAGCATCAGGCCGCCAACTCCGACCGCGAAGGTTGTTTGAACAGCAGAGAACCCTCCTCGAAGTGCCATCCGAGTATAATTCGGGTTTGAGTGGTAGAGGTCGCTCGCAATCCCAATTATGGCGTCAACTAGCGGAGCCAATACATCGAAAACAAGTGCCTTTCCGAAATTCACCCCAGCCTGACCCAGACGGTACCCGATAGTCACCACGAGATTCACCTTCCCGGTCAGGAAATGGCGGTTTGAAGGAGTGACGTACTGTCCCTTACCGTTGGTTGGGTTAAATGGCCATTTCGCGATTTTCACGGCCTCACCGAACATCGATGCCACAAACGCGATGAGTCCCCGGAACATCTTGTATGTGATATAGTAACTAGCGTCGCATTAAAATTCGCCCTCGTGACTAGTTTCTCTGCGGCCATCGACGGGTCCAGCATTCTGAACAAAGAAAGTGGGCTACCAGCCACGGGAAGTTTGTTTTGCGCCCGCAGAGGGGCGGAGGCGCATTCTGACCTCCGTCGTATCATGACCGAACGTACTGACATCGTCGAGACGAAGAACGGAGACGAAACAGACCACGAAGAGCGAGTGTATTCGCCAGACGGTGGAGTGATAGCATCGAATCCCACTCCTACAGCTTCGACACCTGCTGAAGCTGGCCAACAGCCCACTATTGACGAGGACCCGTCTCAAGAGACACTCGAACCGCGCACTAAGCGAGCTCGAACCGAAGAGATGGACGTCTCGTTACTACAGAAGGGAGGACTCTACGAGGTGAAATCGGAGTCAGGGAACATCTACGAGGTCGACGTTGCGAGTGAGACGTGTACGTGTCCAGATTTCTCGAAGCGGAACCCGAGCGGTGGGTGCAAGCATCTACGGCGGACCGATCTCGAAATTCGGAGTGGGAACGTCCCTCGTCCCGATGGCCGTCTCCCTGAGACAACGGATGTAGGTGAGCAACTCTCAACAGAGATTCGGCAGTTGAACCAGGAGATCGAAGAACGAGAGGACCGGCGACAGACACTCGCTGCTACAGTAGCGGTTATCGAGGAATTCTCGAGTCAATAGACAATAGGATTAACCAACAATTCTAAGATATCGGCCGAAGATGTTGGTTAACAGAGCCAGACCCATGTCCTATTCACCACCAGACCAACCTCACGAAGTTCCAGCTGACATCGTTTCTAAGCTCGATGATCAACCTCCAGAGGTACTCCGACAAGTCGCTCGGTTCGCCGAAGAGCTCGCGGAATACCATGAGCGAGAAGCACGGCTAGCGGAAAACGAAGAGAGCAACCAGGTCGAGGAGCGGCCAGAGAACCTTCCGGACGACGTCCCCTCGAAGGCAACGATCACGGTGAAAGAGATCAACGACAATCGGTACTACTACTGGCAGTGGCGAGATGGCGAAAAGATCCGATCGAAGTACAAAGAACCAGTTTCTTCCGACGGGTAGCTGAGCGCGCATCAGAGTGGAATTCATCCGGATACAGGTATCGCCCACCCCGAGTGTAAAACGAAACTCGAGAAGCAGACTCTAGTACTCGCGCGAGAGCCCAGTTTTCACTTCGATGACGGGGGGTGTGTCTGAACACGGAGTACACATCAACCGTAGGGTGTGTACCCAAGCGGGAGTTACACATCGACGACGGGGTGTCAGACGGACGGCTTACACTTCGATGACGGGGGGTCTGGGAGCGATTATACTTCGTTGACGGTGAGCGGGTTAAGTGACCGAATTGCAAGAATACGAGCGATAACTCACCTATATCGGCTGGATAAACATCGACGCAGGTGAAGATTTTTAGTGTTCCGGCATACAGCAAGCACATGGTCGGGAGCGATCAGGAACGAGGGGGACAATCCACCCGTGATGAGCGAACGCGTTCAAATCCGGACGAAGAACTACTCGAAGCAGTCCGAGAAGAGGCTGCTGGGGACACGAGTCCCAAGCAGGAAACCGAACCAACGACGGATAGTAGCCAGCGGTCAATCCGGGATATGCTCGATGTGGAGGGCGAATCATCGGTTTTCGTCAATCGGGATCTCGTCGAGCCGGACACGATCATCGATGAGGAACGAATCGTTGGTCGCGACGAGCAGCTCGAATCCGTCGTGTCATTTCTGAAGCCAACGCTCCAGGGAAACCGGCCCCCGAATATGCTTCTTTACGGTCCCGCTGGTACGGGAAAATCGCTCATCATCGGCGCGGTCACACAGCAAATCATCGAACTCTGTCAATCCAAAGGCGAACGATTCGGCGTGGTCAATATCAACTGCCAACCGATCAATACCCTTGATCAGGCAGTCTACGAACTCGTCCAAACTGTCGCGAAGGACGTCGACGCAGCGATTGGCGTTCCCGAGACGGGCGTGTCTACGAAACGCAAGTATCGACGGCTGTATGAACTCATCAACACGCATTACGATTCGGTCATTTTCATCCTCGACGAAATCGACCTCCTGATTGGCCGCCGATCAAACGCGGAACCCGCCTATTCGAAACTGCTGTATCAGCTGTCGCGCGCGAGTAATACGAACGAGATCGAAGGCCGAGTCTCAGTCGCAGCGCTGACGAACGATCCGAAGTTCATGGAGAACATCGACGGTCGTGCTGAAAGTTCATTCAATCCCCGCGACGTCTACTTCCCGGACTACGATGCCAACCAACTGCGCGAGATACTCGGCAATCGTCGCGACGCATTCCGCCAGGATGCCCTCGAAGATGACGTGATTCCGCTTGTCGCGGCATTTGCGGCGCAAAGTCACGGTGACGCGCGGAAAGCAATCGACCTGTTCCGTGGCGCTGGCGACCTCGCCGATGAGCGCGGTGACTCGGTGGTTCGTGAAAACCACGTTCGTGAGTCCCAGGAAGAGATCGACAAAGACCGCTCGTTGAAACTCGTTGAGGGTCTCACGACCCAAAAAAAGATCTCGCTGTACTCCACCGCTGCTGTCGCCTGTTACTCGAATCGTCCGCGGAGCTCTGTTCCAAGCCCAGTGGGGTTCAAGGTGTACCAATGGGTAACGGATCAACTCGACACCGACCAGATGACTCGAGAAACGTACGTCAAGTATGTCAAAGAGCTCTCTACGTACGGTCTGATCTCAACGGCTCGGAAGAGTCGCGGTCGCGGTGGGGGGATGTATATGGAGTTCACGTTCACTGGCGATCCCGACGCGATGATGCCCCGGATAATCGACGATACGCGCTTGGAAGCGATTACCGAACAGGAAGAACTCCTCCGAACCGTCGTCAACTCCCAGCTGAAGCAGTTCCACAATAAGTAAGACTGGTATCGGTTCGATACGATGGGTACTGAGTGACCCCACCCCCCGTGTTCGATGTGTAAACTCGAACATTCGCCAGGAATTCAGTGTCGTGAGGTTCGTGCGAAATCAGGGACTCAAACGATTCCCGGTGAGTGGCTGAGTGAACACGTCAACTACCCACGACTGAAGTCGTGGGCTTGTCAGTGGACTCCCCTTCTACCGTCGCTTGGACGGAGGCGTGGAAATCGCCATTCAGGTTCAGCGTCCCTGACGTTAGCGCACACTGACAGGGTGCGCCTCCACTCGAAGACTTCTGCCCCGAGTGGAGTTTCTTAAGAAGTTTCCGAGCAATATTCTTGCTCGCGTTGTAGTCCGCGTTCAATTCGTACTCGCACTTCTGACACACGAACTGGTGTTTCGACCGCCGATTCGACTCGTGCGTAAACCCACACGAAGAACACCGCTGAGACGTGTACGCCGGACTCACCTGCTCCACGTTGATACCGAATATTTCGGCTTTGTATTCTGTGTACTGGTAGAGGCGTCGGAACGCCCATGCGTGGAATCGCTTCGCACCAGCCATCCGGTCCCGAATACCGGTCAGGTTCTCGAAGACAATATCTGTACAGTTGTGATCGAGAGCTTCTTCGAGAATCTGGTTCGAGGCGCGGTGTAGTTCGTCTTGCATCCAGCGGTGTTCGCGGTCTTTCATCGATTGAATCGACAGGTGGGCGGACCGCGTTCCGGTCTGTTGCATCGACCCACGAGTCTTCTCAAATTCTCGGCGTCGATGATTCATCTCATCACCGTTTCCGATGAACGCACCCGTTGAAGTCACAGCGAGCGAGCCGTCCACGTTCAGGTCAACACCAAGGACTGTTCTGTGCTTGGTATCAAAAGAATCAGCAGTGGACTGTTCGACTGTGGTTCGGCGCATCCGTGCGTGGAGGTAGAATGACTCTGTGGGACGATCGTACTGCAACGTAGACATACGGAACTCGTAGTCTTCGTTCAGCAAGTATTCACCAAGAGGAGTTCCCTCAGCGTCGTCGGGAAGCACGTAGTCACACTCGACGCGACCGTTCACCGTTGAGAGCGAAACATGGTCGCGGTGAAACGTCGCTGAACGCTTGTCATAGACGACGCTCCACGCATCGAAGTATGGTTGGCTGGTGTTGTCGCCTTTCTTGAGGCGGGCGACACCACTTTTCGTGGCCTCGATAGCACGTCGAATCCCCTTCTGAACGAGGTTTGCAGTCAACTCCGTCTCGTTGCGAAGTCGCTCGTAGAGGGCTTTCTCGGCTTTCTGTTTCGAGGTCACGCAGTAGTCGTTCGGGTGTCTCCACGCCCACTCTGCGGTGGTGTTCGCACAGTGGAGGAACTGAGTTTTGGTTTGATGGAGGTCGTCGCACCGCTCGTTTGGTACGTCGAGTTTGACTTTGACGGTGCGAATCACCTCCATCGTTACTTCACATCTCGGACTGACTCTTTATACTAATTCGGACTACTGTGAAGAGTCTGCTTGCTATCGCTCGTGGTTGGTGGTGTAGTTTGTCGGATTCCTCCCACGAGTTTACTCGTGGGCTTCCTCCTCGTCATCAGTGAATTGACACGCGACGGTCCGTGTATGGTTTTGGGAACCCCCACCCCCCGTCATCGAAGTGTAACTCACAGGGAGTGGGAGTCCATCACGAGTGGCGGTGAAGCCCCGAATGGAGAATACAGCCATTAGAACGCCTGAAAACAGTACGGAGCAAGGTTGCCGGGAGACGCAATGAATATGCTGTAAGTCGGAGACCGTCTCCTCCTTACCTCTATTTCTATCGCTAGTACGGATATTGTTATACTGCCTAGTGTATAAAACTTTGGTAGATAATAAACAGTCGTTATGCGGATGTGATCTTGGTGGCTCTGAGGGTTATCCTGGTGTGTGGCAGTCTTTCGGCATTTTTGTTGCGTTCTCACTCTATTACCCCCATCCCTCCTCACGGTGTTACACATCGATGACGGGGGGAGGGAGTAGGGGGAAACGATACCCTGATAGAACTCTTGATTCAGCCCCTCATCGAGCAAAGAGAGTTCCACTTTTGAATCAGTATCCAACGAATTTTGTGGCTCAGTATCTGCCTTGCCACAATCGGTAGTCAGGGATCGTTCTGACTGGACTGAAGTAGGAGTCACCTATGTTATCATGTCCAAAATAACCAACATCCAACGTTGAAACACCGCGTTGTTGGTTAACAATACAGTCACTCTGTTTTACTCAATCAGGTTGTTAACCAACAAGAGGGAGATTTACATTGAGTGTTGGTTAAAATGACACGGCTTACTGAGGGTTTTCGACCCCATCATTTCCACTAATACGCTTACAGGTTTGAAGGAGTGGGTTCGACCCCACCATTTCCACTAATACGCTTACAGATTAGACGAAGAAGAGTCAACCACCCACTCTCCCTCCACCTTTTCAGATACCTTCGTATCCAGACGCTCTTCATCGTAGAATCGTTTAGCTTGAATCGAGGCGGTAGTGCGAAGCTTCCCTCCTCAAGCCTGAGCAACGCAAGATTCTCAATCTCACCCTTTTGAGTATCGAACATCGCGGTCAGGATGGGACACGTACCGGCAGCACGAGCTCAATCGCGACATCGCGACGGTTGTCGACGCCATACAGACCTTGACATCCTCCCGCGCGTAAACACGCGGGAATCCCACGGCACCGCACCGCTGAATTAGGATATTAGGGTTTGCAGTCTACCACCTCTGTCCGAGGTTGGAATCCTCGGGAGAGGTCATGAAGGTAGACTCCGGGCTGTGCCAACCAGCCGGTACTCCTATCTTCGTCCAAATTGGACGCAGACTCGGAGTTACTTTCGTCGTTGATGTTGAGACGGATGTTTTCCGCCCCATTTACGTCAGCGTTGAACGCCGCATCACACGGCTCGCACACGTACAAGCCACGTTCGACACGCTGACTGTCGTCTTCTCTACCGCAGACACAACACGTCTTGCTCGTGTCACGCTCTGAAACTTCTACGACTTCGATACCCTCGACTTTCCCCTTGTAGGTGAGAATCTTGGTGAAGCGGTCGAACGCCCACCCGTGCAGGTCGAGGTTGCCGTGCCGACCCCAGTTCTTTGAGTCGCCGTTCTCGTCCTCTCGAACACCAGCAAGTTTCCCAACGTTGATTCGTCCAACGGTCTCCTCAACACACCGCTCAACGATGTGTTTCGCCAAGGAGTGGAAGAAGTGGGTGCGGCGCTCCGACCACTTCGCATGTAGACGAGTGGCTTCTTGACCGCCCGAGTCATCGCACTTAGCGATTTCTTTCGGGAAGTAGTAGCCGTCCTGTTTCAGGCGGTTGCCGGGGTAGAGGTCGGCTTGCTCGGTGCTGTACGCGACTGCCGCGAAGTTGCAGATGCCGAGGTCGATACCAGCCGTCTCATTACCGGGTACGGTGGGTGTCTCGATTTCGTCTTTGCAGACGAGGTGTAGTTCCCATCGTTCCTTCGTCTTGTCGTAGACAGCACGAACTTGTTGTAGGTTCTCGACGGTGACGCCGGGTTGGGTTTCGTATTCGACAAGGATGTATTCCCACGCTTTCGGGTGTTCCTTGTGATTCGCGCCCTTCGAGAGCCTAACTCGGTTGTTCTTGGTGTCGTGTCGAATGCCGTTTTGCTTCCACGTCACCGTGCTTCTCGGGTGTTCTTCGTGGACGCGACGGCATTGGTTGTCGTAGTAGTTTTTCTTGCGGTAGCCGGGCGGATTCGCTCGACTGTCAGACTTCCTCTTACCGTACCACGAGTTGAAGGATTCAGCGAGTTCCTCCAGAACGCGCTGACTGGACTGCGAGTGCAATCCTTTGTACTTGTTGTGAGTCTTCAACTCGTCTTTGAGGTCGCCGTGGTCAGGAATCTCACCCGTGTTCTCCCACACTTGGCGGGAGTGGTAGTTTGCGACGTTCCAGAGTTTGCTGGCATCCCATCCATGCCGGTCGAGCATCTCAACCACTTGGCTGTGGTTGAGGATTTTCGCTCGGTGAGTGCGGTGGATTTCCAGCATTCTAAACGTCTGTATAATCACTTATACTCGATTCTCTTGTAACAGTTCGGTTTGAGAACGTGGAATATCCCGTCGGGCTATCGACGGTGGGTTGTGGAGGGGTTGTCGGATTCATCCTGACCCTAAAGGGTCAGGTATTCTCCTTGATTCCGTATAATCAGTGACTTCGGTGCCCATCGAAGCATTTCTGAGTACCTCCCCGATTCTGGTGAAGAATTCACCGCACTGAAGTAGATTCTGTGAACCAATGAATCACTGATTCAGTGAGTTAAGGATTGATGACGTGCTTTTCGTTGCCTGAACAACTCTCTGCTTACCGGAAATCGGCTTTGTTGAAACCCTATGTCGATGATAGGTTTCAGTGGCCGTGCTGAATACAGCGCGCATATTCAGCAAGAGGTTCTACTCGTTGGACGGAGTTCACTCAGTCACTCGTAACACGACATCTACGTGAACGTGCGGCATATTCACATGGTTTCCTCGCGTAGTCTTTAGTGTTTCACAATGTCTATACCCACAGAATCGCTTACCGATTTGCTCGAGTACCCACTGCTCCAGGCCATTTTCGGGCGGCGTGCCCGCCGCTTCGGTCTCGGGATGGAGATTCCGTCCGGTCCATTGGCCTTCGAATCTGACGCTGATCCGCACCCCCTCAGTGACCTCGAACAATCCGTCCTCGTTGCGGCGGGCACAGGGGTCACGGGTTGGAGTTTCGGCCTTCCATTCGGACCAGCCCGGCCTGATGAGCATGCGGATTATACGGTGCGGTTTACAGGTCGTACTGCACCGACAGCAGCCGGTATCGGGACACCAGTGTTGTTCTATACGGACGACGACGGCACGTACGTGACCAACACTCGGGACGTAAATCCCGACCGAGCCCGCGAGTTGAACGATATCGACAACGATGCCGAACAGATCATCGCGGTGTCCCGGGAGCAGACCGAGCAGCTGTCGGATTCGAGACTAGACCTCCCCGCCGCTCCCGGACATATTTTAGAGCCCAATCACTGGTGGGCTAATAGCCCGGGGTCGACACTGTTTATGCCAGTGGCCGACGCCAGCGAGCAAATGCTCGGCTTACTTTCCCTGTTTGTTGAAAATGGCTATCTCATCGCCGACGATGATGTCGGCGAACCCGCGGGAGACTTAGCGCCGTTTATCCGGTCCGGATTGCTTGAAGAGGACAAGGTCTTCCCCTTGTCCTTCCTCGAACGGTTCACGTACTCGTCGAACTGCGCGGAAGTTGCGTTTATCGGGCACAATATCGTCCTGACGTTGCAGGCGATGGGCCTCGGTGGCTTGTTCTTCACTGGACTCAGCGATTTGAGCGTCCTCGGGTCACCAACCGCTAAAGGCATCGAGGGGCTCGGATTCACCTTCGTCGAGGACGAGGACTGGACCGCTCCCAATCCAGTCGGACTCGATGGCGTCTTTGAGGGGCTTTGTCCGCCGTATTATCCTAATATGCGTGCAGCGGTCGAGGAGTTCGTAGAGCGGAAGTTCGGCCCCGAAGGCGCCTACGATCCGCGAACAGGGGGTCCTTGGAAAGAGAGTGACAAGGTCAAACAGACCGTTTCTCCGTATAGTGATGAGATGGTGGACTGTCTGACCGAAATCGTCCAATATGTATACGACAAACACGGGAAGTTCCCGGGAACGATTCCGACGATGGTACTCCCCGGTTACGTTCAGGCCCACCATCTCGATACGAAGTTTTACGACTCACATTACCAACCGGGGGCCTACCTCGATACCCACGCTGATCACATGCGGCGGTGGCATGTAGAGGATACCCTGTCGTGACCGATCCTTGCATCCAGAAGGTCTGATGATACAAATCTGCCGCCTGCATCCTCTGTATTCAGCAGGCTTCGATAAACTCACCAACAAGCTGTCAAACTGGCCGTGCTGAATACAGCCTCTATATCTTGCACGGCACTTCTGACAGGGATGGGGTAGGTTTCTGAGGCCGTGCTGAACTCACTGCGCGAGTCGGTCATAGTTGATTGGGAACGGTGCCTCGGATCAATGAGATAATTGGTCGACGTGGTTACCCAGCGGGTACGACGGATCATCGACATGAGAAGCAGTACAGACACGCCACTAACGACAACTGAAGTACCACGGGATGAGTGACCCATGGCACCTCGTTTCTCTTAGTAAATATCCATTGCCTCAAGTTGTTCTCGATATCGATTTCGAATCGTCACTTCAGTCACCTGTGCAACGTTCGCAACCTCTCTCTGCGTCATATTCTCATTACAGAGGAGACATGCAGCGTAGAGTGCTGCCGCAGCAAATCCTGTCGGCGACTTCCCCGACAACAGACCAGCCTCAGTAGACACGTCGATTATTTCAGTTGCTTTCCGCTGGACCTCCTCGCTCACTCCCAACTCTGAGGAGAACCGAGGCAAATACTGTTTTGGGTCGACTGGCTGTATCTCGAGCCCAAGTTCGCTTGCAATATATCGATACGTTCGAGCGATTTCGATCCGTTCGATCCGAGCGACGGTGACAACTTCGTCGAGACTTCGTGGAATCCCCTCTTGACGACACGCTGCATAGAGGGCACTGGTAGCGACGCCTTCGATAGACCGTCCCCGAATGAGATTCTCAGCAAGTGCTCGGCGGTAGATAACGCTCGCGACTTCGCGAACCGAACGCGGGACACCGAGAGCCGACGACATCCGGTCGATTTCCGACAGCGCGAACTGCAGATTGCGTTCGCTTGCGTCTTTCGTTCGGATCCGTTCCTGCCACTTCCGGAGTCGGCGCATCTGATTCTGCTGATCTGCGGAGAGCGTTCGTCCAGATGCATCCTGATTCTTCCAGTCGATAGTTGTCGTCATCCCATCGTCGTGCATCGTCTTCGTCGTTGGAGCACCGACTCGGGACTTTGAATCCCGTTCGTTCTGATTGAACGCCCGCCACTCGGGTCCATGGTCGATCTGTCCTTCTTCGAGGACGAGCCCGCAGTCGTCGCAGACCAACTCGGCCATCTCTGTACTCTGTACGAGTGTCGACGAGTCACATTCTGGACACGTTTGCGTCGTCGAGTTTGATGATGATTCTGTCTCCTTCTTCCCTCGACCGATTATCCACTCTCGAGCAGGATTAGACATAATGGGTTCGTTCCACTCTTTCAGCTGTTGTTGTGCGATGGGTCATTTATTGTATTCCGCTTCGAGCAGTACGAGAGACGTCTCTCCTCTCTGTGGGCGACTCACGCCGTGGCAGTTGGAACTTGAAGGACGTGACGAGACTGACGTTCCCACCCCGCTGGAGTCTCCGGAAGAGACCTTCGTTGTCGGTGTCACTCGCGTGAACGAGTTCGCCGTCGGGGGTGACGATATCGGCTGACAGGAGGTTATCGATCGTCACTCCATTCTTTCGGGAGAGCCAACTGAACCCCCCGCCAAGAGTTAATCCACCGACACCGCTCGTCGAGTTGGACTCGAGTGGTGTTTCGAACCCGAACGCGTGGGTCTCGCGGGCAAGTTCACCGAGTACGACACCCAGTTCCACGCGAGCAGTTTCCGTAGTCGGATCCACGCGGAACGAGTTCATCCGCGAGAGGTCGATCATGAGACCATCGTCGCCAGCAATCCGCCCAACGACGTTGTGGCCACCCCCGTGTACCGAGATCGGGGCGTCGTGTTCGTTTCCGAACTTGACTGCGCTGATGACCTCTGCAGTCGAAGCACACTGGACGATGACTGCAGGATGCTTGTCTACCATCGCATTTCACACTGCTCGGGAATCGTCGTAGGCTTCGTCTCCCGATTGGATTAGATCACCACGAAGTCTCCCTGCGAGTGCGACAATCGATTCGGCGTCTGTGAGTGACTTTCGTACTGACATTGTGGACTCTATCGACGCGTGTTGCGAGAGGGACGAGTAATAATCGAACTCTGTGACAGTCCGTTACCACGAGACGAGGACAAGCATTGCCTTCGATACCGATACCGAAACGAGAGGACGTATCGTGGGACATCGACCCTCACTCCGCTATCATCGGGCAGCGACCCTTCGATATCGAATTTGATCAGAACTACCTCGTGTCGGTGGCCGCCCATCGGAGGAGACGATAGGGATTATCGTCGGTGTTCATAGATTCTCCCTGGTAAACATCGACGACTGCAGCCAGACGAGGCTCGTCGTTCCTCATACCTACGATAATCCCTCTAGCGGTCCCGAATTCGTCGCTGGGGAAGTATCGGCGTGGACTACCCGCTCGACGACGATAGCGAGGGCACGCCGCATACGCTGAGAGAGTGCACTGTCGCTGATCTCCATGTCCTCGGCAAGGTCAGCGAGGGTGATGCGCCTCGGAACCTCGAAAAAGCCGCGTTGATAGGCCATCACGAGCGCCTCGTACTGTTCGTCCGAGAGCGTTTCTGTCTCCTCCGGCGGAGACGGATTGTAGAGATGACGCAGCGTGACGGGGATATTCTGGTTCGTGAGTGCCATGTTGAACTCCGAGAGCTGTTCGTGTGTTCCAAACCGAAGCCGGAAGTCCCACGTTTCGGCTTTCCCTGTCGCTTCGAGGATCTTGGCGCGAGTCTTGACGAGAGCCGCAACGATACCGTTGATCTCGCTACTCCAGTGGACTTCGAAGAGCGTCTTCTCGTTGGTCGTCGTGAGTTGCGTGACGCTCTTGGTCTGCGGACTCGTGCTCAATGCGGCTTCGATGTCCGCACAATCGGTACCAGAGGTCCAGAACAGTGGAATGATAGTCTCCTGCAGCGGGACGATTCGTTCGAGTTCGATAACGACCTCTGGAAAGTCCTGTAGGACGCGTCCAAGCTCGAAGGCGTCTGCAGGGACGGTGATGTCGGCAATAACCGTCATCGGTGGTCTCCTCGGTGCGGCGGTGAAAGAGAGAGCAGTGTCATGAGTTATCGTGATGTGGTGGCAAACTACGATACCGAAGGCTAAAAATTCGGGGTGTAGCTGAGCAGGTTCGATATCGAAGGAGTGTGTCGACTGCTCGGTACGCACCACTGCTTCTCCGTGTCTCTCGGTCACCCAGTGATCGTTTGGACTTGCTCGTGGTCGGACCGACTGCTGAACACACCCTCTATATTCAGCACGCATCATCTGTCAAATATTGTGGATTAAACAGAGTCCGGAAAACCGAAGTGCCCCATTTGAACTCCCATTCTAGATTGAGGCGGTCTCTTCAGAACGAGTGGACGTCCCTCTGAAAATTGACCATATCGAACACTCAAACACACCATTTTTCCGTTGTAACGGATTCAGAGGTTTCTCGATTGAGGAATCGTGGAAAAGTGGCTGTAGAAGTGTGTTCCACACCATTTTTCCGCTGTAAGAGATAGCAAGAAGTTCTGTATTCAGATCACTTCCATCGAACGTTCAGATAGGTCGCTGTTGCGCTCCGTCGAGCCATGCTGATCCCTTCCAAATTCATTCTTAACCAACAGCGGTGATGAACTCCCCCAATCTGTTGGTTAAAATCGTTGAATCCCGCAACGTCTGTCAATTCCAACTCTCGTACTTCGGAAGGTCCATATCTACTGGCCGGGCCAACCACCTAGGCAGCAAAAGCAGCCCCTCAACAACTCAGTCAAACGTGCCTCACAACGGATGGTGAGTCGAACCATCCTCAACTCTCTGACTCACAAATTCACTGATCCAGGTCTTGCGTTGCTAATTCACGAATTCGCTCTTTCGTTTCTTCGCGATGCTCGCCGAACGCCACCTCGAAGACGCCACGATAGAAGTGTTTGTTCTTCTCGACGATGATGCCCTCGCGTTTCAGCTGCTTTTTCAGGCGCGTGAACGTGATCTCAATGTCTTCGCTCTGTTCGGGTTCAACATAGATCGTGGCTGAATCCCAATCCTTCCGGATATTCAGTGGTTCCTCGTCCGGTTCGTCCGCTTCAGTTGACGATTGTTCTGCTTCTGTCTCTGTCGTCGAGGCTTCATCGCGTTTGCCCCGGGATACTGACCGGTCCGTTGGTTCGTCGCCACCGTCCGCGTCTTCGTCCGCGGGGTTCTCAAATCGCTCGTCCATTCCTCGCGGCATCGCTATGCCTCCACCTGCGGTTTGTCAAACGCGCGTTCGAACGTCGCTGCAATCTCCAGGAACAGGTCACGTTCGACCTGTTGGTCGTTCGGGTCCTCCCATTCGAAGATGTCTCGGCCATTATCCCATGCGCGCTGAATCGCCACGCGCATCGGGAGTTTGAAAATCGGGGCCATCGAGGCGAACGACTCGTCGAAGGCGTTGAGGAACTTTTGTGACTGCCCGTCGTCCCGGTACATGTTCGCCAGCAGTCCCACGATAGCGATGTCGATCTGCTGGTTTTCCTCGATGGACTCCAACTGGTCCCACAGGTCGTCAAGCGCATCTCGTGACGTCGCCTGGGTTTGGGCCGCTAGGAAGACGTTCTGTGCTGCGATGAACGCCGCGTCCGTCAGGACAGAGAGGTCTGGCGGGCAGTCGATTACGATGAAATCGTAGTCGTAGCCATCGTCAACCAGCGCTTCGAGCGCGACCTTCAGTGAAAGGCGAGCATTCGCTCCCTCCATCCAGTCTCGTGCGAGACCCATATCCTTGTGACTGGGCACCAGGTCGAAGTTCAGGTGGTCGTACTCGTCGGCCTCGATGACAATCTCTGAGAGCCTCGTATCGTGCGTGCGTGGATTATCCACGAGTACGTCGAGGAGGTTCGCGTCATCGGTGACCAGGGTGTTTGGCAGGTCGTTTTTCGGGCTCGAGGGGTCGTTGGTGTCGCCTGGGCCCAGGCCGAGTCCCTTCGTCATGTCGGCCTGGGGGTCCATATCGATTGCCAGGACGTCGTGGTCGCGAGTGGCGAGTGCCGCGGCGCTGTTGATCGTCGCGGTCGTTTTTCCAGTTCCGCCTTTCTGATTGCCGAAGGCGATCGTTGGGATGCCAGTGGGTGGGGTGACGCCCCATCCACGCGGTGTCTCGGTCATGGTTCAATCATTGAATCAGTGACTCATAAATCCACGTCAGACATTTGGAGCGTTCTACTCAGAACGGATTCTCCCGAATATCAGGCCTTCAGCGGTTGATGGGTCTAAATAGCCGACCTGTATCCTAAATCCATGAGTCAGTGAATCGCTGATTCATTGATTCACAGTACCCTGGCTTTCCAGAATCAATACTCTACCACGCACGCGACTCGAAGACGGTCTCTGACTCCTAATCTCACTACTTTAAACACTCTGGCCTTCATACGTTCATTGAGTCAGTGATTCAGTGACTCATTTTTGCTAGACTCGGATTCGACCGAGTCGCTCGACAGGTGACGTCTATCGGAGTGGGTGGGATGTGGCTTGGTCCGGCTTGGTTCGGTAGGGGTTGTCATTTGTGAATTCTTAGCGTAGCGGGCCTCATACAGCGGAAAAATGGACTTCTGTTACAACGGATTTCTGGACTTGGACGGTCAGGAAAAAGTACTGATATTGTATGGTACAAGCCAGATAGAGGCGTCTTACAACGGACAGAAGGGGTGCAGTTACAACGGACAAACGGTGCGATTTGAAAGTAACTGTTATGGCACTCCACAGTGACTTCACGTACAATGACCGACTTCATCGAGGAACTGTTGGAGGAGAACGCTCCAATCTTCGCCAACAAAGATCTCCTTGATATTCGTCACGTCCCAAAGGACTCCGACCGAATCGTAGGTCGTGATGACGAGCTCCGGTTTCTCGTGCAGGCGATACGCCCAGCGCTTGACGGCCAGACGCCAACGAACATTTTTCTGTACGGAAAATCAGGCACAGGGAAATCGCTGTGCTCGCAGTTCGTCAGCAAGAATATCGCTCGAAAAGCGGAGGATAAAACCATCAGTATGGGCGTGGCGTACGTCAATTGCCTCGTCTACGACACGGAAACCGGGTCAATTCGTCGGGCCTGTACTGAGCTCAACGACCCCGACGAAACTGGCCTTCGGAATCCACCCGAGTCCGGCATCAGTGGCGCGGCCTACTACGAGGCGCTCTACGAGATTCTCGACGCTAAGTATGACGTCGCCATCATCATTCTCGACGAGATCGACAAACTCGGTGACGCTTCAGACAACGTCATCGCGAAGCTTTCCCGAGCAGCGGAATCCCAGCAACTGAAGAACTGTCGACTGAGCCTGATTGGAATCAGCAACCAAACGCAGTTCAAAGACCTCCTGCGAAACCGGACGAAATCGTCGGTGAACGTCCAGGAGTTCGTGTTCTCGCCGTACGATGCGACGCAACTCAAGGAGATTCTGAGCCGTCGGCGGGATGCGTTCAAGGAAGGAGCGCTCGAGGATGGCATCATCGAGTTGGTCGCGGCGAAGGCGGCGAGTCAGTACGGTGATGCACGCAAAGCGATCGAGCTGTTTCGGAATGTTGGCGAGGTCGCCCAGCGCCTGGGCCGAGACACGATCACGAGTGATTTGGTCGAACCGGCGTCGAATCTGACGGAGGCGAATTTGTTGCGGTCGCAGATCATGAACCTGCAGCCGCATGCCGAGTACGTCACGCTCGCGATCGTGAATCTCGCCCTTAACCTGGATACGGGTGAAGAGCACGTGTTCTCCTCGACGGAGATTATCTCCACGTACAACACGGTGTGTGAGGAGAATGGGTCGACGCCGCTCTCGAAGCGACGTGTGAGAGATATTCTGGCCGAGTTAGCCGAGTTGAACGTGATTGACCAGCGTCGCCCAGGACAGGGTAGGGGGAAGGGGCGGAAGATGATCAACGAGTTGCTGGAGGACCCTGATATCGTCGCCGCTGCGATTCGAGAAAAGAACTCCGATAGATAGACACCAGCCTTCCGTTGTAAACTGCTGATATTGGCCAACTGAGCGCAGTTATTCAGAGGTGGACACACCGTTTTTCCGTTGTAATGATGTGCGTGTCTGGTTCAGAGAAAAAGCCTCTGGAAGCCATCTTATACACACCACATTTCCGTTGTAATTGAGAGAGGTTGGAGGCACTCAATTTCTGGAGGGACGTCAGACACCGTTTTTCCATTGTAATCGAGAGGGAGACGAAATGAGGGATGAGTCATACACACCGGTTTTCCGTTGTAAATCTAGCGCATGTATGCAGCTCGTGTGGATCAGCGATCTAGACCCATCTAGCCTCATTCTCTAGTCTTGGTTGTTCGTAACTTGACGGACTGTTCGTAGGCTACTGTCTTAAACTTTTGCTTTGTTTAAAGTTCTTTGCAGGAATGGCGGTTACAGCCGTTCTTCCTATCTCTTACAACAGAAAACCGGTGTCTGACTGGTTCAACGCAAGGAATCTCTCCTGCAAACTGACGGGGGATACCTTCTCATTCGTTACAACGGAAAAACGGTGTATGAGTGTGTCTTCACAGACCGAGTTTTTGGATTCGATACATTCTACTGTTGAAATATCGAGATTGGTAAGCGTGGCTTCGAAGACAGTCGCGTTCTACACAAATTTGAACGTAGACGACCAACTGAGGGTAGAGCGCGAGTGGACGAAGAAGGTAATCAACCGGTATCGTCGTCGGGGCATCGAGAGTGCGTTTCAGTCGCTGAACAAGTTCCTGCCGAGTACATCCTCGAAAGAGTCGGTGGTTCGCCTGTTTTACGTTCCCTGTTGGACCGGTTTGACGACTGACACCATCGAATCCCAAAACTACAATATTTCTGGCCGTGCAGTGGTGACACGGAACACATCATGACGTTCTCCGAGCTCATCACCAGATACCTGATCGAGGAGAATGTCAACACGATTCTCACCTAAGCGGTAGCGCGGGGGCCCCGTCCTCAAACCGCTGTAAGCGGTTAGGGCTGGATAGTTGACGTTGCGTTTGGAATACTACTGTACAATATGTGGCGACTTGTTGACTTCCTCATTCAGCTGAGTCTTGAGGAAATTGAGGTGCGGACGAAACCTCGTTTGAAGGCCAAGCGGTTCATCAACGCGGTGAATTGAGAAAGTATAAAAATCCCATTAGATTGGCAATCACCGAAGTATTCGACCTGGAGCGATGTGTGGCGAGTTAAGAAACGAAGCATGTCGGTCGAATTAAACCAAATTACTCAAGACGGGCTCTATTCTGGCTCTGTGTCCTGACCTGATTTTCGAGTTAACTCTGCAACGAACTCCTTGATGATTCGGCCTTCTGCGCGGTGGATGACCCCGCTCGCAGCCGATTTATTGACATTGAACGTGTCTGCAAGCTCGGTGAGTGTACACCGTCGAGGACTATCATAGTAGCCGCGTTTGACCGCTTCGATAATACACTCCTGTTGGCGATCTGTGAGCAGTCCGCTCAGAGCGTGTGTCTGTGCTATTGTCTGGATCTGGTACGGGATGTTGGCAGCGGCTAACTCGGCTGGAAGTTCTGATAATCGCTCGAAAGAGGCTGTATGTTCAGCAGATAACCACCCGTCCTGTAAGTGGGCGGGAAATGTGGGCAGGTTCCTTGATGCGCGAAGTGCGCGGTTTGATTCCGTTTCCGGAATCATGTATTGGATCAGTACTATCTGCTCATCGGTATGTAACACCTCATAAGACAGCCCCGTTGCATCGTCGAAGTGCTGGATGACCGTGGTTGCGTCCGACGTCTCTATTTCTACGAGTCCGAGTATCCCTTCGTCCGCGGGATGGCTCGATAATATCGTGAACTCTTCGGCGGGGAGTTCAGTTGAGACCATGGCGAGCGGATCTGCGCACGCCGCAGCATCGAACTCCAGCTGTATACGAGGCACAGTACTCAATGAATGGTCGGGGGCCTCTTAAACACGTGAACAAATTCACGATCAATTCCACGACGACACCCGTCCACAAGTTATGTATGTCAAAGACGACTGACGTCGCCATAGTTGGGGGAGGTCCAGCAGGACTGAGCACCGCACTGTTCAGCGCGAAGAACGGCCTCGATACGGTTCTGTTCGACACAGATGAAACGTGGATGCACAAAGCACACTTGTTCAATTACCTCGGCATCAAGAGCGTGGATGGCTCTGCGTTCGTGGAAACGGGTCGCGCACAGGTTGACGGATTTGGTACGAGAAGAAAACAGGGCGAACTCGTAACAGCCGTCGAAAGCGGAACAGACGGGTTCGTTATCACGACTGACCAGGACGAGTATGTGGCTGATTACGTGGTGCTGGCGACGGGTGTGAAGCGTGGCGTCGCCGAGCAACTTGGTTGTGTTCTCGACGAAAACGGTATTGTGGACGTAGATGTGACGATGGAAACGAGCGTTAAAGATGCCTACGCGACGGGTGCGATGGTGCGCGCCGAGGAATGGGAAGCGATCATCGCAGCGGGCGATGGCGCGGCGGCCGCGCTCAACATTCTCACGAAGGAACGAGGTGATCACTTCCATGACTTTGACGTGCCCGCGGACGCCAAGTGATTCGCTCCAGTTCACAATCGTTTCCTATCCGTCTGCGAGCGGTTTATGCCCGCGTTCGTCGGCTAAATCGCCGCAAGGTGCTGAGCGGACGGTCTGTCGTGAGAACTCCCGACACGCCCTCGGAGAGGCCCACAAATTCGCTGCGATGGATCATGAGCCTTCGGGGCTGAGAGTCACTGGCGCTCTCACTCAAAAAATTGAGTCCCACATCGGAACCAAGAAACTCCCATGAACCAGATCGAATCCATCATCAGTGACTGGCCCGGTGTCATGGTCAAATCGCACGAGCGAGGAGGGGGGCGTGAATTCATCCTTGATGGCCGAGAGATTGGCCACGTTCATCATGGCCAGCTTGTCGATATACCGTTCGCCAAGCGCATCCGTGACGTCCTCATTGAAGAGGGACGAGCCCAAAAACACCACGTCTTACCTGACTCCGGGTGGATCTCCTATCGCGTCCGCTCTGACCAAGATGTTGATAGAGCAGTTTGGCTCCTGCGCGTCTCGTACCTGTACCATCTGCTCGCGTTGCGAAAGCGCAAGGAAGAACATCCCGCGGGAGACGCGATCGAAATCGACGTGGCACTCGCTGAACTGGACATGAGCGACGCACTAGAGCACATGTTCAGTGATCTGAGGGACATGAATGAATGGTGATATGGTCATTCCGCGTCCGCGGATCGCTCAAGCGACGCTGTTGCTTGCCAGTACGCTGACCATCATGTCGGGCGCGACGATCGCTCCTGCGTTGCCTGCTATCCAGCGAGAATTCGCAACGACACCAAACGCCTCGATTCTCGTCGGACTCGTACTCACAATGCATGGACTGTTCATTGCGGTCGGAGCGCCTGTCATCGGGTTACTCGCAGATCGGTATGGCCGCCGGTGGTTGTTACTCGGCTCGACAGTAATCTACGCGATAGCCGGTAGTTCGGGATTCGTGCTTGATTCGTTGGTTGCGATTCTCGCCGGGCGGGCTGTGATGGGATTAGCCGTCGCCGGCGTGATGGTGACGGTGACGGCGCTGATCACCGACTACTACGAAGAGGACCACCGTGAGACGGTCCTTGGGAGGCAGGGAGCGTTCATGTCGCTCGGTGGGGTCGTCTTATTGCCGCTTGCAGGTGTGCTCGCCGAAATCAGTTGGCGCGTTCCCTTCCTCGTCTACGCGACTGCAATGCTCCTTCTGCCTCTAATGGCATTCGCGTTGCCGGAGCCCGACCGGCCCAAACCAACCGCGCATCGCCCGACGAGCATCCACGAACTCCGTCGGACACTTGTTCGATTCCCGCTTGGGTCGCTCGCGCTCATTTTCTCACTCGCGCTTGTCAGCCAGATCATCTTCTACATGATACCTGTTCAGATACCGTTCTATCTCGAGTCACAGACGGGGGCGAGCGCGACACTAGTCGGCGTTGCATTGACAGCGTCGACATTCACCGGTGGGGTGGTATCGTTGCTCTATGGACGTATTCGAACTGTTGTGAGTGTGATAGCGATTATCGCGCTTACGTTTTCCTTCATGAGTATTGGATTCATCGTCATCGGGGTGAGTCAGACGCTTCTTGGCGTCGTCGTTGGACTGGTTCTCGTCGGTGCTGGCATTGGGGTAATCCTCCCAAACCTCAATACGTGGATCGCGGCGATTACGCCGGAAACCGTTCGCGGACGGGCTCTTAGTGGGCTGACGAGCGCGATTTTCTTCGGACAGTTCCTATCACCGATCGTGATACGCCCGGTGAGTGAGACAATTGGGCTCAGTATGACGTTTCTCAGCGTCGGCGTGATACTGGCGGGTGGCGCAGCTACATTCGCTTTTGCAGCAATATACGCCACACCACCGACTGAGTTGGGTCCTGAGCCGACGAGCAGCTAGGCACTGAGAGAGTACTCGACTGAAGGATGCACGTATCCCACATCACCACAGCGAAGCACCAGTCCAAGCAGTACGTATCCTAGTGACAGCTTTCGAACGAGTTGTCTCTGTGAGTCGTATCAGTTCGGTATCGACATCCGAAATGATCTATATACTACTGCTATCGTCACTGCTTTTGAGCGTCTCGACCGCTCGATCAACGCGATCAAAGACGGGTATCCAGCGTGGCATCCTATACCATTTTCCTTCCGCGCGATGGTGCTGGCGTTCCTCTTCATGGAAATCACAGGCGATTCGTACGCCGAGTTCACTCGTCGACTCACGCGGCAACCCGAAATAGCCTCAATTCTTGGGTTCAGTCGCGTGCCAGACGAATTTCCGGGTTGGGCCGGATGCAGCCAAGACGTTCTGTCGTCGGTTTAGCCGCCGGTGGCAGATCGAAAACGAGTATAAGTCGATTAAGTACGACTTCCTGGCGAAGACATCCTCGAAAGACTACCGCGTCCGGCTGTTCTATTTCGTGTTCGCAGTACTGTTGCACAACATCTGGCGGCTTACCGATTTCCTCCTGAAGGTCGGTATCGACGCTAAAATGGACTATGCACCAGTTCTGACGGCTGGTGAATGTGTCGAGTTGGTCTCTTCTGCGCTGATTCCGGGAGACCAGTTCCACGGCAACCTCGGAGTACCCGCTGTGAGTGGAAACGCTCCCTCTCGGCAACGATTTCGGGGTGTTTTTCTCATGTTCTTGGACTTCGACTCGGAAGTCGTCGTGGATTCCGACTACGCTGGATGAAGGGGTATTTGCGTGAAATACGCCGTGAAACAGTTCATCCTCCGACACACTGGAACCCGTGAGCTAACAAAATATATAGCCATATGCAATTTATGAGCGCTGGATTTTCCGTAATCTCCTTCTAATCCTTCGAAAGATGGAGAACTGTAGATCCACTGCCTTTAGACAAGTTGTACAGAACCCTATCCTCATCAGCCAACCAATTATCTCTTGGCTCTCTCAGGTGTCCGTGGCACAAAGATATTCGTCGAGTCACCCATGGAAAACGGACCGGCATCACTTAGAGAGCCGCCAGTTCGACGCTGCTGCGGTTCACGTCCGGAAAATCAGGCGCGTACGAGTGAGCCCAGAATCCCGAAATGGTTGCGGCGTCGCTTGAACAGGACAGAACCGTCCTCGATTCACCACCCGGTCAACGACTGGTCTTCCTCAGTGCACCTGCTCCCCCGAAGTATCGCGGATTCCTGGAGTAGTAGGAGTGGATACACCTCGTTGTAGTCTATCATTGATTCACTGGGTCAATGACTCAATGGTTCACAACATCTGGAATTCTTTGACCAGCTCATACGAATTGCGTGGTTCGAACTCATAGGGCTCCCTGATTTCCATATTCAATACTTCAAATACTCATTGAGTCACTGAATCAATGACTCATTGGTTCACAACATCTGGAATTCTTTGACCAACTCATACGAATTGCGTGGTTCGAACTCCTTGGAATCTCTGACTTCATTATTCAAAACTTCAAACACTCATTGATTCACTGAATCATTAACTCACAACTGCACTGACTCTGTACTCTCAGCACTCGTGGATTCTTCGATTCAGCACTTCACAGATTCACGATTTCTCTTACTCATTATCTCAGGGATTCTGTGATTCCATGATTCACTGATTCAATAATTTCTGCCTCTCAAGCATCTTATCTATCCACGTCGTCGAGAACGTCACCCACCTGCTCTGCGAGGTCGCTCGCTTCGATGTGGGCGTACGCCCGAGAGGTCGTCTCGGGACTCTTGTGTCGGAGCGCCCGCTGTGCCGCCGCCGGACTGTGCTCGCGATACAGCGTCTCACCGAGGCCACGCCGGGCGCCGTGCAACGTCAAATACTCACTGTCACCTGCTACTTCGAAGTTCGCTTCGGCACAGAGGCGCTTCATCACCGACCGCGCGCCGGTCGTCGTAAGCGACGGCGGGACGAGTTCGTACTCACGAATCAGTGTGTCCGTGTCGTACTCGTCGAGAAGGTCGTCAATCTCGCTCTCGGAATAGCCCTGATCGCGAAGGCCCTGTCGGGCGGTTTTGTAGAGTGTGGGGGCACTCCGTGTGGGGAACACCGGCCATTCTGGAGTGGGTGGCGAGAGCATCTCTCGGTAGCGACCTAGCGGTTCACGTGCCTGTGGTGGCAGTTGTACCGGTTCGCGTTCCTGTGACTTCCCGAGGACGATGAGGATGCCGGCGTCGAGGTCTACGTCGGCCCAGGTAAGGCCATTCCGTCGGCTATCACCGGGTGCGGAGAACACTTCTGCGCCTCGCACGCCGGAGTAGGCGAGCAGGGCAACGAGCGCCCGGTCGCGGGCTTCCTCGATGGCGTCAAACCCACGGTCGTCGATGGCGTCGTGGGCTCGCTGGTTGACGAACGCCATGATTTCGCGGCGTTCGCGTGGCGACCAGAACTGCTCTGGTTGCTTTTTGGTGCCGTTTGATTTGTCGGGGAGTTCTTCTTCAGCGCGGCGTTTCGCCGCTGGATTGTCGTCGAGGAGTTCTTCGCGAACGCACCAGGTGAGGAACGCCCGGATGATGGCGTAATAGTTGTGAGCGGTCGAAGCGGCGATGCCGCCGGCACGAACGCGTTGGGTGAGGTAGCGAGCGTATTCGCGCATGGAGCGAATGTCGAGATCGTCAAACGAGTAGACGCCCCGGTCGGCTTGCCAGCCAGCCCACTGAGTGATAACGCGCTCTGCGTTTCGCTGGTAATTCCCCGATCCGGTTTCGCCTTTGCTCTTGCTCGCGATGAAGCCTGGAAGGGCGTCTTGGATGGGTTCACCCTGGGAGTCGCGGTCTGAAGGATGGGTTGTAGAATCGGTGGAATCGGGTGTGGGAGGTGTGTCGTGGGGCGTGGGCATGGAGTCGGTTTGATAGACGGAGGCGGGGTACTAAATTCTGGTGTTGACTATTCGATTAATCAACACTGAAATTGGAACGGTGGATAATGACCAAAAACGCAAGACTGCGAAGGGGTGCATAACACATAAACTATATGTTGATATATTAAAACACATCAGTGGACACCTTCGAGGAGGCTCTCATGAAACTCGTGAGAACAACTTCTTACACAGGCTGACACCCAGAATGTAGTCTTGTGAATTAAAGATTGACAGAGTCACCGAACTTTGTATAGATGACTGCCTCCTCGTTACCCCTGGTTCATCGTGGATTTATAGCAATCGAGAGTTCCTGAGGCTCAGCGTTACTCTGAGCCGAAACGCCTATACCGGTTTACTCCTCATTTCTTTTGACATGCAGCCGACCTCCTCGCTTTTGGCGACATCTTTGGGTGCTGCCAACATTTATTTGCTCATTCCAAAGTTAGATCTGAACTCTCGAGTAGTACATCCGGCCCATTGACGGAGTATATGTTCACCATCAACGGACAGCAAACAATATTTGTGTTATTGAATACGAAAATAGAGAACGGGTAAATCGTTCTACTGAACAAGTGTGTATAAATTCTAAAATTATAAAATTGATATAATTAAAAATTCAACAACTCTCATAGAGAATATTGTAGAAAATAGCCTAATAAAAATCCTAATTCATTTAATAACTAATATAAAATTACAATTAAGAACTAATGGCTGGGAATAGTATTTTCACCTATAGTAAACAACGCTACGAACAGCGATAAAGTAATTTAGCTCATGAATATTTTCAATGCCGTTTGGTCCGCTTTCGTCATCACGTCCAATATTTATTTGGACGTTTAGTTGATTCAAAAACTCCTAATTAGTGAACGATTGTAGACCCACATCACTCCTATTTACGCCCATAGTGTTGTAAAAATCTATTCGAACTCCAAATTACACACATATGGCTGTAAAATCCTACTAGACTATCTGAGTGGAACACGCTCTCTTCCCGAAAACTCCGACGATTTCACTAGTCGGTTTTTCCAGCTGGGATCGATCTATTCGAGTCCAGTTAGACTGACACACTCGCAAGACATTGAACAGACCAATACCCATTATCCGATGACCTCTCGATATACGATACTATTGTGCACCATTAGTAGAAACCAGGAAAATTCACAGTCTCGTTCTCTCTTCCACTATTACTATCCATAAATAGACAAAAACAAATTCAAAATAATGAACATCGAATCGCTATATGTGGTTAACCCCCTCCATTCCACTAGAAGTAAACTATTCACGAACGATAATATTCTTACTTAGAATCGGTGTTCACTATCGATAGAACTTGACCACAATACCCATCGTTGAATTGAGAACATTATCTCTTCCTCGGTGCGATGATTCTGAAAAAGAACGTCCAGTTAAACGGAGGGCCACACTCTTGGCTCAGCACGTTATTCTACGGCCGATTCTTCCGTCCGAAACCGGACAATAAGACGTTGATCAGTACTTCCTATTCGTACGCGACATTCAGTTCAATCACATTCTTTGCCTTGAGAATTGCCTCAGGAATTTCCTCACTGAATCTAGTCCCGTTCATTCGACTACTCGGTCCAGAGATGCTGATCGCGCCAAGGACCTCACCATTCGGATCGAGAATAGAGCCAGCAACGCAGCGCAAACCTTTGAGCCGTTCTTCATCATCGTAAGCCCAGCCACGTTCACGTATCTCATCGAGTTCTTTCTCAAGCGCTCTACGATTGGTAACTGTTTTCGGGGTCACTCGAGGTAATCCATACCGATCGATGATTTCGTCTACTCGCTCTTCAGGCAGATCGGCGAGAATGGCTTTTCCCAATGCAGTTGTGTGCAGGTAGACATCTCGACCTGCACGCGTGTCTAAGTTGACTGCATGGCTACTGTCTGCCCGGTATAAGAAAATTCCTCGCCCATGCTCTTCGACCAGCAGATTGGCCATCTCGTTCGATTCCTCTGCCAGCTCTTTTATCTGCGGCTTCGCTATTTCGTAGATTCCGTATCGCCGTCGAGTTTCTGCTCCTAATCCCAAAAAGCGGAGGCTTAATTGGTATTCTTTGTTTTTGTCTTTGACAATGTATCGGTCCTCCTCGAGCGTTTTGAAGTACTTATACACGTTACTTTTTGACATTCCCAGATGGTCCGCAGTTTCCGTTACTCCGGCTCCATCTAGTTCCTGAAGTGTTTCGAGTATTCTAAACGTGGTTCTGGCCGATTTTACCGTGCTTCGGTTTGGGGCCCCCATTTGCGTTCTCCAATATGAAACAACAGTGTCGTAGTATAAATTGATTGTGCCGTTATCCGATTGATTTATATTGATTATTTGATGTTTCTCAGCGATTGTCGAACCAACTCAATCGGATGAGGTGGCGTCTTGGCACTTGGTCGGTCTCCCAGTTGTGACCGACAGGATGCACCCGGAGCCGTGACAATATCACCAGTACTTTCCTCAACTTGTTGGAAGAGAATGCGACCGATTGCCTGTGAAAGATCGTAGTGTTCAGCTTCATAGCCAAATGACCCTGCCATCCCACAACACCCTGAATCAAGCGGGTCCACGGCATAGCCAGCCCGTCGAAGAACACCGACAGCGTGGTGATCTTTCTTCGTCGCCTTCTGGTTGCAGTGACCATGATAGGTCAATGCATCTGTAGACTCTTCGAAGGCGACCTTCTCATCTATTCGGTGGACATCAATGTACTCAAGTACCCCAAATGCCGCCTGAGAGACGGCACGAGCAGCTGGCTCAGATAACAAATCGCGGTACTCATCCTGGAACATCACCGCGTCTGATGGCTCAATGAACACGATGTCCCATCCGTTTTCGATGTCGGTCCGCAACGCCTCGACGTTGTGTTTGGCACGCTTTCGAGCCAAGTCAAGAAACCCCTTTGAGTATGCTGCCCGGCCACTCGGTTTGAGGTCTGTTGGAATGCGCACGTACACCCCTGCGGCCTCCAGCACCTCCACGGCAGCTTTCCCGGGTGCAGAGTAGCTGTAATTCGTGTACGTGTCTGGGAACAGCAATACCTGAGCGTTCGCCTCACTGGGTGTTAGCCTACAGCCTCCCCGGGCATCGAACCAGTCGACGAGTGTCTCCCGTTCGAACGTTGGGAGCACTCGATTTTCGGCGATACCGAGACCCCTTCTCAACGCCATGCGCGCACCTGGAATCCTCGTCGCCCAATTGGACAGGGGTGCAAGCGCACTCCCTATCCGAGAGAAGGTATCGATGTTCGCAAACAGCTGTTCACGAAGAGTCGTCCCTTTTTCTTTGTGATACTGGTGTTTCACCTCTGTCTTGAGCTTCGCCATGTCCACGCCCGTCGGACAGTCTGAGGCACAGCCTTTGCACCCGATACACAGGTCGAGAACATCTTCTTTGAACCGCTCTGAATACAGCTCCTCTTTGGGGAGGTCGCCGCTTATCGCCGCTCGGAGTAGATTCGCTCGACCTCTTGTGGTCTGTATCTCTTCTTTGGAGGCTCGATAAGTCGGACACATCGTGCTGGTGTCGGTCTGGCGGCAGGTTCCACACCCGTTGCATAGTTCGACCAACTGGGTGAACCCCCCTTCTTCCGCGAAATCGAGTGTGGTCTGCGGTTCGAGCGACTGGTATTGAACGCCATATCGAAGATGTTCACGCATGTCAGCTCCCACTCCGATGTCGGAGTCTGGACCAGGATCGGTTTTATCTTCACGGAATACGACTTTTCCCGGATTCATGAGCCATTCCGAGTCGAATGCTGTCTTCAACTCTTTGAACGCTTGCCAAAGTTGGGGGCCATACATTTTGGGATTGAACTCGGTACGTGCCAGTCCATCACCGTGTTCACCGGAGAATGCACCGTGATGTTTTAACACGAGGTCGGTTACGGCATCAGTGATGGAGTGCATCGTGTCAATGCCATTGCCATCTTTGAGATTGAGTATTGGACGAATATGAAGGGTTCCGCTGCCGGCATGGGCAAAGTACGCGGCGGATGTCTCATGGTCCTCGAGTATAGCCTGGAATTCCTGGACGTATTCGGCCAACTCTTCGGGAGGTACGGTTGCATCTTCGATGAACGGGTACGGTTTGGGGTCCCCCTCAAGGCTCATCAATAGAGGAATCGCAGCCTTTCGCAGTTTCCAGATGTCCGCCTGATCCTCATCTGTGTACGCCTCAATCACATCAAAGGCGTCACCTTTTTCGACGAAGTGGTGGTTCGTCGCGTTAATTGCCGCTTCGAAGTCGTCGTGAAGTTCCGAGTCGTACTCAAGCATCAACGTCGCCACCGTTTGATCGGGGATGGGTTCTGTGTACTTGGCGTATCCGTCGGATTCTCGAGCAAGGCGAAACACTTCGTTGTCCATGAGCTCAACTGCTGAAACATCGAAGGTAAGTGCCTCGGGGACGGCATGCATTGCCTCCACGAGATCTTCAAAGCAGTAGAGCGCAAGGGCGGTTTCATCCGGACGCGTTACGAGCGAAACGGTTGCCTCGACAATGACACCTAACGTACCCTCGGCACCAACAAAGAGCTTCGAGAGATTGATGATGTGCTCTCCTTGCTCGGAGTGGTAGATTACTTTCTGTAGGTTATAGCCTGAGACAGACCGTTTTAGTGTAGGATATCGAGCCTCAATCTCGTCTTCGTTCTCTTCGACCAGCGCACGGACAGTTCGATAAATATGTGCCTCAAGATCATCTTTTTCAACCAAATCCTCCCACTCAGGGGAATCGAGGACGACCTCACGAGTGTGGATGAGTGAGCCATCTGCCAAGACCACCTTGAGCTCTTCAGTGTACGCGTCGGTGATACCGTATCGAACCGAATGTGCCCCCGTTGAGTTGTTCCCGATGCCCCCGCCGATCGTTGCGCGATTGGAAGAGGCTGGATCCGGTGCGAACTTGAGCCCCCACTCCTCAGGTGGGCGTCCAGGTGGTCCTGGACAACACCCGGCTCGACGGTTGTGAGTTGCGCCTCCGGGTCCACTTCTAATATCGAGTCCATGTGTCGAGTAAAGTCAAGAACCACGCACCCAGGTCCCACGGTTTGTCCGCCAAGTGATGAGCCAGCCCCGCGAGGGAGTATTGGGATGCCGTGATCAGCCGCGACGCGCACGGACGCAATCACGTCAGAGGTATCTGTAGGATAGACAACACCGGCGGGTCGAGCTCGGTAGATACTACCATCAGTGGCGTACAATATCTGGGCATACTCGTCGAACTCAACGCCGCCGTCGACTACCTCTCGGAGATCGGCCGCCAGCGATTGATACTCGGCGATATCAGGTCGTTCATTGCCCAGCGTCACTGCTTGTTCTTCCTCCTCCGCATTAGAGGGAGTATTCTCAACAGCCATAATTCTCAACAGGAAGGAGTAGATGTTAAACTCTCGCATAGAGGTCCACTGACCGACATTCGTGAATATTACTGAGGAACTATGGAGTGATACTGCCCCATTTGAATTCTGCCTTGCCTATTCTTCCTTGGATGATTGTCCACTAGCGGTGCAGAAATTCAGCTGTTTGCTGCCCCACTCACCCAATACCGGACATATGTGGAATCTTGCAAAAGTATATATGATTGTGCTAACAAGACTCAAGTGCATTCGCAGCCGCCGATGCACCACCAGTGCTATCACCTCTAATAGGCTTGCTGTGAGTGCCACCCTCTGGCAACGCATAGGGGCATCTTCCGTTTGAGGTGAATATGCCTACGAAGATGCCCATTCGTGCGTACGTCGATTGACCCATCGAACCATTCTGGTCGATCACCACCCGCTCGGCTACCAGTGGCTCGAGCTCTCGAGACGGTGAGACGAAGGCAGTGATACGATGGGAGTCACGAACTCAATGCCTTGTCAGCCTCATCGAACTGGAAGCACAGTCGATGAGGGTTACCGATACAATGCTCATATTTTGCACCGATGAAGTTATTAGTTAAAGCGACACAGAGTTGCCATGGACCTGATCCATACCTGCCTGAACGTTGCAAACGTCGAACGGTCAGTAGAATTCTACACGACACAGCTCGGCTTCGAAGAGTCATGGTCGTTCACGACTGCCGATGGAAAGACCGAAAATCGGTATGTCGCCGCCGATAATGGCGTCGAACTCCAACTTTCACAGAGTGAAGGGGAAGTGGATTTCGAGGACGGGACGCTCTGGGACCACATCGCCGTTCGAGTCTCCAGCGTTGACGAGGCTTTCGAGCGAATCAACCACTTTGGCGTGGTCAAAGCACCAGGTGACCAGCCAGAGGCCGGCGCGAGAACTGCGTTCATCAAAGATCCAGACGGACATATTGTCGAGCTTGTTGAGGCGCTTGACTAAGGCTCACCGTGTATTCGCAACCACCTCTAAAAATCGAAGCTAGAACGTGAGGTTGAACCTATAATATGTTCGCTGCCCGTGCTTGGGACACAATCTCCTGTGCCATTTTGTTCGTCGCTTCGTCGACCATTTCGCCGTCCACAGAGACGGCCCCGCGTCCTGATTCTTGTGCTTCTGCGTACGCCGTCACGATACGCTGGGCTTTTTCGGCCACGTCAGGTTCTGGAGCAAAGACTTCGTTGGCGATAGTGATTTGGCTGGGGTGAATCGCCCACTTGCCGTCACAACCGAGCATATTTGCGTTCTGGCACATGGCGCGGAATCCCTCCTCGTCTTCGATGGTCGCATACGGTCCATCGATACACGGAATTCCGGCACTCTTCGCGGCATGATTGCAGCGCGAGAGTGCGTAATGCCAGTAGTGACCGGGATACTCGGGGAACTGGCCAATCGTCAGTCCGGGGGTCCCCATCGCAGCCGAGTAGTCACCAGGGCCAAAGATGATAGAGTCAAGTCGGGCGCAGCATGCGCAATCTCGTCAACATTGTTCATGCCGAGTCCATCCTCGATCTGTGGTTCGAGTCCGATTCCACCAATTTCGAGACCGGCGTTTACCTCGACTTGTTCGAGAAGATTCTCGACGGTATGAATGTCGCTTGCAGACTTTACTTTGGGAATGATAATATCGTCGAGATATTCCCCTGCCGCACTCACGACCTCGATAATGTCGTTGTACCACCAGCGGGTATCAAGGCCGTTCATACGGAAACTCACGATTTTATCGGACCAATCTTCCTTTTCCAAAGCCCGAATTAGTGGCTTTCGAGATTCGGCTTTCGCCCCAGGGGCCACTGAATCTTCGAGATCTAAAAACACCTCGTCGGCATCACTGCCTGCAGCCTTATGCATCATCTTCTCGTTGCTTGCTGGCGTCGCTAATTGCGTCCGCCGAAGGACGACTTCATTACTCTCGTCACTCATTTAGAGATCCACTCTCCTAATCCAATGGTCACCTAATAAACCTTCTGTGTAACCACACAACCAGGACTGAGTCTAACCGATTACATTCTCATCTGTTGAATTCCGAGTTTATTGTTTTCGCGGGTTGCCTGCCGGAAATGGATTTACCTCGTGGTCTTGTGTTCAGTCTGCTCCGTGAGGTGGGGAGTATCGACAGGTGTCACACATCCAGGTCCCAAATTGGTTTCTGAGAATCCCGGCACATCGTGGGCAGGTATACAGTGTAGAATCTATCATCAGGTATCGACTACGTATCGACAAGTGATAAATGTATACTTCGACAATCAACGAATCCATATTCACCATTCGACCACAATATGACTCGCCGTAATAGAGCAAATATCCCACACGAGATGGGTGAAATCGCTACTGAACGAGCGACCACAACTGGACTACGGACTGCAGTCCGCGAGACTTATTGATCGACAACAGATCCATCCTCATGTAGGCGGGTGACAAATTCCCGTGGTTCGTACGGGTACTTTTCGAGTGCGTCGTCATCTAACTCGACGCCGATTCCTGGCCCATCCGGAATGTCAAGATATCCGTCCTCGCACGTCAACTCTTGCCGAATGAGATCGCTGCCACGTGCCTGTCCCTTATCCGGTCTAAACGGATACTCGAGGAGCTTGAAGTTCGGAATGCAGGCAGCGAGCTGTAGACAGGCGGCCGTACTAACCGGCCCCAGTGGATTGTGTGGAACAACCCCAGCGTAATGTGCCTCTGCGAGCGCGGCGATTTTCTTGGCGTGACTGAGCCCTCCCACCATACATATGTCCGGACGCACGTACTGGACGGCGTCGCGGCGGAACAACATTTCGAATTCGTGAATCGTGTGCAATCGCTCCCCGGTCGCGATAGGGATGTTAATTTTCTCTGCAACGGATGCCATCGCGTCCAAATTGTCCGGCCGGATCGGATCCTCGTAGAACGCTGGTCGATATTGCTCGATCTCATGAGCCAGTACAACCGCTTCTTCCGGTTCGAGACGGCGATGAATCTCGATGCAAAGATCGACATCATCCCCAACCGCCTCGCGGAACCGACGAACACGGTTAGCCGCCGTTGCGATTTTCCCAGCGTGGGTCTCGAAGTACGGCTCCCTGCGCGATTCGTCTAGAAATGGCGAGAGATGGCCAACAGCCGTGAATCCCTGCTCTCTTGCCTGCTCGCAACGGCGCACCAGTTTGTCGGTCGAATCGCCTCGAACGTGAGCGTAGACGCGTGCTTTGTCCCGGCACTTGCCGCCGAGTAGCTGATACGCCGGCGTCTGGAAGTGTTTGCCAGCAATATCCCAAAGCGCGATATCTATCGCGCTGAGAGCACCCATAATCGCCGCTCCGCGGAAATGGGCGCGTCGATACAGATACTGCCAGTGGTGTTCGATTCGGAGTGGGTCTTTCCCGATCAAATAGCGTTTGAACGTCTCGATAGCCTGTTCCGAAGCCTCGAGGAATCCCCACGTTCCGGATTCGCCGAGGCCCGTGATTCCTTCATCCGTATGCACTCGGACGAACAGCCAACGCCCGATCGGAAGCGTTTCGATGTCGGTTATTCGCATACCATCACGGCAATCTGCGCTTGATTATTTATAGATTTGGCCGTTCCACCCCTCAGCACCCGAACGATGAGGGACGTACGGAATTGCCTGCCACTGAGAAAAGAGCAGTCGGTCGACGACAGGAGTATCCGTCTCCAGTGTACAGCTGTCACCTCTAACGAGTCAAAAATCCGTCCCGATCAACGCTTTGGAACCGGACTTGATCGTGAGCTCCCCTCATCCATGAGTGCTCGTTGCTCCGATTCGCTCAACGTTCGAAAGCGCTCTGCCGCATCGAGGATCATCGGGATGAGCTTTGGATCACCAGCATTCGTGATCGAAGTCAGACCTTGAGAGAGCGTGAAGTTCAGACACTCATCGATTCGAGCCTGCGTATCGAAGGGTTCGTACCAGGTGTCGTATGGTCTGTCTCCAGGTGAGATCTCATTTTTAGGTGGCCATGTTCCCTTTGCGAAGGTCTTGATACCGATGGTACCGATTCCTTTCTCCTCGGCCCGTCTGAGGACGGGGCGATAATCGTGCTCGTCGTCATCCTTCCCAAGAAGGGTGTAGTTCATTGGGAACATGACAGTCTCGAGGTCGTCGATTCGCTCAATCGCATCGAGGATGACAGCAGGAGCACCGTGGCTAGTCAGCCCGATATGGTCGATGATCCCCGATGCTTTGGCTTCACGGAACGTTTCGAGCGCTCCGTCTGGACTCGTGATTGCGTCGAGTTCGTCGCGCCCCGTTACCGCGTGGAACTGATAGAGATCGATGTTCTCGATACCCATTCGTTCGAGTGACTGTTCCAGTTCGTTGGCCGCACCCTCCTTCGTACGTGCTTTGGTCTTACAGCCAAGGAAGATATCGTCCCGGTGAGCTCGCAACGCCGGTTCGAGTTTCACCTCGGCATCACCGTACGTCGGCGCGACATCGAAGTGATTTACGCCATGCGAACGGACCAACTCGACCATTCGGTTCGCCCCATCCTGATTGAGCGTCCGGAGGACGATTGCACCGAACGTTAATAGGGTGCTTTTCTGCCCAGTCTGACCAAGCATTCTCGTGTCCATAGTTGGATGTCACTGAATGAGTGCATAAAACCACCGCTGAGAGCGTTATCGAAGACTTTGTTCGATTTAATATGATGGACTCTCCCTCCAGGTTTCAATCTTTATGTACTATGGGTTCCCAGTCAATCTATGGGATTAGATGACGAATCCCGGGAGTACCACCGTCAGGAACCCCGGGAAAGTTAGAGATTTCGACGACAAAACCGACGAACACCCAGCGCGACCTGAGCCTCGCGTACTCGCCCGGGGTGGCCGCACCCTGCCTTGACATCGCAGAGGATGTCAGCCTCGCCTATGAGTACACCGCGAAGGGGAACATGGTGGGCGTCGTCTCCAATGGCTCTGCGGTGCTTGGCCTTGGGGACATCGGCGCACAGGCCTCGAAACCGGTGATGGAGGGCAAGGGCGTCCTGTTCAAGCGGTTCGCCGACATCGACGTCTTCGACGTGGAACTGGACACCGACGACCCGGAGAAAATGATCGAATCGGTGGCCATGATGGAACCGACGTTCGGGGGCATCAACTTAGAGGACATCAAGGCCCCCGAGTGTTTCACCATCGAGGAACGGCTGCGAAAGGAGATGAACATCCCCGTGTTCCACGACGACCAGCACGGGACGGCCATCATCTCCGGAGCCGCCCTCCTGAATGCCCTCGAAATCGCCGAGAAGGACATCTCTGATATTAACGTGGTGTTTTCCGGGGCTGGGGCGAGCGCCATCGCAACCGCCCGGTTCTACGTCTCACTCGGCGCAAAAAAAGAGAACATCACCATGTGCGATTCCTCGGGCATCATCACCGAACAACGTGCCGAGGCAGGCGAGGTGAACCAGTACAAACGCCAATTCGCCCGCGACATCCCTGAGGGCGACCTCGCCGACGCGATGGAAGGCGCAGACGTGTTCGTCGGCCTCTCAGTCGCCGGCATCGTGAGCCAGGAGATGGTGCAGTCGATGGCGAACGACCCCGTCATCTTCGCGATGGCGAATCCGGACCCCGAAATCACCTACGAGGCGGCGAAATCGGCCCGCGACGACCACGTCATCATGGCGACGGGGCGCTCTGATTACCCGAATCAGGTGAACAACGTTCTCGGGTTCCCCTTCATCTTCCGTGGCGCACTCGATGTGCGCGCCAGCGAGATCAACGAGGAGATGAAGGTCGCCGCCGCAGAAGCCCTCGCTCGCCTCGCCCGACAGGACGTCCCCGACGCCGTGGTCAAAGCCTACGGCGACCAGCCAATTCAGTTCGGCCCGGATTACATCATTCCGAAACCGGTCGACCCGCGCGTATTGTTCGAGGTGGCTCCGGCCGTCGCGAAGGCAGCAGTGACCTCAGGTGTCGCTCGTAACGAGATCGATATCAATCGCTACGTCGAGAAACTCGAAGCGCGTCTCGGGAAGTCCCGCGAGATGATGCGCGTCGTCCTTAACAAAGCCAGGTCGGACCCGATGCGGGTCGCGCTCGCAGAGGGAACTGAGGAAAAGATGGTGCGTGCGGCCTACCAGCTCGTCGAGCAGGGCATCGCAGAGCCAATCCTCATCGGCGACGCAGACGCCATCACCCGGACGGCACGTACCCTTGGCCTCGAGTTCGACCCTACGATCGCAGACCCCACGAATGAGGGTCAGTGGGACCATTATGCAAACCGACTTTATGAGCTGCGTCGGCGCAAGGGACTCTCCCGCAGCGAGGCGAGCGACCTCATACATAGAGATACGAACTACTTCGGTAGTGTGATGGTCGATTCGGGAGACGCAGACGCGATGCTCACCGGTCTCACCCACCACTACCCCTCGGCACTCCGACCGCCCCTGCAGGTCATCGGCACGGCCGAGGACACTGACTACGTCGCTGGCGTCTACATGCTCACGTTCAAAAACCGCGTCATCTTCTGCGCTGATACCACCGTTAACTTCGATCCCGACGCGAAGATGTTGGCCGAAATCACCAAGCATGCCAGCGATTTGGCACGACGATTCAATGTCGAACCGCGTGCGGCCCTGCTCTCGTACTCGAACTTCGGATCGGTTGACAACCAATCTACGCGTGAGTCACGGGAAGCTGTCCAGCTCCTCCACGCTGATCCAGAGGTCGATTTCCCAGTGGACGGAGAGATGCAGGCGGATACTGCTGTTGTCGAGGAAATTCTCACTGGAACCTATGCAAACTTCGAGCTGAAAGAGCCGGCCAACGTACTCGTGTTCCCGAATCTGGAGGCGGGGAACATCGCGTACAAACTGCTGCAGCGCCTCGGCGGCGCGGAAGCCATCGGGCCGATGCTCGTCGGCATGAACAAACCCGTCCACGTCCTCCAGCGCGGCGACGAGGTCAAAGACATCGTGAATCTCGCCTCGGTTGCTGTCGTCGACGCCCAGGGGCGAGAGTAGCGTCGGTAATGTGACGCGGAAAAACCGGTGGTTCAGGGACGTGCTCGCGTTTCACGGCGTGCTGCAACCAGAGCAGTGCGATGCTCACCACAAAGCACACGATGAGTTGGGCAAATGCGGCTGAGTAAGTCGCACGTTCGGCGATAATTCCAACGAATGCTGGCCCCAAACTCCCGATGCCTGTATACACGGTCTTGATCGCTCCGAAGTCGCTACCAAGGGTGTCTTTCGAAAGATGGTCGAAGAGGTAGGCTTGCATGACTGGCGGACAGGTACGAATTCCTAGTGCATACACGAGGACGCTCGCACCGATCAGCGGCATCGATGTCATCGATAGCATTCCAACGAGGCCGAGTATGCTGAGTGCGATTCCACCTGTGGCGATGTTCATTCGGGGCAGCCTATCACTGAGGTCTCCTGCAATTGGACTCGCTACCATTCCGACGATGAACAAGATCGAAAAGGAGGCACTCGCTGTAACGGCGAGAATCCTTTATCCGCTTGTAGAAACAGTGGCAGGAAACTCACGATCCCAGAGGTGGCGAAATTGAACAACGAGTACACTACGATTAGCCACCGGATTTCTCGGTAGGCGATGACTCTGTGAATCACCTCCTGTACGTTGAAATCGACCTGACTGATGACGTATGATTCCTGTCGCCAACGGGAAAGGAGAACTGAGGTTACTGCGAGTACTCCTACGACTGGGAGGAACGTGAGCTTCCAGTTTCCGAGTGCGAGCGTGACGATAACGATTCCTGCGGCAATCGCGCTCCCGATTGTTCCAGCAGCGTCGTTGATTCCGAGCGCGAGACCGCGTCGCTCGACATACATATCCGAGATAAGCGTGCGCGAAGATGTGAAGTACAACCCGCCGCCGATACCAACCAAGACGACGCAGAGAGGAGACCCGTATAGGTAGAAATCGTCATCAGCGCAAGGAACCCGCCGGTGAGGATTACCAAACTGGTACTAGAACCGTGATACGCGATAGTTGATCGGAGAGTCGACCGCCCGGATACTGGACCAGAGCATACAATGCCCACAGAATCGTCAGGCAGAACCCAGCCTGAGATGGCGATATAGCCAGAGTTTCGATGAGAACTGGCAGAAGCGGCGGTAACGCCTCACGCCCGAGTCTGAGCCCGAGCCAACCCAGCGAAAGAACGATTGAAACTCGTCCCATCGGTCCGGTCAGCAAGCGCTCGGCGTGACCCGTCGCGTGCTCTCCTGACTTGCGAGTCATTCCGTGACTCGAACCCGATGCCGGGTGATAGAGCTTCCGTTCGCTGAACGGACTGTCATTCTCGCATTGGGATCTTCGCCCGAATTGGAACCCCGTCTTGGTTCACACACAGACCGACAAGGATGACAAATTCTGCAAGTTCGAATGGGTCCAGTCAGTACACCGAACGAACGCCCGAAGTATCGACCGTCTAAGCTACTTTTACTCATCCTTCTTATCGAGAACGCCAGTTTCGATGAGGTCATGGATTTTCTCGTCAGAGTAGCCCAGTTCAGAGAGCACTGCAAAGGTGTGTTCGCCGAGTTCAGGTGGTCGCCCGCCGAGTTCGGGCGAGCCCTTGTCGGTGCGGAAAGGGAGCGTCGAGGTTAGCAGTGATTCCTCGGCCGCCAGATTATACGAGTCAGTGAGCATTCCTCTGGCTTTCACATGTGGATCTTGATCGACGAGCTCGCCAACATCCTGTACCGAACCTATCGGAACGCTCGCTTGAGCCAACCGCTCGACCAGTTGCTCACGGTCGAACTGCGCAAAGCTTTGTTTCAATTCAGCTTCGAGGGCGTCGGTGTTCTCGATCCGTGTAGCATCTGTCTCAAAGCGCTCATCCTCGATCAAGTCGTCTCGATCGATTACATGACACATGCTCTCGTACTGTTGTTGGGTGATTGCCTTTACGTAGAATGGCTTGTCGTCACCAGCGTAATAGACCCTGTCAGTAACGTCGTTCCCCGAGCCAGTGCGCTCGCGAACGCGTCCTGTACGCGAGTATTCAGCGATTCGATACGCCATCCACGACACTGCCGTATCGAAAAGCGATGTATCGATGTACCTCCCTTCACCCGTTTGTTCCCGCTCTAATGCAGCGGCCATAACGAACAGTGCTGCGTGAACCGCGGTTCCACAGTCGATAAAGCTCGCTCCAATTCGAACTGGAGGGCGATCGGGATATCCCGTTGATGCAAGGACGCCGCTCAGTGCCTGTGCAATCGGATCATATGCAGGGAAGTCACGGTACGGGCCGTCCTGACCGAATCCACTAATCGAGCAGTAGATGACGTCCGCGTTCTGTTTTGCGACTGCGTCGTAATCCAGTCCAAACCGTTCGAGAACTCCAGGTCTGAAGTTCTCGACGACGATATCGACCCGCTCGGCGAGTTGCTGGGCGATTCTCTTCCCCTCGTCAGTTTTCAGGTCAATACTGACTGAGCGTTTTCCTCCGAGATTGAATGAGGAAAACGCGTCAACCCATTCTGATCGGGGACGTTCCCCACCAGGCGGTTCGATTTTTATGACGTCTGCACCTAGTCCGGCCAATAATTGCGTACAGTGCGGTCCCGAGACCTCTCGAGTGAAATCGAGAACCTCGAAACCCGTGAGTGGTTTCATCTCGCACAAGGATTCTCTATTTAATTATTTAAGTATTGTGACGACTGTCAAATTCAATCGTCGCCTGAGACCGTCGATGCAAACGGAGCAATCGCGGGGGATTCTCGTCTGCTCATTATCTGGTACTGCATCAATCAGTGAATCCAGTATATTCGTCTGCAGCGCTCGATATTCGAGCGAGGCAACAATACTGAGTTGCACGTACGGGGAACTTATAACGGCTGCTTGTGAATCTACCTCTGGTATGGAGTACACAACCCTCGGAAGCACTGGCATGACGGTCAGTCGAATTTGCCTCGGTTGCATGAGTTTTGGAACGGATCGCGAGTGGAAGCTCACACAGGAAGAAAGCGCCGAAATCATCGAGCGGGCGCTCGATCTCGGCATCAACTTCTTCGATACCGCGAACGTCTATTCGAAAGGTGAATCCGAACGAATCGTCGGGAACGTCCTCAGCGATTACGACCGCGACCGATTGGTTGTCGCGACAAAGGTTTACGGAGAAATGGATGAGACAAATCCCAATGCTAGTGGGCTCTCGCGAAAGGCAATTGAGCAGGAACTGCGAACAGCCTGGAGCGCCTCGGGATGGATACCATCGACCTCTATCAGACCCACCGATGGGATTACAACACACCTATCGAGGAGACGCTCCGCACGCTCGACGACGCAGTTCGCCGAGGGACGGTCCGGTATTTGGGTGCTTCGTCGATGTGGGCCTATCAGTTCGCCAAGGCTCTCTACACGAGTGAGGCACTCGGCCTCAATCGGTTCGCTACGATGCAAAACCACTACAATCTACTCTACCGCGAGGAGGAGCGTGAGATGCTCCAACTTTGCCAAGAGACAGGCATTGGTGTCATTCCGTGGAGTCCACTGGCCAAAGGGTATCTTGCGCGTCCACATAATCAGCTCGAAGCAACCACCCGCGGAGAAACGGAAGACTACACCCAGACCCATCCCTACTTCCAGGGGAATGGGCAGGCCATCAATGAACGCGTGCAGGAACTTTCTGACGAGAAGGGCGTTTCAATGGCCCAGATTTCGTTTGCGTGGCACCTCCACAAAAGCGGTGTCGATGCACCCATCGTCGGTGTGACGACCGTCGAGCAGTTAGAGGAGGCCGTAGAGGCGCTTGACATCACGCTTTCCGAGGCCGATCTCACGTATCTCGAAGAGCCGTACCGTCCCGTTCCGCCGTCCGGTCACGAGTGACGGTCCTAGCGAGCATTTCCAATTCAACTATCTCAACGTTAGTAGGGTTCGTCCGAAAGCTTTGCTGGAATAACATCGTCGATTTTGAGCACCTGGAAAACGACCTCCGATGCACCGATAATCGCCTGGAGCTTCACGTTATGCGGTTCGACGATACCTGCCTCGACAACATCGTCGACGACACCTTCGTCCGGAACGACGCCAGCGTTGCGATGATTCATGTCGTGTCGTCTCCGGAGTTCGACAAGGGTGTCTATCGGGTCGTGCCCCATGTTTACGGCGAGTGTTCGTGGAATGACTTCGAGCGCATCGGCGTACGCGCGAATTGCAAGTTGTCGTCGGTCGGCGATGTCGTTGGCCTCTGCTCGTAGAATGCGACCGACCTCCGTTTCTACTGCACCTGCCCCTGGTACGAGACATCCTGACTGTATCGTAGCTCGCACCGTGGCGATGCCGTTTCTGACCGTGCGTTCGACTTCGTCAAGACTGTGTTCGATTCCGCCCCGGAGGAGAAGCGTGGCACTGCGAGGGTCCTCGCAACCTTCGATAGCGAACAGCTGTTCTCGCCCGAACTGGCGTAACTCGACTCGGTCGGCCAGCCCGATGTCTGACGGTTCGAGCTCGTAGATGTCGGATATGGCGCTTGCGCCCGTCGCCCGTGCAATCTGCTCGACGTCTTGCGAAAGTGTGCGCTTGGTTGCGAGTATTCCGTTTTCACTCAGCAGAAGCCGGGTTTTCTGGCTGATGTCTTTCGTGCAGAACACGACGTTCACGCCGTGGTCCACGAGTTCGTTTACGAGTTGCTCGGCAGCGCTGTACTCATAGTCGTGGAATTGTGTTACGTCCTCGGGACGTTCAAAATGTATCTCCGCAGACCCTCTGCGTGCGCCGGTTGGCTGTATTGGCGCGTCAACACAGGCAATGCGCGCATCTTCGACAGCTCGTGGCATACTGGTGAGTACTGGGTCCGTAGTGTCGATTAACACCCCGCTGTAGAGGACTGAGTCTCCTACAACACCCCCAGGTATCGTGGTCGTCGTGATGTAGTCGAGATTTATATCACCGTCCTGTTCGACCGTTCGAACTGCCTCCACGACGAGGTTCGCGAGGGTGTCACCGATCGCAGTCGTTCCTCGTCCCGTCATCGCCACCTTCGCGACGTGCTCTAAGTGTTCGGTGTTGTTGACCGTAACCTCAAACGAATGTTGCGCCATGAGGTCTGCTGTTCGATCGGAAGCCCACAGATAGCCGTCAACGATGCTGCTCGGGTGCAGTCCCTTTTCGACGAGAGTCTCCGCACGGCGCATAAGTTCTCCCGCAAAAATCGTCGCGGTCTTCGTTCCGTCGCCGAATCGCTCTCCTTGTGACTGGACGAGTTCGGTGATAAGTCTCGCCGACGGGATGATGTCCATCTCGACGTCGACCTCGCCCAGAATAGTCGCCCCATTGTTCGTGATGATGACCATCTGGTTTGAATCGACGATCATCTTATCACGTCCAGTTGGTCCGAAGGTCGGTCGGAGCAGGTCCGAGAGTGCAACTCCTGCTTGGATGCTGATGTTAGTGACGTTCGATTCCTTGTCCTCGATATCGTTCTGACTGGCCGATCGATTTTTTACCATGAGTTTGTGATGTGTTGCGTCGTCATCGCTGTTCGTTGGTTGATCTTGTAGTGAATAGCCCTCGAGATGATTGCTGAGCCGATGACGGACCGTCTGTCCTTGCCGCTGTGAGCGCGGTTGGGGTCGTTCAGCCTCATCGTTCGAGATCACCGAGTCCTTGCGTCTCGTCGGGAAGGTCGTCTGCGCTGATATCGACCTCAGCTGGGTCGGTTACGAACGGATCTTCAACGGTCATTATTTCGTCGATGCCGAGTATTACGTTCGCTGCGTCGACAGCCCCTACGAGGGCGTGTTTTTTTGCGTACGCAGGTTCAATCACGCCAGCTTCCATGGCATCGAAGGGCGCTCCAGAAGCCGCATCAAGTCCTACAGAAGTGTTGCCGCGTTCATGGGCGGTTCGAAGACTGATGAGCGCATCAATTGGGTCCGTTCCAGCGTTCTCCGCAAGCGTTCGCGGCACGAATTCAACCGCGTCAGCAAAGGCATTCACGGCAAGTTGTTCCCGGCCCGGAACACCGTCTGCGTACTCACGAATCCGCGCGGCCACTTCGATCTCGATTGCGCCGGCACCAGGTACCGCATGACCGTTCCGGACGACCTGCGCGACAACATCGATCGCATCGTTGATGTTTCGCTCAAATTCATTTACGAGGTGTGGAGTAGATCCCCGGACGAGGAGTGTTGCGCAGGCCGCATTAGAGGGTTCAACGAGGAACAACTCGTCGTATTCATCGCGACGAACGCATCCATGCCCAAGGCGGTCTGCGTTCACTGTTCGCAGGTCGGAGATGGCGGCTATGTCGAAGAGGGTTTCCAGGAAGGCCAATCGCTCCTCGCTGACGTTCTGGAGTGCCAGAATTCCTTCTTTTGCGAGCATGGACCGCGCGAGGTCGTCGATTTTCTCTAAGCAGAATATGACGTTCACCCCACCATCGACGAAGCGGGTTACAATCTCTCGGAGCGTAGCCTCCTCACTGTCGCGAAACGCTTTGAGCTGCGAGGGGTCATCGACTTCGATGTGTGATCCCGATCCGCTTTCGAGTTCGTCGGACGTAATCGGAGAATCGAGAAGCAAAATCCGCGCATCATCGACCTCGTAGGGCATATCGTCGTGTACTGCGTCTCGCGTGAACACCGCACCGGAGACGAGCGTCGATTCGGCTGCTGCGTGCCCAACTTGGGTTTCGACTGCGAGATCTCGGATGTCTACCACTCGCTCTCCATCTGCTGTTTCGGTAGCGGCGATACGAACTCCATCGACGACGAGTCCGCTGAGCATTTGCTTCACTTGATCGGCATTTTTCCCGGTCATGCTCGTCTCCGCAAGCGTTTGGAGGAGTGTCTCGTCATCCGGCCCCACCTGCTCTGAGAGGTTATCGACCTGTCTGAGTGCCTCCTCAACTGCAAGATTGAACCCTCCGACGATTCGGGTGGGATGAACCCCCTCCTCAAGCAGGCGTTCGGCGCGCTTCAATAATTCACCCGCCAGCACCACGGCCGTAGTCGTGCCATCGCCAGCCTCTTCCTCCTGAACTTTCGCAACCTCGATGATGACCTTCGCAATTGGATTGTCGACCCTCATTTCTCGCAAAATCGTCACCCCGTCGTTGGTGATAGTGACGGTTCCGATATCGCTGATCAACATTTTGTCCATCCCTTTGGGCCCCAGCGTCGAACGAACGGCGTCCGCAACGGCGCGGGCGGACGCGATAATATATCCCCTGCCTCCTCGTCGACCAGACGGCCAATCTCGGAACCAAAGAGGTCGTCGTCGAAGCGGTCTTCGGCAAAGAGCTCCTCGGCGAAGAAGTCCTCGTCGATGTCGGGGACGGGTGATTGCCGGTTATCTATTTCGCTCATCATTAGGTCCAATTGTTAACTCACCTACTTAAATCATCATATAGAATTTCTGCCATTATTTTGGGTGTCGCCAACTCAACGACCGCCGCTAACTTCCGTCCCAAACGAGCACTGTGCTGGAGCACTTTCAGACGTCGATACCCCCCAGAAAAGAACCGTGAGACCGACACGGCTGTCTTGAATGACCGTGACCAATAGGTATTAATATCGAAGTGGAAGACATGCATACGTCTGATATGAGAGCAGAGAAACGGTATTTCGAGGAGGTACCAGTTGGAGAAACGCGTACGTCCTACGGACGAACTATCACCGAATCCGATATCCACGGCTTCGCCGGCCTTGAGGACACTACGGTGAGTTACACACAAACAAAGCGTACGCAGAAACGACACCATATGGTCGCCGAATCGCTCACGGCGCACTAAACGTCACGTTGATTCAGGGACTCATGGCGAGTACGCCGTGGAACTTCCAAACCTACGCCCTCTATGGATTCGACAAGATTCGGTTCGTGAACCCAGTTTTCATTGGTGACACTGTCCATCTGGAGGCGGAAGTCATCAATAAAGAGGTTCGAAATGAGGAAACAGGTGTCATCACGATTAACTGTGAACTCACAAAGGAAGATGGGACGACCGCAACGGTACTTAAGTGGCTTCTCCTCGTTCACCGCGAATCCTGACAGGAGCTATCCACCACCCCATGAAAAACATGAGATCGAAGTTAATCGCAGGTATCTACTGAACACCTGGTTATTCTCTTTTACTCGACTCAAACGAAACAACTCGCGGCGAGGAGAAAACTCCCTTGGCCGTACGAGGTGATACCAAGCGGCGCGAACGAACTCGCGGGTGGTTTCGCGACCCGTTGAACTGCCCCATCTTCCCGAACAGCGCCGATGCACGCATCCATCCCCTTCTCAGCAGCGGCTGCATACGGTGCTCCATCGAGAATACCCTCGTTGAGTGCTCGCTGAATCGTGTAGGTGAAAAATGCTGTGCCAGACAGTTCCAGCGGGGATTTCGTGTCGTCGACCCGTTGACGCCAGAAACCGGTGTCATCTTGATAGACCAGGAGACCGTCGACGACGCGCTCAAGAATCTCCCGCACCGTCTCTCGCTCGGAATGATCCTCCGGCAACAGCCCGAGTGTGTCAATAAGCCCAGCGGTCGCCCATCCAACCCCACGACCCCAGTACTCACTCGCAGGATAGTAGTCGGGCGTCTCACGCCAAATATGCCGGAACAAGCCAGTATGCGGATCTTGAAGGTGCTTTGCGTGGATTTTGATCGGTGTACCGCATCCTCAACGGGTTCATCATTGTCGGTGAGCAGCCCGTACCGCACGTACCAGGGACAGAGGAAATAGAGAACCTCGGTGAACAACTCGATTGGTCCATCGCGGCGGGAGATGCCACCATCTCGCGTACGGTCGACCGTTTCGAAGTACTCATACTGTTTTCGAACCGCATCGAGGTACCGTTCGTCGCCGGTTCGATCGTAAAACTCTAGGACGCTCGACGCCATCGACGCTGTGTTTGCTGTCGGGAAATACGACGATAGGTCGTATTTCGTCCATTCTCTCGACCGAGACTCCCTGAAAGAGGCTTGGTCGCCATACCCGTACGCCAGTTGACCAGCGCTTGTCTGTGTTTCTACCGCACTTTCCACGAGTTCGTGAGCCTCATCAATTCGGATTTCATTTGCGAGAAGTCCGTTCACAGCGGTCGCGCGCTCCCAACTTTCGTGTTCCATGTCACGGCTGACCGTGTACGCAGCAACCCTGGTTATGATATCATCTAATGTTTGTGTCATGCTTTCACACGCCTACCATGTGATGTCTTCACAATCGATTTATAACTACTGGTTCTTAGCTCGAGATCTCTAACCAGCTGGGATATCCTGCCAGTCAATATCCGGTCGGCCTCATTCTTACCGAATCACCGAAGATACTGTCAACTGAACACGCCATATTCGTCGGATTTTCACCCTTCATGGACGTTGTTTTCCAGTTATCCTCTTCGGACGCACATAGAGTTAAGAGACTTCGCGAGGGGCGTTCTAATGACAGAGGTCGACCTGCTAATGTCCACGACTACTAGCCACGAACTCAGTATCGCGTATCGAACCAACTCTCCGCAACTCAGATTCGGCGTGAACGATCTCGTCGCTATCCTCGAATGCCGCGCTGCGGTCACCCAAACCAACCTCGGTGATTTATCAAGAAATGATTCACCGAGCATCGTTCTCCTCGGAAACAGCGCGGATAGAGACCAGCTGGCGGAGCTGACCGATGAAACTCTCATTCCGTCGTCTCATGACCCAGAAGGGTATACGATTTCCCGGATTCGAATCGGCGATGAATCCACCCTTCTCGTTTCGGCGGCTGACGACACCGGCGGAATGTACGGGGCGTTGGACCTCTGCGAGCAGCTTCGAGCGGGGACAAAAATCGAGGAAATCCAGGAGAAAACGGCGACTCCGTCAGTCGAGTTCCGTGCGCTCAAATTCAACCTCCCCTGGTCACCCTACCGCGATGGTGAGCAGACGGAGATTCATTTTGAGACGTGTCGGGATCTCGAGTTCTGGCGTGCGTTCCTTGACATGATGGCGCGCAACCGGTTTAACGCGCTGACGCTGTGGAATCTCCACCCGTTTCCCTACATGATCAAACCCCACGCCTATCCGGAAGCCAGCCCGTTCACGGACGAGGAACTGGAGCGATGGCAGAACTTTTGGCACGAACTCTTTCGCATGGCGGCCAATCGCGGCGTCGAGACCTACATCGTCAATTGGAATATCCACACTACACCCGAATTCGCCGAGGCCCACGGCGTACACCAGTACAACGATCCTGCAGATAAAATCAAAGAATACACGCGTGCGTGCGTCACGGAGGTACTAAACGAATACCCGAAGCTTACCGGTCTCGGGACGAGTGTCGCGAGTTGGACGGAGAACATGACGCCTGAAGCGAAGCATACCTGGCTTCAAGAGACGTTCGTAGAGGGAATCAAACGCGCCGACCGAGAAATTAAACTCCTCCACCGATCGATCAAATCGCAGGCACTCGATGAGATGCGGCGAGTAATCGAGGCTGAGGCGGCGCTCGATAACGTTTCGGAGGTGCTCGTTCCGTC